>DDVI01000016.1:57332-119123 GCA_002345205.1 Bdellovibrionaceae bacterium UBA2316 | reverse complement strand
TTTAGCTAAAAAACTAAGTGCAGGTGAAGCCGGTATTAGTTACCGTAACGAGTTTGATTTATTTGAGCCGGCTATCAATATCGCGCTAGGAACCAAAGAATTAAAGAATTTATTAGTCGCCAACCAGGGCCGCTTTATCCCCTCCATTTCGGGCTATAATGCGTCTTCAGCGGCTTACAAGGGTTGGGTGCAGGTTCGAAGCCGCGACAATGTAATCGAATTTATTGAAGAAATTCCGTACGAAGAAACTCGCACCTATATCAAGCTGATTCTTAGAAACATGCTTTTCTATGAACGCATCTATTTTCAAGTTCAACCATTTGAATTTCCGAATCATTGGCTAGAAAAATAAAAAAGCCCAGCAGTGTATCTACTGGGCTTGGTGATTACTGGATTTTTATGATTTAGTTTTCACTCTTAGCTAACTGATTTGTCCAACCTTGAATAGATTGGACCGCTTCAGAAAACTGAACACCGTATGACTGATTAGCTTCAGACCAAACTACACGGCCTTCAACTTCAATTTCAGCACCATCTGGTCCTTTAATTTTCATCGTTAATGAACCGCCCTTCTCAAGCATTTCATCCACATTGAAACTCAATCCACCCATCGAAATCGTGTTCATCTGAGCAACTAATTCACGACCTCCGATATTGACTTTAATGTCAGACTTCATAACGAAGCGATCATATTTACGGCGAGAGGCTGGTTTACGTGTTCTTAAATAAAAGAAGTACGCTAAAGGCATCGAAAGAACGAGCGCTAAAGAAAGCGCATTCGCCGGGGTCATACCGCCGCCGCCACCGCTACCAAATTGATTAAGTAGCGCTGTACTTACGAGACCGCAACCACCACTTGATTTCGGCGAGGATTGGGCTTCAGAGGCAGGGTCTCGAGACTCTGCATACGAAGGTTTATAATCAGGCTGCGACGCTATCGTTTGTACATTTGATTTTGCTTGGGATATCAGAGAGTAGGCGTCAACACGTGAGCCCGATTGAACTTTTCCGGCTAAAGGCCCGACTTGAACCGCTGTCGATATAATCAAATTTTTCAATTGGTATCCTGTTAAAGACGGCGCCTCTCTTAATGCGAGTGCCGCGATACCGGACACAAATGGCGCCGCCATAGAGGTTCCAGACATTGAACCAAACATATTTCCAGGCAAAGACGAATAAATATAAACGCCGGGGCTAGCCAAGTGCACATTGCCAACACCATAGTTTGAGAAAGACGCCAACCTATCTGTGTCACTCGATGCGGCAATACTAATATTGCTCGGCACTACATAGTTTGCGGGATACATTTCCGTTGAGTCATTATTTTTTGAGCTATTACCTGCCGCTGATACAATCAATACCTTCTGATTATAAGCATAGGAAAGTGCCTCTAAAAGCGCGCTTGAATACCCAGGACCACCCCATGAATTATTGATAACTTTCGCGCCATTGTTTACCGCATAATAAATAGCTTTCACTGCATTCGAAGTCGAACCCGCACCCTGTTTATCTAAAAACTTCAATGGCATAATTCGGATTTTTGATTGATCTAGTTGTGGAGAAAACACATCTAAACCAGCACCTACAACGATTCCCGCTACGTGAGTACCATGACCCTCATCATCAGCGTACGCAGGAGAATTTGTTATAAAATTCCAACCACTAATATCATCGATATATCCATTCTGATCATCATCGACACCGTTACCTGGAATTTCCTTTGGATTTATCCAAAGGGAATTTGTTCGCGCAAACAAATTATGAGAACCATCTAAACCAGTATCAATAATCGCAACTATCGGACGATTACTCGCCGAGTAGGCCGATGATAAAGACCATGCTTGTTCTACGCGAACAGCCGCATAGTTTTGAGAATAGGTTAAAGACGATTGTGCTTGAACATCATCCATCGATAAACGATCTACCACTTCACCAGGACGAGCTTCGTCTAATTTTTCCAAAATGTAATTTGGTTCAACAAACAGAACTTCTGGATCGTTTTTAATTTCATCAACGGCCGATTCTTGACCAGGCTTAACTGAAAAATGAAGCATATTCATTTCAGGAAATGCCGCTTTCAAATTAACTTTGCTTTGAATTTTACTGATAACTTGAGAAGAACCCATGTCGACGCGGTATTTGATTAAATACTCACCTGGTACCACTTTAGGCGTTTGCGCCCAAGTCGATAAGGAAATAAAGACCATAGCTAATATTGGCATCAGATAACGTTCCGGTATTCCAATTACAGTCACAAAGCCTCCAAAAGGATGTCCCCAAATTAATCGGACATAGGTCCTGAACCCTTTAGAACTTTTGTGATACGTGGGACATCTGATTTCCCAATACGAGACAACTTGGTATCCAAGACTCGAACCCTTATGATACACACTAAAGTTTTACTAGGTTTTGTAGACGCGCAAATTCATATATTTCACTGTATTTATATGAGAGGATGTTTTCATGCTAAAACGAATTACCGATATCTTTCTGCGGGGCCTAGTCACTCTACTTCCTATCGTAATTACCTTCTATTTAATTTATGCCGGCGTCATGATTTTAGAGAATTTGTTAGGGCAATTCTTCAGAGATGTCTTACGAGAGTCCTACATACCGGGGCTAGGGTTAGTAACTACTTTAATTATCATATTTTTATTCGGGCTAGTTCTAACTCACTTCATTTCAAAATCAATTTGGGATCAAATTGAAAAACGTCTGACACAAGTCCCTCTGATTAAAGCCCTGTATTCCCCTTTAAAGGATCTAATGGGGTTGTTTAGTAGCGATGGACAGAAAGATTTAAAAAGTGTGGTTATGGTTGAGCTTAATGACGGAGCCCATGTTGTTGGACTTGTGACCCGGGATCATTTCGAAGATGTTCCCGGAACCCAAGAGCCAGCATTGAAACCTAAATTCGATGAAAAGGTCGCTGTTTATGTTCCACTTAGTTATGCTTTAGGTGGCTTTACAATTCTAATTGATAAATCAAAAATTAAAAAAATAAATATTCCTGTTGAGAAAGCTCTTAGTCTTGCGATTACGGGTTGGGTGAAATCAAATAGTCAAGGAGACAAGCATGTCTGATAAAGTTCCCGCGGAAGTAATTGGTTCCCGTACCACGACAGGAAAAGCTCTTCGCGTAAACTTGGACATGAATATCTACGGTGCCTTTGCTGAAATCGGCGCTGGACAAGAAGTCGCCCGACATTTCTTTCAGGCCGGGCGAGCCTCTCAGACAATCGCTAAAACTATCTCTGCTTACGATATGATTTACAGCGATGAAATCTACGGTAAAGAAAAAAATGGCCGCTACGTTGTTGAGTCGCGACTAAATCGCATGCTTGAAAAAGAATACTCATTACTGATTCGCCGTTTAAATGAACATCGCGGAAGCAAAACTACATTCTTTGCATACGCAAATACTGTGGCGACGGGTTCCGCAGAATCGCCAAAATGCCATGGTTGGATGGGCGTACGATTTCAGAAAAAACCGGGCGCAGAACCCAATGATATTATTCTTCATGTACGAATGATGGATCAACGCCGACTTCAGCAACAAGAGGCGTTGGGAATGTTGGGCGTAAACCTTGTTTATTCAGCTTTTTATCACTCAGAAGATCCATCCGACTTCATGAATTTTCTAGTAGATGGTTTAAAACAAGGACAGATCATTATTGATGTGATCAAGTTTTCGGGCCCGGCACTAAAACATTTCAACAATCAAAAAATGAATTTAGAATTGGTCAAGCGTGGTTTGGCTGAAGCTGTTCTTTTTGGGCCACAAACGGGCGTTGGTTCCGATGCTGTTTTAAATATCGCAGACACGATTTGGGGAAAAGGTCTGTTGATTCAACGTGGTTTCTACCGTCCGATTACGCAAACCCATCTTGATGTCATGAGCAAAGGCTTCGAACAGCTAAAACTAGAGATGAAATCACAGAAATTAAAAACGAGCGACATTTTTCCGATTATGGAAATCACCAGCGAATTTGATATCGATGTTGATGAATTCTGGCACCGTGTTCAAATCATTACGAGTCTTGGATACTACGTTTTAATTTCAAATTTTAAATATTTTTACGAATTGAAACGTTTTTTTAGAAATTACACTCAAGCGCCACTCGTCATGGTAATGAGTGCTCGCCACCTAGAAAATCTATTTGATCCTGAAAAGTATAAGCAGCTGGAAGGCCATATCTTTGAAGCTTTGGGAAAATTACTAGATAGCCAAACTAAACTCTATATTTACCCGCACAAAAACGACATGATGTGCTTAACAACTAAGTCGTTCTTCCCAGGTAAAGAGGTTAATCATTTATACAAACACTTTATCGAAAATTCGCAGATTTTAGACATCTCTGGGTGCGATGATACAGATACATACTACCATTCAAGTGATGTCCAAAAAATGATCGAGAAAAAAGAAAAAGGTTGGGAAAAGTTAGTCCCTAATCTCGTAGTGGATTACTTGAAAAAACACAAACTATGGGGTTTTGGAAAATCAAAATAGCTTAAGTTAAATTTTATATTTGCTTATAAAATCTACGAGCATAGCCACACCCTGCCCGCTGCCGCCCGAAAATCCTAAACTGCCAGACGACTTATCATTCCAGCCATAAATATCTAGATGAGCCCAACGTTTCTGGTTTACAAATTTCTGCAAGAACAAAGCAGCGGTGATAGCACCACCGAAACCTTCTGATGAATTTTTAAAATCAGCGAACGAACTGCTTAAGCTACCAAAATATTTATCAACAAGCGGCATTCGCCAACAATGATCACCCATGCGACGACCTGAAGAAACCAGTTCATCTGCTAAATCATCATCATTGGAAAACAATCCGGCCACATCTGCACCGAGCGCTACTTTGATTGCGCCAGTCAACGTCGCCACATTAATTACACAATCTAACTTAGCATTACCCTTAGTCGCTAAATCCAATGAGTCCGCTAAAACTAAACGACCTTCCGCATCCGTGTTATCAATTTCAACGGTATAACCCGCGCGTGATGTAATTACATCACTGGGACGAAATGCATTTCCGTTAATTGAGTTTTCAGCAAGAGCCATGTAAAAATCAAAATCCACCGACCAGTCATGCTGTGCTACATAATGAGCCAGTCCCAAGACAGCTGCGGCTCCCCCCATGTCTTTTTTCATTAAGCGCATACCTGACGCCGGTTTGATATCTAATCCGCCTGTATCAAATGTAATTCCTTTACCGACAAATGCGATTGATTTTGCATTTCCACGTTTTGCATATTTTATATGTAGTAAATACGGAGGATTATCAGATCCCTGCCCGACGGCTAAATGTAAATTCATTTTTTCTTTTGCTAATCGGCGCTGATCCCAAACTTCGAGTTTAATATTACGACCCCATTTCAAACCCTTTGCCAGTTGCACAAAGTCTTTTGGCGCCATTTGGTTGGGAGGTAAGTTAACTAGATGTCGAGTTAGATTAATGCTGGTTGCAAAATTTTGTGCTTCTCGCATATCCGATTTTTCTAATTTATCAAAATAAATTTCTGGCAGATCATCGCTCTTCAACGTCGCAAAATTCTTGAATTGGTAGAAAGCCATCTCAAGACCTACTAATGCAGGGACAATTACGGATTTCTTTTCAGCACCGGTGTATACATAAACCTGTTTTAATTTATGCAATCGAAAGTGACCTAATAAAGAGCCAAAGGCTTCCTTCGCCCACGACCATTCTGATTCTGCAAAAAATTTAGGCGATGTCTTGGCTGGACTACATAGCCACACCAAACCCCAGTTCGTTTGGAAATAAAGAGTGTCTGAAGCAAATGTTTTAGAGCTTGTTTTCTTTTCCCAATCCAGGGCCAATTTATCAAAGACAGTTCTAAACAACTCATCTTTTTGTTCGGAATCGGCTGCATTCACGACAATCACTAAGCCTTGTCTAGCTTCTGTTTTCTTGAATTGAGCCTTAAATAAATCAATAGATTTGATAAGATTCTTTATGTCTGCATTCCACGGTTTAATTTTAGGAAATATTAGAGATTTCATGATTTTTCCTTTTGCATAGAGTATTTATTCCCAGCATAATAATAGTATTATGCCTTGGACTGAATCAACGGATTTAAAAATAGCACTTCTAAATACAGAAAATCTGTTTTTGCTGTTCGATCAGCCGCCCACTTTAGAACATACTAAATTAGATGAAATTCAGTGGCAAAAACTATCGACGTCTATTTATCCAAATAAAAATCTGGCTAAACTAAAAGAATTGGCGCGTACGTTTAAAGACATGGACCCGGATATTATTCTATTATGCGAAGTCGGCGGACCTGAATCATTAAAAAACTTCAATGAGTTATTCTTAGAGAACAAATACTCAACTGCCTTAATGGAGGGTAACTCGGATCGAAATATTGATGTGGGCTTTTTAGTTCGTAAGAATCTGCCTTTCTATTTTGATCTGTCCACTAATAAGCACCGGTTAATTAATTTCAACTACGACTCTGAGCGTTTCTTAAAGACACCTCCTGAACACAAGCTGTCACGTGACTGCGCCGAACTAAAGTTATTTCAGCGGGAATCCGACAAGCCCTTTTTGAATATCCTGTTAACCCACTTAAAATCCAGATTAGATCCCGAGAAAAAGGATCCCCACGGCTTTTCGCGCCGACAAGCCGAACTTAAAACAGTGGTTGATATCGCTAATGAAGTACAGAAACGCAATCCCAATGTCCCAATGATTTTAGCTGGGGATTTTAACGGAAATGCGTCTCTTCGTTCAACAGATGAAGAATTTAAATACCTTTACGAGCACACTCAATTGCAGGACGTCCTAGAACTTGGCGGATTACCGGACGACCGTAGAGTCACTTTTGCTCAAGTCCGTGCCGGATTACGCAGCGAGGGTCGACAAATTGACTTTTGCTTTTTAACACCTAAAGCGGCCCAATATTTAGATAAGAGTTCTGCGATTGTTTACCGCTACAAAGATAGCTATGGATTTGACCTAGATTTACCAACCACCCTAGAACAAAAGCTAGAATTGCCTTCCGACCACTACCCAATCTTTTTCAAGCTACATAACATCCCATTTAAAGCTTGATATCGAACTTCAATTTGTTTAACTTTTGACTATCACTATGTCTAAAGAAAAAGCTATCGAACCAAGTTTTCAAATACAAGCCAAAGTAGTCTACGTCGAGACCGAATCACGTCCCCACCACAACTACTATTTTTTTGCTTACAAAATTCAGATTAAAAACACGGGCGCGGTTCCTGCTCAGCTTCAGCATAGACATTGGATTATTACGGACGCCTTCGGCCGAGTCGAAGAAGTAAAAGGCCCGGGCGTGATCGGCATGCAACCTAAGATTCAACCCGGACAAACATTTGAATACGATAGTGCCTGCCCGCTGACTACGTCATATGGTTCAATGAAAGGCTTTTATCAAATGATGACCGACAATGGGAATGAATACTCTATCGAAATTCCTGAATTTTATCTAGTGTGCCCAGAATCTCTTCACTAAAGAACGCGTTTAATTAATTCAAGTCCCACGGATTTTGTATACGAGCGATACTCTTGGCAGTCATGATTCCAATCTTGTTCTGAAAAATTTAATCGAGTCGGAATATGCGTAAACAGGCACTTTGAGGTCTGAGTAAGAGTTTTAAAATAAACAAAATTACAAAGATACGCACCCGCCGATAACGACACTTCGATGTTGTTTGGAAACCGTCCGTTTAGTTCTTGACTAATACGGGCCAGATCAAGGCGATTCAAGGCAGCATCAGGCAAAGACAAATCGATTTTCTTTTCAGAAATATGAGCCCCCGAGTTATCAGGAATTTGGGATTCAATCCAGTTCAACGCCACTCTTTCTAAACTGATATAGGATCGCTTTGCAGCGACGCCAAATTGGAAAATAAAATCGTAATTTGAAAACTGAATATCTTTTAAAACAGAATCCGCCTTTTGATAATCGACAGGAAAAATCACTTTATGTACGCCAATTTCATTTCGTTTTTGCAACTCTTCAAACAAATCACTAACTAGGATTTCACTCGGATTGATCTTGATATCACTAAATGGTTCAAAACCAGTGAGCAGAATTTGTTTCATTACGGATTGACGAACGATTTAGCCCAAGACGTCCCATTACGCTGATAACGATAACGTTGGTGCATTCGCCCTGTACGGCCAAACCAAAACTCAATCATTTCTGGGACGATGATATATCCACCCCAATGCGGAGGGCACGGGATTTCTTGATTTGCATACTTGGTATTTAATTCTTGATAACGTTTTTCAATGGTTTCAAACGACTCTAGCGGCTGACTCTGTTCAGAGGCCCAAGCCCCCAACTGAGACTCTCGTACACGTGTTTTAAAGTAAGCTTCCGATTCGGCACGAGTCGTTTTTAAAGCTTTGCCCTCGATGCGAACTTGACGCTCTAGCTGGGACCAAAAAAAATTCACACATACATTGTTATTGTGAGCGATATCTTGAGCTTTGCGCCCATTGTAGTTCGTATAAAAAGAAAAACCGTCTCGTATCATACCTTTATAGAAAACGATACGTACGGACGGTTTATTTTCGATGTTCACCGTTGCCAGAGCCATTGCATTCGGATCTGGCATTTTGTGTTCAACGGCTTCGTTTAAAAGAATGACGAAGTTTTCGATTGGATCTAAACTAAAATTAAATCCACTCATTTAACTAGTTTTTCTTTTTAGCTGGTTTAGCAGTTGGAGCCGGAGCTGCACTTGCTGTTTTTTTAACTTCAAGTAATTCAACATCAAATAGCAATACTGAATTCGGTGGGATACCTGGGCGACCCATTGGACCGTAAGCTAAGTCTGAGGGAATAGTTAATTTGTACTTTGAACCCTCTTTCATAAGTTTCAAAGCTTCCGTCCAACCTTTGATTACGCCATTAACTGGGAATTCAGCCGGCTGACCACGATCAACAGATGAATCAAACTTTGTTCCATCCGTTAGAGTTCCAGTGTAGTGAACTTTTACTTCATCCGTATCAGACGGAGTTTTACCTTCGCCTTCTTTTTCAACCACGTACTGTAAACCCGATTCCGTTGTTTTTACGTTAGCTGCTGTTTTGTTTTTAGCTAAGTATTCTTCACCTTTTTTCTTGTTAGTTTCAGCGACTTCACCTTGCTTAGCTTGAGCCATCTCTTGAAGCTTTTGCATAGCTTTACCCATTTCTTCTTGAGTCATTTTGCTCGCTTTATTGTCTTTAACATCTTTAAGAGCCATTACTAATACATCAGCGTCGAATTCTACGTTGTTGTCTTTAAAGTTCTTACCCAATTGTTGTCCAATTGCATAACTTGCTCTTTTTTGATCCGAATCTAATTTCTTTTCACACGCAGTCATACCGAACGCAACTGCCACAAGTAACCCCATCATAAGTTTTGATTTTAACATCAGTGTCTCCTTAATATTTCGAAATGATAGCCAAATTAAAGCTGCCTTGTCACTTCGTTTGGGAGATCGAGGGAAAATAGATGCAAAGCGCTGAATATTCACACCCTTTCCCGATTTGGTCGTGGCAGGGTTTGAATATGCTAATTTGCGTAGCAGCGGGTGCCAAGTGTCTTTTTTGAATGCACTAGATCGTATAGAGAATTTTCGGCTCTGGCGTCGATGATGTCGACTTCCTCGACGCCTTCCCTTAGGGCCTGGACTACGGATTTTACCTTAACAAGCATGCCGCCTTGGACTACTTTTGTTTGCATCAGTTGATATAAACCTAAAGCGTCGATCTGCTTAATGGTTTCTTTGTTTTGGTCCCAGATGCCTTTTTGGTCGGTCATATAGATTAGGTTTTTGGCTTTTAATCCTGTGGCAATATGCATAGCGGCCATATCGGCGTTGATGTTGAACTTGTTGCCTTTTTCATCACTGCCAACTGGTGTTATCAGTGGAACTACGTTTAGGTCGACAATCTTTTTTAATAAATCTTTGTTTACCCCTTCGACACTTCCAACTAAACCTAGCTCGTCGTTCAACGGCGAGCATTTTAGAATGCCCATATCTGAGCCTGAAATGCCAAGCACAGGTACGCCCAATGCCGAAAAGTGCGTTTGTAAGCGACGGTTTACAATTCCAAACAGAGTGGCTTCGATTACTTTCATCATTTCTGGCGTGGTTTTTCTTTGGCCGTCTACGAATTCCCAAATGATGTTTCGTTCAGTTAATGCCGCATTAATCGCTGGACCACCGCCGTGAATTAACAGCATTGTGTAACCAAGATCGTGAAGTTTTTTAATATCTTTGGCTAGCGATTGAACGACAGTTTCACTTTCTAAAGAAGCGCCGCCGAGTTTGATAACCAATAAGTCTTCACGTTTCATGTTGTATACTCCGTGTTGATTTCTACATATTTTTCGGAAAGATCGCAGCCCCAAGCTGTGGACTTGAAATCTCCTGAGTTTAATTCAATTTCAATTTTTACTACATTTGCCTTCAAAAGTTCACGCACATGAGCGCGATCAAATGTGGTCGGTCGACCATTTTCAAACAGCAACTGCCCCTGAACTCGTAAAACCATTTTTTCGATTGCCGCGGATGGAACGCCTTCGGCACCCACGCGCGCAAGGATACGACCCCAGTTTGGATCTTCGCCATGAATGGCTGTTTTTATCAGCGGGCTCACCGTAATTCCGCGAGTCGCCTTATCCGCAATCTGCTGAGACGGCGCGCCGGTCATCGTTACTTCAATTAATTTCGTAGCACCTTCTCCATCGATCGCAATTTTTTTCGCCAATGCCTGCGATACATCGACAAGGCCTTGAAAGAAAATTTCTTCATCCGACGAATTTTGAATACCGATATTGGATTGACCATTCGCTAACAGGAACACAGTATCGTTAGTAGAACAGTCTCCATCAACGCTGATGCGATTGAAGCTAACATCCACCGCACGTTTTAAATACCTTTGCGCCATCTCGGCAGACAATGTCACATCGGTAAAAATATAACCCAGCATTGTGGCCATGTTAGGATGAATCATCCCCGAGCCTTTACATACCCCCGTAATGCGAATTTTACCGCTCGACAACGTCACGTCTTTAGATGCTGTTTTAGGTACAAGGTCCGTTGTTAAAATAGCCAATGAAAACAAATCTGCATCTGGTGTCGATCGACGAACCAATTCGGGAAAGGCATACACTATTTTTTCAATTGCTAGTTGTTGACCTATAACGCCCGTACTCGCCGTTAGGACTTGATTAGGCGCGCAGCCTAGTTCTTTAGCGACCCCGACAGCCATTCGCAGGTTGTTCTCAATACCTTCCGGACCCGTAGCCGCGTTCGCCTGACCAGAGTTAGTCACAATCGCGCGAACCGTGCTGCTTGGAACGATCGACTGGCAGTAGGTAACCGGAGCCGCTTTACATTCATTCAGGGTAAACACACCTGCTGCTACACACGGCGTCTCTGAATACACAAGAGCTAAATCTGGACGATATCGGCGGACGCCACAGTTAATACCACTCGCTTTAAAACCAAGTGGTAATTTGGTAATATTCATATTCGATTCAATAGACATACAGACTCCCGCTATACCAAGCTCTCAGATTGGGGAAAGCCATAAATACAATTTAAATTTTCTACAGCTTGCGAGGCTGCCCCTTTTAGCAAATTATCCAGCGCCGAAAACACAATTAAATTATCAGTATCCATTTCATACCCGATGCATGTTATACATGAACCCGCAATGGCCTTTACTGAAATCTTTTTCTGCATCTCTTTCATTTCACCAAATTCCACTAACGGATAATTTTCAAAAGTCGAAGCGTAGGCGTTTTTCACACGTAGCCTTCTCTCATCAATTGAAAGACTTTTTGCCGTGTTCGACCACTTTAAATAGCACGTGGATAAAATTCCGCGAAACACGGGTAATAAATGAGGGGTAAATACGACTTTTGCTTTTTGCTGAGAGAACACATCTAAGAACATTTCCATTTCCGGAACATGTTGATGCTGCAAAACCTTGTAGGGGTAGAAGTCGGCAAACAATTCTGAAAACAGAAGGTTTTCATTCGCTTTTTTTCCGGCTCCAGACGCACCCGATTTAGCGTCAACGATAATTGACTGCGCGTCGATCAAACCGAATTGCAGCAAGGGAATTATAGCCATCAACACTGATGTCACGTAACAGCCTGGATTCGCCACTAAAAATGGCTTGGTTGACTTAAAGGTTTGAATTTGTTTAGCGTTGAAAGGGTGCAAGCCATACCGAGCCTGCTCAAGCAGTGCACTGCAAGTATGTTCTAACGAATAATATTTAGAATACAGACTTTGACTCACATCGGGCTTTACCTGATTTAAACGAAAGATCCCGGATAAATCGATGATTGAAATACCACGCTTTAAAAATTTCTCCGCCAGTTCCATCGAAACTTCATTGGGAGTCGCTAAAAAAACAACATCTAGTGTTTCTGAGGAGTTTAAAAAACTCGCTAAATCTAAACTTTTAGGCTCGGTGCGATTTAACGTTTTTGCAAGGCGCTGAATTTCTGGGAACTGATTCCACAAAGTAAACGGCTTACCTTCATTGTAAAAAATGGCGGCGAGCTCAACACGGGAATGCCGGGTCAATAAACGACATAGTTCCTGGCCCGAGTAGCCTCTGGCTCCCACAACACCAACTTTGATTTTAGGCGGAGTATTCACTGAATTCATGCTTCTAGCATAGAATATTTATTTTCGTTTTTGTCCAAGTAAAATCTTAATTAACTTTTAGCGACAATAAGGATACACTCATAGAGCCTATGCTTCACTACGCCATTTATCTTGTTTCAATTTTCAGCCTGTCTCAATCTGCCGTTTTGATAAAGTATAGCGGTATACCTCCCGAAACCCTTGGATTTTGGCGTATGATTGGCGCTAGCCTACTGCTGCTCGGTTTTCGTGCGCTTAAGGATTCGTACACAGACATTCTTCGCGATGTAATCACCCATAAAAAGTGGGTGATCCTAACGGGCATTTTCTTTTATCTACATTTATGGAGTTATTCCTATTCGGCTCAAACAACGTCCGTCGCTCACTGCATGATTTTATTTGCACTCAACCCTCTATTTACCGCGGTGGGAGCTAAAATCGCGTTCAATGAGCCACTAGAAAAAAATGTGGCCTTTTCCTATTTGTTTGCCTTAACTGGACTCTATTTTTTGCTGCGAAGCCGCTTGAGTTTGGGCTTAGACTCTTGGCACGGCGAAGCCGCCGCTTTGGCTTCGGGTGCCCTGTATTCTATCTACGCTTTGCTTTCTAAACGCAGTCGAAAAGCGATGAATAACTGGAATTTCAGCATCGGCATCTATTTCGTCTGCGCGTTGTGTTTTTTAGCTACGGCCCAAACGATGAGCACGCCGCTAGCGGGCTACAGTTCTGGTGCTTGGCTGGCATTGCTAGGAACCATTTTTATCCCCACGTTTCTTGGCCACTCGCTGTTTTCGTATCTGATGAATCACCTGAACATAAATTGGATGAGCTGTGGAAAGCTCCTTGAACCAACAATTTCCGCTTTTGTAGCCTTCTTAGTTTTTAGAGAACTCGTTAATATAGATACCGTTCTAGCTTTCTTTTTCACAAGCGCGGCCGTATTGTTTTTGTTTTTCAAGTGGGAATTCAAAAACAATCGCTTTCAAATTTTACTTAGAAAGAAATGATTTAATTTCAGACGTAGTCGCTTTGATCAAAGTCACTGGATTCCGCCTAGCTAAGCTAGTCAAATACATCGGGTCGTAATAAAATTCCAGTAACTTCTGGATCCATACACGATTGGAGTCATGTATTCCATTTGATACACTCTCTGATTCAGCACTTAAAATATCTTTCATAATTTCAGTGTATTTTTCATGCCCCAGACGCTTTTTAATCCCAGACATCGAATCCTTGTACCCTTGATAGACAGCCTGAATTTTAAAAATGTCTTGGCTCTTAACAATATCTGTTTGCTCAACGTAATCGTGGAAAATATTGTCAACTCGGCGCTCAAGTGGTTCATCAATCCAAATGATGGGTGATGAGCGCATTTTAGCGAAAAAGAAATCCGGAATTACGCAGCGGCCAATCATGCGACTCTCGTCTTCTAAATAAAGAGGCGTATGGCCATCGTATTGGGCCTCGGAGTTCAAAACGGCCTTTACAATCGCATGTTCAAAGTTAACTTGCGCCGGTTGCTCCCCCTGCTTACCAAACGCAGAACCTCTATGTTGAGCTAACTTTTCTAAATCAATTGCTAGGTGTTTTTCGTCTACTAACCATTGTAAAAAAGGGGTTTTCCAGCTACCCGTTGGTCCCGAAATCAGTCGCACCGATGTTTTACTTAACTGCTGGCGCAGATACTGAGTCATCAACGCTCGCATTGCTTTATAACCGCCCCGCACGCGACGAATACGAACGCCCTGATCCATAATCCATTGTTGAGAGATTTGAGATCGTAAACCACCACGAAAACAGAATAAAGATATATTAGGCGATTGTTTTTTTATTTCATCCAACCAGGATTGGATTTTCTGGTCTTTGTTTTTGCCTGAAACTAAATGATGACCCAGTTCAATTGCAGCTTCCCGCCCCTGCTGCTTAAAACAAGTTCCCACAAGACGTCGTTCTTCGTCATTCATGATGGGCAGATTAATTGAATTAGGAATTGAACCGTGCGCAAATTCAACCGGTGCACGTACGTCGATCCAGCGATGATCCTGCCGAATCAAATCCAAGACTTCATTTTCTTCAACCCAAGACTCGTGCGTCGACATTTAATGAAATCTCAAAAACTCGTTCGAACTTGATTCCACAACCGTTCCAATGACACACGCATGGCGGAAAGTTTTTTTAATCTCGCTCAGGACTGCATCCACTTGATTTTTATCAACGGACAGTAACAGCCCACCACTCGTTTGCGGATCGCAAATGGCCAGGATTTGATTTTCTTTTAGACGTGATAAATTAGCACTTTCTTTAACATACTCGCGATTGGTTCGATGAGCCTTCGTCAGATAACCACGTTCTAATGATTCCAGTGTTCCTGAAAACAAGGGTAATTGTGAAAAGTTAATATCAAAACACTTTCCTGATGCTTTCGCCATATTGAAAGCATGTCCGACCAATCCAAAACCAGTGATGTCGGTCGCAGAATGAATGGCAGAAAACAATGTGGAATTTAATAATGCTGGCACTGAGTTAAGCTGTCTCATGGAATCAACAACTTCGGCAATTTCACTCTCGTTTACAAATTGTCTCTTAAGCGCAGCCGTGTGGGTTCCCGTACCTAGCTGTTTCGTTAAAATTAAAACATCACCGGCTTTACAGTTTTGATTCATCCAATATTGATGCGTGCTACAGTACCCGGTTACAGACAAACCTAATTTTAAGGTGTCGTCATCGATCGTGTGACCACCAACGATGTTGGCTTGTGCTTCTTTAACTTTATCCGCAACACCTTGAAGCAAATGAACGACCCATGATTTTTCAAAGGTAGCCAAGGGATAAGCCAATATCACCATGGCAGTCTTAGGCAAACCACCCATCGCATAAACATCGCTTAACGCATTCGCCGCGGCGACTTGGCCAAATAAATAAGGGTCATCCAAGATCGGGGTGAAAAAATCTAGAGTTTGAACAAGAGAGAGTTCTTCGTTAACTTTGTAAATGGCCGCATCATCGAAATGTCTACCATCAACAAGTAGCTCGGCATGAGGCACTGGAAATTGAACTTGATTTAATATTGAGCGTAATTCACTAGCGGCGACCTTCGCGGCACAGCCACCTTTTTGAACCGTTTGTGTGAGTTTTACCATCCCCTACTAAGTATGGTTTTTTTCAGTCTGTGTCGAGGTATTTGATTTGTTTTCAGTCTGATTTGACTGATTTTTACCATCGAATGGAATCTGATCATTTACTGGGCGAGCGTTAGCTTGAATTTCGTCTTCGCTTAAGCCTTTCTTAAATCCACGAATCGCTTCACCTAATGACTTACCTAATCCCGGCAGACGTGACGGACCGAACATAAGCAGCGCAATACCGCCAATTAAAAGAATTTCTGTCCAACCTAAGTTCATAACAACCTCTAAAACTTATTAAGTTTTGAATACCTATATCCTATAGTATCTTTCGGATCACTTCAAATACTACTTTTTATACTAAAAGTCTTAATATACACTCTAGATTGACGGTTTAGGGGGGAAATATGGTCACCAAAAGTATCATTTTGAGACAAGCTGCACTCGCACTACTTTTTATCGTTTCGTTCTGCGTGGTCGAATCTGCGCATGCACAAGATGGCGGTGGCGAAGGCGGTGCCAAGAAATCCAAAGGCTTAAGTGCCGATATTTACGAAAAAGAAGACTCTGCCGTTAAGTCATTTACCGGCCACGTGAATTTGATTCGCGAAACCGACACTGTTGAAGTTTTTTTCGACGGAAAATATAAAGGCCCATACCTACTCAAAGACGATCCCAATTTAGGTGCCTTCAAAGAAAAGTTAATTAAAAGCCAAAAGAACAAAAATCAAAACGTGACGGTAAAAGTGAGTGAAGATGTTATTACGAGTGTCGAATTAGTAGAAAACAAAGCGCCACAGCAGAAAAAAAGTGACACAGATTCTGTCTTGGATGATATCTTAAAAAAATAATGCGTATCTTAGTTGTCGAAGACCAAGCTAAAATGGCCCAATTCCTAAAAAAAGGGCTGACCGAATCTGGTTATTCTGTTGATGTAGCCGAATCAGGCTTATCCGCTGAATCCTATTGCAGTTCGTCTGAATACGATCTTGTCATTTTAGATGTTGGACTCCCCGATCAAAGCGGCATTGATACCGCTCGCCACTTACGCCGAGACGGCCTAAATGCACCTATTCTGATGCTGACCGCACTTTCGAGCACTAAAGATAAAATACTTGGTTTAGATTCAGGTGCGGATGATTACATGACTAAACCCTATTCATTTGAAGAGCTACTAGCGCGAGTTCGAGCTCTTCTTAGACGCCAAAGTTCAACAAATCAGGTATCAAATACAAAACTCATTTTCGCTGATCTAGAAATGGATTTAGTTTTACGTAAAGTTCATCGCGGACAAAAAGAGATCGTACTTACGTTAAAAGAGTTCTCTTTACTTGAATATTTCATGCGCAATCCGAATCGTCCACTTGGTCGTACGTCCATTGCCGAGCATGTATGGGACGTCCACTTTGATTCCGAAAGTAATGTCATCGATGTCTACGTGAACATGCTAAGAAAAAAAATCGATGCTCCATTTGACACAAAACTGATCCACACGGTAATCGGCGTCGGTTATGTTTTAAAGCAAGATGAATCTAGTGAGTCTGCCAATTGAAATCTCTTTTCGGCTGGTTGAATGGCACTTTCCGCCGAGTCCTTATTTTTATGAATTTCCGGGTTAGACTGACCCTAATCTTTGCTTTAATTTTTGGAATCACGACAATTTCATTTAACTTGCTGGTCTTTGATTATTCGATCGACGCCCTTAAGCGAGATTTCGATGATGCTCTTTACAATTACTGTATCGACATTAGCGAATCTGTTGAAAATCAGATCCGCAAAGGACCAATCAACGTAGGCTCTATTGATTTAGATCAACAAAAAATACTACCCTTTTCACTCGGAACAACTCGAATTCTTCTTCGCGATCGCGATGGAAAAGTATTAAGCCAATTCGGAAATTTAGGTGACTATCTGCCACCTTTTGAAGACCAGCTTGAAAAAATTAAAACCGGAACAGACGTGACATTCAAAACTATATATGAGCTGAATCAACTACCAGATTCCGAAGCAGACT
This sequence comes from Bdellovibrionaceae bacterium UBA2316, assembly GCA_002345205.1. Taxonomy (GTDB): domain Bacteria; phylum Bdellovibrionota; class Bdellovibrionia; order Bdellovibrionales; family Bdellovibrionaceae; genus UBA2316. The sequence continues at coordinate 101,319 of DDVI01000016.1, read as the reverse complement.
CTTATCGCCTGATTACGTTTCCGATTGAAAATCAAAGCCCGCAACATTTCTTACAGGTATTAGCCCCACGTACACTCTTGGAAACACAAATCGATAATCGGCTTCAAGTCATTCAGGTTGGCATCCCTTTAGCCATCGTGATTTCGATGTTATTGGGATATTTTCTATCAGGCCGTGCGCTTATACCCGTTCGAGACATCATTGCGAAAACTCAGGATATCAAGGCCACCGTGCTTTCCGAGCGCGTCCCAGTAAGCCCCGTGCGCGACGAGTTCCGCCAGCTCGCGCTAACGATGAATCAAATGCTCGACCGCATCGAAAAATCTTTTCAAAGCCAGGAACGATTTGTCGCCGATGCCTCGCACCAGTTGCTATCACCACTGACGATTTTAAAGTCTTCGCTAGAAGCGCGCTTGAAAGACTCCACACTAGATCCTGAATCTAAACAGTTTTTGCTTGGGCAAGAAACAGAAGTAAATCACTTAATCGATATCATCAAAGATATGTTGCTGCTGGCGCGCTTGGATGCCGGTTTACACGTGAAACTGTTTTCCAATGTTCATCTTGAAGAAATTATTTTAAGGGTCGTATCAAATTTACAAGCCCGCGCCCAGCTCCATCAGCAAAAGTTAATCTTTAATATCATTGATAATGATTTTGCGAGTCCAAAAGTCATGGGTGATCCCGATTTGCTAAAGCACCTATTTTATAACCTAATCGAAAATGCGATGAAGTACTCGCCAGCAAACAGTAACATTCGTATCGATTTGATTTGGGAAAATGAGCATTCAATAGTCAAAGTTGCTGACGAAGGACCTGGTATTTCACACAATATGGCACCGCTTCTTTTTGAGAGGTTCAGCCGTGCACCAGAAACAAGCCAAACTTCTGGCTACGGATTAGGCTTAGCAATCGTTAAAAAAATCAGCGACTTACACAAATCTGCTATTGAATTTAGCAATTTAAATCCTAAAGGCACCGAGTTTCAATTTAAGATTAAAAATAATTAATCTAGTTTTAATTTGAACTTTATTGAGATGACGTAGGCTTAACTCATCAACAAAAGAGTCTAATTACGGACTTTATATATAAGGAGATCTTATGAAATCATTATTAATCGGTTTAGTAACTGTTATGGCTACTGTAGCTTTCGCAAACGAAGGTGCAGCAACTACAGCTCCAGCAACTGCTCCAACTGAACAAAAAGTTGAAGCTCCTAAAGATGCTGCTCACGGCGCACCTGCTGAACATAAAGAACACAAAGCTGAAAAGAAAGCTAAGAAAAACAAAAAAGCTAAAGCTGAAAAAACAGAAAAAACTGAAGAAGCAAAACACTAGTTTTGATTCTATACTCAACGACGAGTACAAAAGCTACGTAGAAATACGTGGCTTTTTTTTGCTTTTTTTAAAGACCTGAAAAATTTAATTACAGTTTTGAAGGAACTCTTTGCGAGTTTCAGCACGCGTTTTAAAATCACCACGTAAATCAGTAGTAATTGTTGTCGAATTTGCGTCTTCAATTCCACGTGCAATCACGCAAAAGTGTTTCGCATTTATATAGACTGCAACATGAGGTGTTTCTAAAACGTACTCTAAACAATCAGCGATTTGTTTAGTTAAGCGCTCTTGAACCTGAGGACGCCGAGAAAAGAAATCTACGATACGATTAATCTTTGACAAACCAATTACTTTTTTACTTGGAATATATGCAATCGTCGCATGCCCCTGAATCGTTTGAAAATGATGTTCACAATAGGAAATCAAATCGATGTTTTTAACGGCGATCATCTGATCATACTGCATTTTGTTTTCAATCGTTGTAATCTTTGGAAAGTTCGCTGTATTTAAACCTTTAAAAATTTCGTTTACATACATTTTGGCGACACGTTTAGGAGTGTCTTTAAGGCTGTCATCAGAAAGATCCAATCCAAGGGTCTTCATGATTTCGGTAAAGTGAAATTTGATTTTCTCGACTTTTTCTTCCGAGCTTAACTCTGAATCCTGATGAGGTGATGGAAGAACATGACTTAGAATTTCTTTTTTTATATTCATTTCCGTATTGTCTTTCACGAGAGACGTACACTCTATTTCTTTGTCCTCGTTTTCTATCTTGTAACCCATATAATCCTTTGTCCCAAGGGGTTGTATAGTTTAACATCATGAGATCAAAGTGTTTTTCCTAGAGGGATGAATTGTTTACAAATTGATAAACCCCAAATGCATTATATCGCTCCATGAGGTTTTTTTTAGAGAGGATTGTATGAAGTTCATAAGTGATTTGCTACTCGGCATATTTAAATCCGTCGCTATTGCGATCATTTTATCAACCCTTACGCTCAGTCTTATTCAAAAGAAATTTCCACCCTCGTTAACGGACGCCCGCTTATTGATGGAGACCGCGAACAAAGTTCTTGAAATGAATGCGTCTCTTAAAACAAATCAAACTCATATCGACGAAATTTTGGATCGAGAAAATTTAATCACTAGCCGCGATAAATTACTTAAAGAAGCTGAACGTCTCGATGCCAGTAACCAACTACCCGTCGAAAATTCTAAACTCGCCAAATCTATCACAGACACATCAAAACGAGATCTTGCCATGCTCAGAATTCGCTTAGAGCAATCAGAATACAAAATACGTTTATTAGAATATGAAATGAAACAACTCAAAGACGAGTACAGAAAACTTAAACGTTAACTTCAAATGTTAAGACCAGTCTCTCTCAAGAACTAATGTCGTCAAATTTTTTGTAGCGCGATGAGCACTTTTAACACAGTCATTTAAGCTTGATCCGTCCGATGCACCCAAGTAATCACCAACCAATTGTAAAGTCATTCGATCCCAATTTTCAAGATAGGCACGCTTAATTGCCAACAATGTTTTCGGATTCAATTTCAATTCGCTTCCGTTAATTTGCGGATGCTGCGTCCATGAATAGAAATTAATTTCTTCGAAATCTTTAAGGCCAAACACTGTTGCCATTTGATTCTTCATGGTACTGATATCATTTTGTTCGATAGGGTTTTCCAAATCGATCGTAAACACATGGTCTTCTTTGGTCACTTTGAATTTATTTGACTCAAAGAAATAGTAATCACCATTTTCTTTTGCTGATTTTGTCGCGGTTTTGAAAACGATTCGATAATGCGACTTAAACTGCCCTTGGAAAATAGCGTCTTTAAACTCTTTGTTTGTGAATACGTGATCGATGCCTTTTACATACTTAATTTGATTAAATGGCAGTGCCAAAATCACAAATGGAGAACTAAGCTTTTTTAGTCCTTCTTTAGTTTGAATATGACATACCCAACGATCTTTCTGACGACTAATCTCAACTAACTTTGAATCTAGCTGCATGCTGTAGTTAGGAATAACGCCACTCACGCGCTGACTCATAATATCTACGAATTGTGACATTCCGTTTGGTATGTACATTTTTTTACTTGTGAGTGTGAGCTTTTCAAAATGGTAGAGCCATTCAAGATAGGAAATATCGACAGTCTTTTTTTGAAAATGAATTTCGGCCCAACTTTTGAAAATGGCGCGGCCTTTGAAATCCAATTTCGAATCACTTAATATGTCAGCAAAGGAAATCTTATCGTAAGCCGTCAGACCATTAATGACGTCTTCGTAATAGGGGTCCTGCGCCAACTGATCAGTTAGCTTTCGAACACGCGCGAGTTCTTTGTTCCACGACCTAACGGTCGCTGAATAGGCAGACAAAACCGATTTATACGACATAACGTCTTTATTCATGCAAAAGAAATAGGAGTTCTTTTGAAACGGAGCTTCCTCTAAGTCGACGTTCATTTCTTTGATAAGCTCAACTACGTCTTGATCCATTGAATCTACGTATCGAGCACCTAAATCAATACTAGTGATTGGTGCCGGGAATCGCTGTGACAACACACGACCGCCCATTCGGCTTGATCCTTCAAATATACGATAGGGAATACCATTCTTTTTTAAAAAATAGGCAGCACTTAGTCCAGACAGACCACCACCGAAGATAAGAACTTCTTGAGAGTAATCTGATTTTTCAATTTCAAAGTAGCGATCGAGCGCGGCGCAACCTGTCAGACTGAGCACTGATAAAGCTTTTGCCGAATTCACACTAGTTTTTAAAAACTTTCTTCTATCCATTTTTATTGGTATTATAATCCCTCAACCTCTTAAGTGAAAGATATTTATCATGTCCCCCTCTCTAAATTGGCCTCATTTCTGCCACAAGTTATCAGACGACCGGCTAAAAGAAATTTTGGGGCAAATAGATGAGTCAGGATTCTACATCTGTGATGCATTTCTCGACACTGAAAGTGTCATTCACTGGAAACAGTTTATAGAACGACATAACGATGACAGGCCGTTTCGTGACTCGACAATCGGTAAAAAAGGGCACGAGGTTAAGAACGCGAACATTCGGTCTGATAAAATTTTGTGGATTCACGACTTTTCTGGCGAAACACAAGGCATCGGAGACTGGTTAACTGAGTTATCAGCAGAACTGAAAAATTATTTCCGCCTTCCTATCGACGATATCGAAGCTCACTTCGCTATCTACCCGGCCGGAGCGCGCTACGAAAAACATATTGATAATGGAACTGGTTTAAATAATCGTTTGTTCACGTTTATTTTTTATCTAAATCCAAATTGGAAGCCTGGTGATGGCGGAGAACTAGTTATTTACGATCCAAACCATTCGGAACAAGAAATTTGTAGAGTGCAGCCGCGTGGGGGAACATTCGTACTTTTTAGAAGTGATTTATTTCATCATGAAGTATTACAGGCCCAAGTCCCGCGCTATTCCTTTACCGGCTGGTTAAGGCGTCATGCGCGAATATAAGTCGTTAACCAAATATATATTATTAAATCGCATGCGATACCGCGTGTTGATATTAGCGGCTTCGTTTGTGTCTGCCATGCTCGGTATTTTATCACCTTATTTTCAAAAAGGTTTTATCGACTTTTTAATGTATGATCACAGTTACTTGCCTAGTTTTCTGACGTTTTCTAGCCCTCTACCCTATTTGTTTTTATCAGTATTTTTTTTAGTTTTAAGCCAACTGCTGAATCAGGTGACAAACTATATCGGCGTTAAAGAAGCACTTTTCATGCAAAAGAAAATTGGCGAAAAAATTTACGACAAAATGTTGTCGTTAAAGCTGGACACGATGACCAAGCGTCCACTCGGCGAAATCGTGTCTTTATACGCCACGGATGTTTCAGGCGCTACCGTATACTTAGATCAAACGTTGCCTTCAGGGTCATCCACATTTTTTCCGTTACTTATCACGCCGTTTGTTCTGGTTACATTTTTTGATACCCCTATTTTTTTCACGTTAGTGGTTGTGGTTGCAATTACCGCCCTAAATACGCTATTGGCTTTCCGTCAGTCGAAATTCTTTTATATGTTTAAAACCCTAGCTGCTGAACGGTTAGGATTTGTAAATGAGTGGGTCCAAAATATTCGCACACTTAGAATTTTAGGGTGGGTTGAAATCATCGAACAAAAGATTATCAACAAACGCGAAGTAGAAACTCGCAACCGCGTAAAAATGGTCACTAATGGACAGATGATGAACTCTATTTCGACGTCTTTTACCTTTATAGTAAATGTCGTCACCTTGAGTTTACTCGTAATATACTATAAGCGTGATTTAAGCCCTGGCGAAATCTTTGCTTTGCTATGGATTCTTGGCGTTTTCTTAACTCGTCCGTTCCGCCAAATGCCTTGGTTCTTCACCTTTGCGTTTGACGCCGCAACTAGTATTGCCCGCATCGAAACGTTCTTGTCTGCCAAAAACAAATTTGACGTGCGCGAAGCCGAGTTAAAAGATTTAGACTCTAAAAATATTTTGGAAATCGAGGGACTAAAGCTTTCAATTCAAGACCAGGAAATTTTAAATGTTGATTCTTTTAAAGTCGCTAAAGGGCAGCACGCAATGATCGTGGGGGAAGTAGGTAGCGGAAAGAGTCTACTGCTGCTTTCGTTACTTGGCGAAACTAACTGCGAGTGGACTAGATATGTTATTAACCGTAAGTTTTTAACTAATGATATAAAGAACTTTAGAAACGTATTCAGCTATGTTCCGCAGGAAGGATTAATTGTTTCAACAACCCTTCGCGATAATATCTTTTTGCAGTACGATGCCCCAAAAGATCGCGATGATAAAGTCACCCAAGCAATTCTGCATGCGCAATTCAAAAAGGATATGGCTGTTTTGGAAAATGGATTAGAAACCGAGTTTGGTGAACGCGGAGTCAATCTTTCCGGTGGTCAGAAGCAACGGATTAACATTGCTCGCGCGGCATTCGACGATCGAGATATCATAGTCCTTGATGATTCATTCAGTGCTTTAGATTCGGAAACCGAGCACTTGGTATTCACTCAGCTTGTGAATGGAGCTTGGAAAAACAAAACCGTAATAATGACGACTCATCGTCTGAATTTATTGGTATCTGCTGACGTCATTCACTTTATGCAAAATGGTCGAATCAAAATTTCTGGCTCCTATTCTGATTTAATTAATAAGGAACCTGACTTCAGACTATTCTGCAACCAACTGGCCGAAAACACGTCTCCCGACTTTGTCGAGAAAGACAAAGGTGACCGCGTATGAAGTTCGAAGAAAAAACTGACTCTGGGAAACAGTTTTCACGCGCAGTCTATGACACTCTGTCAAAGGCCTATCGTCCCTACTCTACTGCATTGTTTTTCGCTTTGTTTATGGGGCTTGCTGGACGCATATTAATTTTGGGACAAGCTAATATTATTGGATATTGGGTTGATTCTTTCTGTAAGGCGCCAGCGCAATGTACTACCCACTCTCAGTTTACCGATTGGGGTCATATTGATTATTTAATGTTGCTTGGCTTCATGTGCGCATTTGGTTTTTTATTTACATTATTTTTTAGAATTTTGTTTTCTCGCTATTCGGCCTATGCGGTCTCTTCGATTTACGACTGGGTTACATTCAAAACCTCGCGTTTTCCGATTAGGTTTTTTGATGAAAACCCTGCTGGACGAATCATCACCCGGTTTTCATCTGACTACGGAACTGTATTTCGCTTGTTCGGTGGCCCACTTGCCGAGTTCCTATCTATTATTTTTGACTTAGCCTGCATTTTAATACTGATTGTTGTGTCCAGTTACTACTTCGCGGTTCCATTAGTCTTTATTATAGCCTTGAATCTATTTATATATAAAAAAAATATTCACAAGTTACGGACCGAACGACGAGCATTATCAGCCAGCCGCTCCCCTTCCATTTCCCATTTTGCCGAAAGCACACAAGGAGCCACGACAATTAAAATTAGTGGTCGATCGAATACCTTCCGTCATCGCTTCGATTTGCTTGATACATTTTATGTTAATCAAAGGCTAAAAACGAATATCGAGATCATGAAGTTTTCCTTCCAAATGAATACACTAAGCAGTCTTTTGCTTCTCATCGTTGGCTTGATGTCGTATTACCTAATTAAAGATGGAAAAATATCGGCAGGCGCTATTGGCGCATCTTTTGGACTGATTGTTTATTCGGGCAACACCATTCAAATGTTTTTCGAGTGGCTTGCACAACTTGAGGAAGGTATCATAGGCGTCGAACGCCTTTCTCAATATTTAAGCAAAGACTTAGAGTACGGACAAAAAGCAGAATACTTAACACAGCTTCCAAGTTTGATTCGATCACCTGAACTACTTAAAAAATTAAGTGCACCTCAATCTAAAACAAGCGCGGGTGGTAGCGGCGATTTAACATTAGAAAATCTGTGGTTTCGCTATTCGCCCGAGTTACCTTGGATTTTAAAAGGAATTTCCCTGAAGATTCACTTTGGTGAAAAGATAGGAATTATTGGCCGGACAGGTTCTGGCAAAACGAGCCTCATTCAATCGCTATTTCTGCTCTACCCTTATGAAAAGGGTCGAATATTGATCAATGGCCAAGAGCCAATAGTCGATATTGATCTGACAACCTATCGCTATAACTATTCATACATTTCACAAGATCCGGTTCTATTCCAAGGCACCCTACGCGAAAATTTAGATCCACTAAAGCTGCTTACCGAAGACGACCTGATGCAGACTTTAGTGCAAGTAGGCTATGCCTCAAACATACTCGATACCTCTGTGCTGGATTCGCGCATCGAAGAACGTGGTAAAAATCTTTCTGTTGGCGAAAAACAATTATTATGTTTAGCGCGGACACTGTTGCAAAAGGCCCCTGTCGTTATATTGGACGAGGCCACCAGTTCCGTAGACCCACAGTCTGAAGAACTCATGGTGCGAGCAACCGAAGAGTTCTTTATGGATCGGACGGTAATTATCATCGCTCATCGATTATCGACATTAGAGAAATGCGATCGTATCGTCTGGCTTGATAAAGGTGAGATTCGCAAAGTAGGTCCAGCTATGGACATCATACAAGAATTCAGAAAATTTGAAGAGGTAAGCCCGAGCTGATTTACTGCTTGAGTTTTGTGCTGACAATCTGTTATTAATTCTAAAAATTTCTAAAGGCTCTCCGCTGAAATACCGAAAGAAGTATCGATGGAAGACAATCAAAAACAGGACATCCCGACTAGCGAAGACGCGGCAGAAAATACTGAAGAGAATATTCACACGTTAGAAGAAGTCCCTGAAAATGAAATCATCAATTTAGCGACCTCATGGACGGCGCTACCTATTGGTGAACGTCGCCAAAAATTTGCGGCCCTACCCCGTACAGAAGCCGAAGAGCTATTTTTAAGCTTAACAACTCATGACCAAGCGGAATTAATTTCAGAATTCGTAGCGCTTGAAAAGCGTTCTTGGGTACGCTTGCTTGCACCCGATGACGTAGCCGACGTTATTCAGGAAATCGGATTAGACAGTCGCGAAGAAATTTTAAATTTACTCGACCCACAAACACGTCGTGAAGTCACTGCCCTACTTGCTTATGCCGAAGATAACGCCGGGGGGTTGATGAGTTCTCGTTATGCCCGTTTAAGACCGGACATGACCGTGGACGAAGCGATCAGCTATTTACGCATTCAAGCTAAAACCCAAGTTGAAACTATCTACTACGCTTACGTTTTGGATAACAATCAAGTGCTATTGGGCGTAGTTTCATTCCGTGAATTGTTCGCCGCGAATCCCAGCAAAATGGTTCGTGATATTATGAAAACCGATGTCATCAAAATCCCGGTAAACTTGGATCAAGAGCAAATCGGTCGTATTTTCTCGCAGCAAAACTTGATGGCTTTACCCGTTATTAATGATGATGGCCAAATGCAAGGTATCGTTACGTTCGATGACGTGACATCGGCAATCCAGGAAGAAGCCACAGAAGATATTCAAAAATTAGGTGCGGTTGAAACTCTCGATGCGCCTTATTTGAAAATTTCATTGTTTGAATTAATTCGTAAACGTGCTGGCTGGCTTGGAATTCTTTTTATTGGGGAAATGTTTACGGCTTCAGCCATGGGGTTTTTCCAATCAGAAATTGAACGCGCTGTCGTTTTAGCTCTGTTCATTCCTTTGATTATCTCCAGTGGTGGTAACTCGGGTTCACAGGCTTCAACACTGATCATACGCGCGATGGCCTTGGGCGAAGTGCGCTTACGTGACTGGTGGCGGGTATTAAGCCGTGAATTAATGAGCGGTTTAGCACTCGGTACATTCCTAGGAACTCTAGGTATTATACGCATATTACTGTGGCCAAACAAAGAAAGCCATTATGGCCCTCACTATTTCCACGTCGCGATTACTGTAGCCTGCAGTATTTTGGGTGTCGTTTTATGGGGAACCGTGTGCGGATCGATGTTACCCTTCATCCTTAAAAAACTTGATCTAGACCCTGCGACGGCATCGGCACCTGGAGTAGCTACGCTTGTAGACGTTACTGGCCTTGTTATATACTTCTCAATGGCAAGTTTCTTCTTAAGAGGCTTAATTTTGTAAAAATCTCCTGTCGTATTTAACGATATAGGTAGCCCTGTGTTCTTGCGGTAAAACCAGCTTATGAAAAAGACTTTGCTTGCTCTTATATTCCTATTGACCGTTCAACCGCCCTTACTGTTCGCACAAGTACTGAGTACGCGTCATTTAACAGAGCCGGTTCTATCAGAAGGACAATGTCACGCAGTTGTGGATTCTAAAGTTTACTTAAAAGATTTAAAAAGCAACACTTCGAATAAAAAAGCTATTGAAGATATTGGCGAAAGTAAAATTGCCCAGCTTTCTAACACTACCGACGAATCCTATTACTTCTGTAAAATTAAATGTAATTTGCAGTCGCAGTCTCATTTTCTGTGGCTTACCCAAAAAGATCGAAATGAAAATTTTAAAAACATGAATGGCTTTGTATGTTCTGGTCTAGACATTCAAGATGTGGCGTTATCTTCGACATTAACAATTAAGACAACGGTTGCTGTTCCGTTTCTAGCCGTTCAATCAAGATTTCCAGAAGTTCATCACAAACTAAAATCGATATCCTATAAACTTTCTGGAACACAGGCGATGGGTACACTGTTAGTAGAATTCTTCAATACTCTACGTATCCTACAAAGCGCATACTCACTAGCAAAAAGCGAAGTGTTTCAATCAGCAGCGACGCAATTACAAACTTATGCGCCGTCAAATCCAGAATCTTGGGTTTTAATTAAAGAAAAAGTAAAAACTTTGGAAGAAAACCACGTGGAAATCCAACCGGGCATTTCTAATATGAATACCGGCGAAGATGTCGTTAATATGTTTTTCCTAACAAATGGTTTATTTTTAAGATACGTGGACTAACCGCAAGCGATGCTTGTTCCACAATTCAAACAAACAAAGCATCCACCACGTAGCTCTGTGGGACTATTACAATCGCCACACTTTGGCCCTTCAACAGCCTCTAACGGCTGCGCCAATTTACTCTTATCTCGATAAATGGCTACCGATTTTAATCCCAATTTCCAGGCGGTATAAAACGCATTCTGCACATCTTCAACCGTACTACGCGAAGGCAAATTGATCGTTTTAGAAATCGCACCAGATACAAATGGTTGCACAGCGGCCATCATTTTCAAATGAGCCTCGGGTGAAATAGGATCAGCACCGACGGCCGTTTGAAATACTTTTTTATGAGAAGGATTTTTCAAAAGCTTTTCGTCAAGATATCCTGTATCCAACAACTTAGTTTTAATAGATTCAATTTCAACCGCTGAATACCCAAGCGTCTTCAACGCTTCTTCAAAATATTGATTTACAAATTTGACTTTAACACCGGCACCTTCTTTTTTACCCGTTACTAGATTTTTGTATTTGATAAAAGAAAACTCAGGTTCGATTCCTGTGGTTTCCGCATTCATAAAAAAGCTAATTGTACCAGTTGGCGCGATGACCGTCGCCTGAGCATTGCGAAACCCTTTACCGCGGGCGTACGTGACAACGTGTGCCCAATTATCGCGACAAATATTTTTGAATTGAGCCGGCAATAACATCCACTTTATTTTATCATTTTCTTTCGCATGCTGTTTCATCACGCGCATAAAGCTCTTTTTATTTTTATTATAGTGTTTGAATGGACTACGGATCTTTGCAAATTGATGACTGCTAATATAGGCTTCGGAGGTCATAAGTGAGGTAACGAAAGAGGCCCAGGATCTGGCTTCATCACTATCATACCCTATTCCAAGTTTTAAGAAGAAGGACCCTAGATTTGTAAATCCTAAACCCAACGGTCGAAAATTATGTGAATTTACACCGATTTTTTCAGTTGGGTATTTAGAAAAATCAATCAGCAGTTCCTGCGCCAAAAAAATAACTCTAATGGTGTGTTGAAACTCCTCTAGGAGAAAATTATTATTCTCATCTAAAAAGTGAATAAGATTGATGGATGCTAAATTACAGCTGGTATCATTCAAAAACATAAACTCAGAGCACGGGTTGGAACCATAGATTTGATCCGACTCTGCACACGGATTCCACTTATTAATCGTGTCGTGAAACTGCAAACCCGGGTCTGCACATCGATGAGCTGCTTTTGCAATTCTTCGCCACAATTCATTCGCTGGTAGTGTTTTCAAAACAGCTTTATTTTTTCTCGCACGCAACGCCCAGTTCCTATTTTCATCCACGGCCTTCATAAACTGATCGGTGACTCGAACTGAATTGTTAGCGTTCTGGCCCTTTAACGACGACAAAATTTCACCTTCAAAATCACCTTTGTATCCAGCTTTCAATAATGCATCGGCCTTATCTTCTTCGCGAGATTTTAATTCAATGAAGTCTTCAACTTCGGGATGGTCAATATCAACGATCACCATCTTTGCTGCGCGACGGGTGATTCCGCCTGATTTAATCGCGCCCGCCGCCGTGTCAAAAACATTTAAGAACGCTAGTAGTCCCGACGAGTATCCACCCGTGTCTAATTTTTCATGATAACTGCGCAAATTTGAAAAGTTACTGCCAGATCCAGACCCATACTTAAAAATTTGACTTTCATTTTTTAGTAAATCGAAAATCTCTTCTAAAGAATCTCCCACGCTTTGAATAAAACACGCCGACGTTTGCGGCTGCTTAAATACACCAAGATTAAACCAAACGGGGCTATTAAATGCGGCTCGCTGACTGTACAAAATATATTTTAATTCGTTCTCAAATACGCGGGCCCTTTTTAAATCCAGGTAACCCTGTTTCACCGATTCAGTTTTTAGTTTTTTTGTTACACGCTCTACCAGCTGCTTTAATGATGATTCCGGCTTTCCGTTAACCGTGCGAAAATATTTGCTGGCGGTAATATCAATTGAAAAAGAAGACCAAAAATCAGGAAATTCTAGCCCTGAGCGCTTAAAAAAAGCCTTCTGTTCGTTATCAAGAATTTCACTATCGAACGTCTTCCATTTGAAAAAACTTTCAGCCGGTCTAGCTTTGGTAAAATAGGATGGGATTCTAAGTTGTGTCATTTGATCCTTTTCACTATGAATTTTACGGGAAGACTCTATAATGAACAAGTATGACTAGTCCTTCGATTTATTTAGATTATAATTCCTCTACTCCGGTAGATCCTAAAGTTCTTGAGTCCATGATTTCATTTCTAAAAGATGATTTTGGCAACCCATCGTCGCAAGGTCATCCTTGGGGATGGGCGGCAGACAAAGCAGTCAATACGGCACGCTCTCAAGTCGCCAATCTTATTGGTTGCGATAATAAAGAGATCACATTTACATCTGGAGCTACAGAAAGCAATAATTGGGCGTTGTTTGGATTAATTCATCACTTGCAACGGAAATCCCCTAACGAGAAAATACATATTATCTCGTGCGAGATTGAACATAACTCTATTCTGAACAGTTTGAAATACGTTCAAGAGCTTGGTGTCGAAGTCGATTTCTTGAAAGTTAACAAGCAAGGTCTAGTTAACATTGACGACGTTAAAGCCAAAATCAAACCCAATACACGCTTAATTTCAATCATGTGGGTTAACAATGAAGTTGGTTCGATCAATGACGTTGTAGCTATTGGCAATTTAGCGCGTTCACATCAAATTTACTTTCATAGTGATGGAACTCAGGCCGTTGGTAAAATTCCGATGGATCTAAAAACACTTCCTATCGATTTACTTTCCTTTTCGGGACATAAAATATACGGCCCCAAAGGCGTTGGTGTACTTTTTAAGCGTCGCAAAGATCCGTTTGTTGATATCGATCCTTTGTTCCTCGGTGGAGGACAAGAAAGCGGTCAGCGGTCGGGAACATTGAATGTTCCTGGAATCGTCGGCATAGGAAAAGCCTGTGAAATGATTCAAACGAATTTTACCAATGAAACAAAACACTACCATCTGTTACTGGAGCAATTGCTGACTGGTTTGAAGCAAATCTTCCCTGATATTCAGCTGAATGGGCCTGCCGATATAAAACAACGCAGTCCGATTAATTTATCCATTACCTTTCCAGAGCGTTTGGGTGGCGATTTATCGTTGCGGGTTCCAGGCGTTGGCGTATCAACGGGATCGGCGTGTAGCACTGGAAAGATCTCTGCCAGCCATGTTTTAAAGGGTATTGGCTTAACACCAGAAGAAGCCTCTCGCACATTAAGATTAAGTGTGGGACGTTATACCTCACCTGAAGATATCGTCGTGGTTTTAGACCGATTTAAGACCCTAAACCGCTGATTTAAATAGGAAAATAGGGCACAGTACACGACTCTGTCCCCTATCAGCTATTACGACTTAGGCATTGAAAGCCTAGACTAGATTTGATATTCTGTCCTCCACTGGAGCCATTGTTTATGATTCAAATTTCAGAGTCCGCTGCGAAACGAATTGAAACTTTAAAGTCAGAAGAAAAACGCGACACATCTCATTTCCTGCGTGTACAAGTTAAAAAAGGCGGATGTTCTGGGTTGTCTTATAAAATGGATTTCGATTCTGAAGTGAAGGCTGGCGACAAAGTGTTTGAACAATTCAACACTAAAGTCGTAGTCGACATGAGCAGCTATCTGTACATCATAGGTATGACACTAGACTACTCTGGTGGATTAAACGGCAAAGGCTTTGTTTTTAATAATCCAAACGCTACAAAAAACTGTGGATGTGGTAGTAGTTTTAATGTCTAATTAAATGGATGAAATCCATTTTCCAAAACGTTGTAAAATCTGCTAGCGAAGTCATTTTAGACAAAGGCGAAGAAACATTATTAGCCCTTACGTGTATTTTGAGTGAAGGGCACTTGCTTATTGAAGACGTTCCAGGCGTCGGCAAAACGACTTTAGTTCAAGCACTTGCCAAACTATTAGATTTTAAATTTTCGCGTATTCAATTTACAAATGATTTACTTCCTTCAGATATTATCGGTAATTCGATCTACGATCCCGAGAAAAAAGAATTTAAATTTTTTGAAGGCCCCCTGTTTTCACATCTTGTTTTAGCTGATGAGCTTAATCGCGCTAATCCAAGAACGCAGAGTGCGCTACTGCAAGCGATGGAAGAGTTCGAGGTTTCACAGGATAAGCATACCTATGCTTTGCCTAAGCCTTTTATTTTGATCGCGACTCAAAATCCGAAACAACAAGTCGGGACTTTTAGTTTACCAGAAAGCCAATTAGATCGTTTCCTAATGGCATTTGAGTTAAACTATGCAAATAAAGACTCAGAACTAAAAATATTCCAAGGTTCTGACGCGCGTTTAGCTTTAAAGAATTTAAAAACTTTAATTTCTAAAACTGAAATCATAATGCATCAAGATGGCGCACGCAAAGTTTTTATTTCGCCACTCATTGCTGAATATATTTACGAACTACTTAACTTTACTCGTAAAAATCAAAGCTACCCGCCACTGTCTACTCGAAGTGGATTGTCGTTGTCAAAAGCAGCTAAGTCATATGCGTATATTCAAGACCGGGACCATGTCATTCCAGAAGACGTTCAGAAAGTCTTCGTTTCAGTAATGGGCCACCGTCTGGGTTTATCTGAAGGGGTCAAAGTTGGAAAAAAAATGGCTGAAGAAATACTTAACGGCACTAAGGTTCCCGTCTAAGTGGACGCCAGACCTAAAAGCTAAAGTACAAAAACGACCGTTCATCATTCCGAGTCGTTTTGGCTTTTATTTTGGTAGCGGCATTTTAGTGTTACTTGCTTTGGCCTATACGTACGCCAATCAATTAATCTATTTAATTGCATTCTTTTACTCCAGCATCCTATTCATCGCAATGCATCTGACCAACAACAACATAAAATCCGTTGAAATCTCTGAATATTTTATTCGCAATTTTTTTCAGGATGAATCAGGCTCTATTAAAATCACACTCCACAATAATCACTCCAAATATTACGCACGCTTTATTCAAATCGAGATCGTAGATTTTGATTTGAAAACTACTATTGCAGAAATTCCGCCTAACTCGTTTAAAACCGTTGAGCTTAATTTCACCCAGAAAAATCGCGGTCAGTTTAACTATTCAAAAATTTCACTCTCTTCTAAGTTTCCATTTAATCTGCTCTATTCGTGGAAACGCCTAAGCTGGGGCGAAAAATTCTACGTATACCCGGCACGCGAAGGCACTCAAGAGCCTCCCTACAGTAGCGAGGATGAACTCAGCAAAAAATTAGACCTTACGTCAGCTCAGCTGGATTCTAAATCAGATAATTTCCTGGGCCATAGAGAATACACTCAATACGATAATTACAAACGTATCGACTGGAAAGTCTTCGCACGAAAAAACAAACTCTTTGTTAAAACATTTGAAACAGAAAGTTCGCGCATTTGTTTTGTCGATTTTCTAGAATTTTTCAAGAACATGCCAGACTTAGAAAAGCGAATTAAGCAATTAACCAAATGGATATTCGAAGCACAAAAGTGGAACACTTTATTTGTTATTCGCAACCAAGATGATGAAGTTACATTTTTGGATGATCGCAAAAAATACGAAAATGTTTTTGAAAAGCTCAGCACCCTTTCCGCTAAGGATTTTACATGAGTCGAATACTTTTCAAAGACTACTTTGGGTTGGCGATTTGCATTTTTATGTCCACACTTCTACTATTTCCCGATGTTCCAATATGGTGTTTTTCTCTTGGGATTCTTTTCTGGTTGTGGCGTCTATTCTGCCATTTCTTTGACTTCACAATTCCCTCACGAAAGATTACAGGATTTCTGTCATTTCTTGCGCTTGCAGTGATCTTGCTGGATTTTCGAACACTCATGGGCAAAGAGCCTGCAGCTAGCTTTATTATTATTCTTTCTGGATTGAAGGCACTCGAATTTAGTGACGACACCGAAAAAGACTTTTTGGTTTTGCTTGGCTTCTTTTTAATCAGTTCAAAATTTTTATTCTCTTATGATTTAATGTATTTAATTCTATCTTTACCAATTTACGCGATTTTAACCATGAATCTATTTCCACACGAATGGATCAAGGGCAGTCGAACAGCAGCCCTCAAATACCTTGGCAAAGTAGTCTTGCTTGCGGTCCCGATGGCCGCAGCGATGTTCATCATGCTTCCCCGGATCACCAAAACACTTTTAGAGATTCCAACTAATTCTCGCTACGGGTCGTCTGGATTTTCCGACACCGTTTCCCCGGGCTCCATTTCGCGATTAAGCCAAAACAACGAAGTTGTGATGCGGGTTGAATTGTTTAACAATAGATTTAATTTATCCGATATGTATTTCAGCGGTTTAGCTCTTGAAAAATCTAGTCAAATGAATTGGACCTATCTACGTAATGAAGACGGCATCATTCTTTCCGATTCGCCATCGGAAGTAGACTACCATGTCGTGCTAGAGCCACATTATAAAAATCAGGCCTTCTCACTTAAAGGCACCGATAGAATGAGTGCAGAGGGACTGCGTATTTATCATGACTTCAACTACAACTTCAGATTCGACACGTATCTAGAAAAGAAAGCGTTTATTCAAGCCTCGCTCGCCGGCGCCCGCCCCAAAGTTTCAGATGTTGTTATTTCTCGCAATCTAACAGAACCTGATTTTTCATCTCTTCCTCCAGAACAACAGACTCAACTTCAAGACCTCGTGAAAAAAATCAAAAGCTCTGGAACAAGTCCTGAGCTCGTTAGCAAAACTATTCTTAATTACTTTTCATCTAACCGATTTAGCTACACATTAAACCCAGGAGATCAACCACAGCTTAGCCTCTACGACTTCCTGTTTAAGTATAAAAAAGGATATTGCGAGCATTATGCCTCGGCCATGGCGCAGCTATTACGAATGAGTAAAATTCCCGCCAGAGTGATCGTTGGCTACCATGGAGGTGAATTTAATCCTCTAGGAAATTTTTGGACAGTTCGTCAGAAGGACGCCCATGCGTGGGTGGAATTTATAAACTCTCAAAACCGTTGGGTATCAGTTGATCCAGTCACGGTGGTAGCACCTCAACGTATTGAGCTTGGCTTTAATATGTACAATTCAATCGTGAACGATATGCTGACCGAAGAGGAAATTAAAAATAAACTTAATGGTACTGATACGTTCTCGCGATTATCGATGTGGTTCGATAGTGTGAACTATCGATGGAGCACATTCTTACTTGAGTATGATTTCGACAAACAGAAAGATATTTTGAAACGCTTCAATCTTTCTTTAGGAAATGCGTTAATTTTAGTCCTGGTCCTACTGTTCGCAATTTCTGTATTGATAAACCTGTTCCAGCGCCGTGGAATCAAAAAGAACTTCTCGCAACTTTGCTTCGAAGAAATTAACCGCTGGGCGACCAAGTTCGATTTACAAAAGAAAGAAACCGAAGGCCCCGCTACATGGCAGCTACGCATCGCCAGCGCCCTACCAGACAAATCAAAAGCCTTCTTGCCCGATCTAGAGAAAGCGTTCTCTCTGTGGATCAATTTGGCCTACAAACAAACCCTAAGCCCATCCGATTCAAAACGCTCCCTAACCGAAATCCGCAAAATCATGAAGCGCGGCTAGGGCGCCCCAAAAAGTGTACCTCCTACATTTCTGCCACTCAGCGCATTAGACGCTGCGAGTGGCAGAAATGTAGGAGGTACACTCAAAAAAAAAGCCAAGGTTTTTTTCCTTGGCTTTTTTTTTCGGTATTTAATGGATTAGATTAGAATTTTTGGCCATAGCTTACGAAGCCAGTACGACCGTTGAAATCATACAACCCGCTATTGATGATGGTTTCACCAGCAAGCCCGCTGATGAAGTCAGCTGGGGGATTTGTATTGAACATATTTCTGAAACCTGCGCCTAGTGTCGCATCTTTAGTAACTTTCCAAGAAACAGCGATATCCATTTCCGTGTAATCATTAATATTTTGACCCTTTTCTCTATCCGAAACTTTTTGTCCAGGAATTGTTCTACCAGAAAGGATGTACGTTAAAGTGTCCTTCTTCATGGTAAAATTAAAACCATTTCTCCACTGAGGGAATCCCCACTCGCCTACTACATTACGTTTGCCAGCTCCTGGGAAACCTTCACTGTTATAGAAAATAGTGTAGGAAATATCATCTTGGAAACTTAAACTGTGCCCAAAGAAATTATCAGAGATTTGGTAGTCGATATTTAAATCAACACCAGATAATTCAACCTCTTGAAGATTCAAATTAGGCGCCGTGATTTGAAGAATCTCACCATTACTATCACGCTCAACAGTTACCCCATATTTAGTTGTATCAACGCCATTTTTTTCAGCCACTGTTAGTTCTTCGAAATCGATACCCACTACATTATTCATTTTAGTGTACCAAACATCTAAGCTTGTAGAGAACGCGCCAGTTGCTTCGTAAACAACACCGATACCACCAGTAATTGCTTTTTCTTCTTTTAGATTTTTATTTCCACCGCTGATAACAAAGTATTGCTCGGACGCACATCCATTTACTGGATCAGCAGCACAACGCTTTCTATCGATAAACTGCTGGAAACCTTCTGAACGAGCGCTGTTAACCTCAATCAAAGTAGGAGCTTTAAACCCAGTGCCTACGGATGCCCTTAACAAAGTGCTCTCGGCTACTTTTACTTTACCTGAAATTTTAGGATTAATGGTAGATCCAAAATCCGAATAGTTATCAGCCCGTGCCGCTAGGTCGATCTCTGCAGTTGCTGTAACTGGGAAATTGAACTCACCAAATACAGACGTAACATCACGGCTGCCGCTATCTTCTGAACCAGATGAACCTAAGATATCACCGCGTGCTAGCTTAGCATCTGGCGTCTGTTTTAACTTCTCGTTAAACGCACTCACGCCGACAGCTGCCCCAATCGCACCATTTTCTAATTCGCCAACTTCACCTGTGAAAACCACATCTACAGTAGAAAGATCTGAAACACTCAGTTGAGATGTTTCAGAAATTGCCGAAGTCATATCTCCGCGAGAACCCGCAGGAGCTAACGGATTAAATGTACCATTTTTAATTAGGTTAACTACGGCATTCTTGTCGATATAACCACCTTTACCTAAATTCTTACGCTCGACGCGGCTTACACCTAGGGAAACATCCGCCTCCCAGATATCAGTTACGTTACCTTTTGAACCAAGTAATATGCTGTAGTTTCTTTCAGTATCTTCGTTCTTACGATCACCGGCTTCCATAAAACGATAGGAAATTTTTCTAACTGCCGCATTTGAAGGAATACCTGTTGGGAAAGCCAAGTTGAATCCATTATCTGGAGTCGGTGCATAGCTCCAAGCGATATCTTTAGAAACTAGGATATTTCTATTATAGATCTTCCAGCTACTGTCTGTTCTGTACGTGTAATCGGTCAATAAGCTGAACTGTGCCACCTCTGGACGAGTTGTTGCAATTTCGTTATAGCGAAAAAAACAACGCTTACCAGACGAGCTAGTACGCAGTAAATCCGGTGGACATTCTGATTCTGGCTCAACAACCCAAGTTGTCCCATTGCTCCACGCTGCCGTGCTCCCATTTGAAGAAAGACCGTCTTTAGTTAAGTCACGATCCTTACCGAATACTTTAGCCTTACGAGTATAGCTTAAACTGACCAGAAACTCCGAACGCTCACTCGCTGTTCCTGAAAGCAAAGACACGCCCAAGTTCTCGCCACCTTTTCCATTAGGCTTAGAATAAAAAGACTGAAATTCATTACCAGTGAAATTCTTTTTGGTAACAAAATTGATTACGCCACCTAAAGCATCAGAACCGTAAAGTGCAGACGCACCATCTTTCAGAATTTCAACACGCTCGATAGCGCTTTGAGGAATCAAGTTCAAATCCACGGCTTCAGTTGTTGGATCTTTAGGAAGACGACGGCCGTTTAACAAAATTAGCGTTCTATTGGCGCCCAAACCCCGTAAACCAATATTATTCACCGCAGCTGCGTTACCGCCGGATGCTTCTCGGCTAACGCCGGTCGACGCGGCACTCGTATCACGTAGAACGTCAGAAACTGTGGTCGTACCCGAATTTTCGATTACTTCTTTCTTCACTGTTTTTACGGCAGAAGGTCCCTCAACATTCAGTCGACGGATGCGTGTACCGATAACCTCAACGCGCTCTACTTCCCTTGGTGCTGGCGACGCTGCGGGCGTTGCTGGGGCTACCGGTACTGTGGTTGTTGTGGTCGTTTGTGCGACAGCAGGAACGCTTAAGCTGATGCTTAACAATGCTGCTAGCGACGCTCTGAGTAAGATACTTTTTTCACTATATGTAGTGTTTGGAGTCACCGCTCCAGGACGTAAAAAATTCATTATTCCCCTCTCTTTTTTTCTTTCCCGAATGATATCTATTTGATTATGATAACAAAATCAATGCCAAAGACTTGAGTCAATGTGGCACCGAACACGATGGTTCGGAATTTGTATAGTCAGGATGTGGGGTTAAACTGACTGTGCTTTGAGAATGTTATGGAGGGAGTCTGACAGTGGGAAACGTTGCAAAAACAGAAAGCAAATCTAAAGTGTCATCGAGCGACTATGACACTAATAAAAACACATCGATTTCGGTGGGTTTATCTATCGGCTTACATATCCTTGCCGTAGTTGCCTTAAAATATGGCAACTTCAAAGTGAGTGAACCAGCGCCGCCTGAAGAAACGTATGTAGACTTCGCACTTCAGGAGTTTGAAGAGCCACCTACAATAGTTCAAGACAGAAATCAGGTGGAAGTGAAACCTGATGTTGAACCAGTTCAAAGTGAGCCAACTCCTGTTGCTGCCGCTCAAGAAATGCAAGATTCATCTTCCGACGTCGCTGGCCTACAAAAGGAAGCTCCTAAAGAAGCCCCAAAAACAACTGTAGTTAGCAATAATAACTTCACAGACGTTCCCTACTATAAAGTAAAACCTAAATATCCTAAAGAAGCCTTAGCTCAGGGTATCGAAGGTAATGTACGTTTAGAGGTTGATATTCTTCAAGATGGCTCTGTTGAGAACTTAAAAGTAGTCGGCGGCGAAAAACTAAATGTTTTCGAAACAGAAGCCCGTCGTGCCGTTTCTAAGTTTAAGTACAAACCGTTCTTAGATGAATCCGGCCAACCGATTGTTAAGAGAAATCACCTTGTGCAAGTTGATTTCAAATTAGTCGACGCCAACATGTAATTAATAACTAAATTTAAAATAAAGAATCAAAAATTTAAAAATATAAAAGGAGCAACACCAAATGGATTCAATGTTTAAAATCGCAGAAGCAAGTGCTAATTTCATCCTATACTTCATGGGATTTCTAAGTATCGTAAGTTTCGCTATCATCGCTGAGCGTTTCTTAACTCTTAGAAAATTAGGTGCTAACAGTAAAACTCTTGAGAAAAAATTCAGAGAAGTTATCGAAACTCAATCTCCAGAGAAAGTTGCTACTTTAACTCAATATCAAGATGCAGTTGAAGGCCGTGCTCTTGTTTACGGTTTAAACCACATCCAAAAAAATGATTCAGCTGCCGGTTTAGATGAACTTTTCAGCTCGTTCAAAAGCATGGAAAAACCAAAATTAGAAGGTAACTTATATATTTTGGGCACAATCGCTTCAAATGCTCCTTATATCGGTCTTCTGGGAACGGTTATGGGTATCATGAAAGCCTTCAACGATCTTGGAAATGCTCCAGGTCAAGGTAACGAAGTGGTCATGTCTGGTATCGCCCACGCCTTAGTATCAACAGCAGTTGGTCTTGCGCTTGCGATCCCAGCGGTTATCGCGTTCAACTTTTTCCAAAAGAAAGTTTCTTTGATTCTAACAAACATCGATGCATCTAAAGATCTTTGCATGATGTACTCAAAAACTAAAAAAGGAGTATAAGCCATGGCTGGTGGTGGAAATCAAAACGGAGAAATCTTAACCGAGATTAACGTTGTTCCCCTAGTTGATATCATCCTAGTTGTTCTAATCATCTTCATGGTTGCGGCTCCTTTAGTTATGCAACCAAAGATTGATATCTCTCTGCCGAAGTCATCCTCGACAGATATTGATAAGAGCAAAAAACCGATGAAAATCACTGTAGGTAAAGAAGGCGAATTGTTCGTCGACGGAACAGCAGTTAGCGTAGAACAACTGCGCGCAGAAGCAGCCAAACGTTCAGCTCAGAATCCAGAAACAAATGCGATTCTTGTTGCCGACAAAGCTGTGACCCTTGAAATGGTAACTGAAATCATCGACGCCGTTAAATCAAACGGTTTAAAGAAAGTCGCTTTCAGCATTCAAAAAAGATAATCGTTAAATTAATAATTTTAACTAAAAAGCCGCTGACCAAGCGGCTTTTTTTTGTCCAAACCGTCTCGGTCTTCCCTTAAAAAGAAGATCCCCGCCTCACCCAAAAACAAGCGAAAAAAAAGGCTAAGACTCAAAAGAAAAAATTGGGGATTTTTTAATTCTCGTTGCAGGAAAACTCTACGCGAGTTGGGAACGCCCGTCGCGATTCAAGTTCACATTTTTTGAAGTAGAATTGCTTCTTCTGCACTTCACGAATGGGCATTCCGTTATCGATTCCAAATATATCGTTCACGCCGGTGGAGGGATGAGCCTTCGATACGATTTCTTTTTCAGCGCACGAAATACCTAAAATCGCCGTGACAAATAGGACTCCTATTCGAGCGGTTTTTGGAAAGAAGGATTTGGCGTAAAAGTATTCACCCACTCTAAAAGTGTATCATTTCTAGACACATCTTTAAAATGAAATGGGTTTTTATTACATATGAGTTGGTCTAAGGATTGAAGTTGTCCCGGGTACTATGAAGTTCACGTTACTGACAATTCTGACTACTACCATGGTCTGGGCTCAAATACCGGGCAGCATGATGGGCGGCGAGCCGGCGGCTACGAATTCGCGTCCATATTACTTTTCTGGCCCCTGCACATCTCAAGGTTCGTGGACTCAAGAAGCATTAACTCAGACTCAGCGACTTCGTGAAATCACTACTCAATTACGTGACGATCCCAGCTGTAAAGCTTTAGGCGAATCCTTACAACGATCGCTTGGCGAAATCCGCGGGACATTAGAAACAACTGATAAATCAATGGGTGGTTCTCAGAACTACGCACGTGACCTAGAACAAGAGGTAAAAGCCTTACGTA
The DNA here is from genome assembly GCA_002345205.1 of Bdellovibrionaceae bacterium UBA2316. GTDB lineage: Bacteria > Bdellovibrionota > Bdellovibrionia > Bdellovibrionales > Bdellovibrionaceae > UBA2316. Next base: position 77,362 of record DDVI01000016.1, on the reverse strand, counting down.
CATCAGCCCTTGAAAATCCAGCACTGAGCGCGATTACTAATAATCACATTATTGGTCGTTTATTTAAGCTAGCTCAAATTAAAACCCTTAGTAACGATCAAAACAATGCGATTCCCAATGCTCTTGGAGCGCCAGAACAACAACAATTAATGAGTAGCCTAGGTGACCGTCGTGCGCGTGTCGTGGGCCGCGGTTTTCAGCTATTTAATCAAACGGTAGATTCATTCCCCCGATTGACCGAGTGCTTAACTCAGACCAATGCTATGGGCCAAGCCGTTGCCGCGTCGGTAAGTATGTTAGGAGCTTTAGTTGGGTCTGGCCAAGATCAATTAGGTACACAAACGGCGATCGCGATTTCAAAACTTGCAAACTATATGCGTGATAAGCATTTCGCCGAAATTTTGCAGAAACTAAATCAACAAGAGTTTATGACCTCTATCCAGTGTATCATGGAAACTACGTCTGAATCGTATTGTTCCGCTCGTGATAGTCGATTGTTATTCAAACAAATGACTAATGAATTGAGCGCTCGCCGCTCTAAACAAGCCGAAGCCCAGACTAGTCCTATTCAATCGGGTCGTCAGTTTGACAACCCATTGAACGGTTTCTATGTTCTGACTCAACTTTCACCGATTGTGACGGACTGGATTTTCCGCATCCAAATCGGCGCAACGCCTAAGTTACGTGAAGACGGTCAATACCAAATGAATGTTTTAAATAATGCGAACGTTTTCTATATCAAAATGAAAGAGATTGAATCCGAATTCAATCAACTAAAGCGAAACATATCTACGTATAAAGACTTTACGTCCAAACAAAACTACGCGAAAGATTTAGTATTACGTATCGGTGAAGTTATTCTTAAAGCCGGTGGCCCTATGGGTGAAAATTTCTTCCAGAACGCTGGTTCTGAATACGAAATTTATTTCAACTTGCTCGGTATGGAAATTCCGCAAGACGTTCGTGATAAGGGTGCGAACATGAATCCGACAGTTTGGTTAAATATGAATTACCGAAATTTACCTATTTTCAGTAATCCAGACAACGTACCCAATATCGTTTGGAATAAGTTAGCGGTGGTATTCGAAGCCGGAAAATCTAACATGCTAAGTTACTACTTTAAAAATTTTGTAGCCGATCAGCTTGGCGTTATTGACGAGTCTCTTGTTGGCATTCCGTATAACATCAAAAGCGCTCTGTACAATATTGACAATTACTTAGCTAATCTACAGCGCAAGATTCAATCTAAGTCCAATGATCACACGATCCTTGGTTCGATCACCGACACGCGCATCCGTATTGGTAAGATTTTCTATCGCTACAATGAACTACTAAAATTTGTAAAAGACAATAAAGACTTCATCACGAAAAAACCAACTCCGGATGAAGAGCGCGCTTTCAAACAAGCGTTGCTTGAAAAAAATATCGCGCTAATGGACGAAGTGTACGATAAATTAGAAATTATGTTGGCTAAATCAGGTTTCTTAGCCAATCGCTTAGTAACTTACGTAACGTACGATTTCCAAATGTTTGTTAAAGACGTATTGAAAGAAAGAAATTCTGAGTCAGAATCTTTATATAAAGAGATATCGTATGCTTCTGGTCGCATGGTATTTGATCAATTAGTTCAAATGTCTGGTAACAACCCGGCGAATGTGGAAGCTGACTTAGACATGGCGACTCGTATTTTCAAGGAAAACTTAGCCGCACAAGAAATGCTATTTACCGATTCTTTAGTAGGAATTCTACAACAACTAAAATTATCGGCGACGAAACGTTACGTAGATTCAAGAACAGTTTCCTTTGATTCTATTAAGCGTTCGTACAATGACGGATGGGAAGTTAACCCACTACACCAGCGAAACTCAGTACGTCGGTTCTTCGCTGGTGTGTGGAATTCTTTAAAAACGGTAACAGGATTTGAAGAACAAAAATATCCGGTTCACTATTTATCAATGCTTGGAATCAAGGACAATGTCGCTTATTCCATTGATGATGAGAATCGTTCAGCAGAACGCGTTTTTAATCGCATGTGTGTTCAGGCGTTGTCATTTAACGACTACAAGAGCCCTCGCTGGAGAGCTTTATACAACCTTTGTAAAGATACCGTAATCAATTCTCCGTTTAAGACGGAACAGCTGGAAGCGAACTTGAATATAAAGGCCGATGACTATTTGTCAGTAAGCTTCGCTAAAAAATTCCGCGAGGACCTACCTGACTATCGCGCGAATCATTCTAAACGTATTTGCGCATTCCGCGATTACAACCGCAGAAACCTAGTGGTGTATTTAACTATGAATTTCAAAGCTATGGATTTCCTGCAGAACGACTATTCTGACAATCCCTACAAAGAGGCCGAGAGGATCGTTCCAGACACCACATTGCCATCGGTTGACCCTAAGAAAACTCAGGATCTACAGGTGTCTCCGAGCGCAGACACGTTGATCCTGCCTGATGGATTAAAACGTTTGATGAGCCCAGCGACATCGATTGCCCCGGCGACTCGCCCAGTAGGTCCTTCAGGAAACTCTGATTCTGTAAACTTCATCGGCAACTTCTAATCCTTGCCCCATCTAAAAAGAAGGGGTAGGCTCGAGTCTATGCCTTATGTATTGATTTTTGCCCTGACATTTTTGTTCCGTTTATTTTTTGCGCTAAATGTAAATTTAATTGATGACGAAGCTTATCACTGGTCATGGACCAAGGATTTGATGTTGTCATACTATGATCATCCTGGAATGATTGCATGGCTAAATTATCTTGCCACTAGTTTATTTGGCGACACTATTATCGGTATCCGTTTAACTTCATTTATTTTTTATACGCTGACGATTGTCTTCACCTGGAAATTGGCCGAAGACATTTTCGATCGTAAAATTGCGTTTTTTGTAACTCAGCTTTTACTGTGGACTCCCTTTTGGGGATTTGGCGGGTATGTTAACGCGCCGGAACCGGTTTTCTTTTTCTTTTGGATTTCTTCAGCCTGGGTGTTCTGGCAAAGTATTCGTCCCGATAACAAGCGTTGGTCCGTAAAAACGGTTTGGCTAATTTTGGGCGTGACGATGGGTCTTGGTTTGAATTCAAAATTCGTAATGGCCATGCTTGCCTTTGGGTTTGGAGTATTTTTGTTGTCGACGCCAAACTACCGTCGAATGCTACTTTCCCCTTGGCCCTGGATCGGTGTTGTAATCGCTACGATAATTTGTATGCCAATTTTCTTATGGAATATCGAATATGACTGGCCTGGATTTAAATATCAGTTTCAAGGTCGCCATACGGGTGGCGGTTTTTCTATCGAGCGTTGGTTGCAATGGTTCGGAACACAGTTTCTGTTTTATACCCCTCCGATTTACTTACTCGTATTAGGAGCAATCCCTTTTTCAATTAAGAAATTTCAAGATTTACGATTTAGATTTTTATTCTGCCTATTTATTCCTTCGCTTGTTGTTTTCTATATCCAACCGTTCTTTGCTGAGTACAAACCGCATTGGTCAGGCCCAGCGACTTTGTTTATGACTATGACGGCGGCCTATTTGTATTATAATGGACTCGATTTATTTGGTCACCAGTTAGTGCGACCGCAAAGTCGTAAATGGCTGACTAGTATTTTAATTATTTTTGTTCTACTCAATACGATCATCTATGCACCATTTATTTATCCCTTTATGCCCAAAGTTCACCGCGCTATTAGCTCGGCACCTTGGGATACTCGTAATGACTTATCAAATGAATTTTTTGGCTGGGAAGACGCTGGCAGCAAATTGTTAGAACGGCAGCGGCAGATTCATTCGGAAACGGGAAAAAAGCCATTTCTAGCGGCTATTCGCTATGAAACCACAGCTCAAACCATCTGGGGGACAAAAGACTCTAGCATCGTGATGTTGAATAAATTCGTTAGCCACTACACAGTCATGCAGAAAAAGCGAAATACTTTAGAAGCGCTGGTTGGAATGGATAGCCTAATCCTTACGACAGAAAAATATCCCGATGATCCAATGGAGTACGCAAATTTCGATACGTGCGAAAAAACGGAATACAAGTACTACCGCTTAGATGAACACTCTAGAACATTTTACTTTTGGTTCTGCCAAAACTTTAAAGGCGTAAAATATTAATGTCATTCGTCGAACTCAGCCAGTTTTATAAAAATTTTTATGAGCTATACAGCGCTGGAATCGACGTCGCAACAACAGCCGAGTCTCTTGAACAAAGGTCGTCTGGGCACAATAGACGTATCATGCAAATAGTGAGTCAAAGTTTGCGTAAAGGTCGTTCGCTCTACACCAGCTTTCGGGCCGGCCAATGTGTTCCGATTTTTGATTTACCACTTGTTAAAGCTGCGGAAGATTCTGGACGTATTGTGGAGGTTTTCAAAAACCTATCGCAGAAACATTTAGAAACTCACGAGTACATTAAAAAAATTCGAATGAGCCTGGTAAAGCCATATTTTACATTTGCCGTCGCCTTGATGTTTCCCGGAGTCACAAATTTATTCGCGGGAAAAGTCACTCTGGCTCATTACCTACGAAACAGTTTAGGTATTTTGATTTTAGTCACGGTCGTTTGTTACTTAATCTATAATTATTGGATTCAATCCTATTTTGATCTATTGAAAGCAAGAACCCTTCATCAAATCATGGACTCGATTCCTTTCTTCAAAAAACTAAACGCAAAAATCGCATACGAGAAATTCGCATCAACGTTAGCGTTTATGCTGGATTCTGGTATCGATTTTTTTGAAGCCCTTAAACAATCGGGACAATGTTCAGCGGATTTACAAATCCAGAAAGCAATAGAGAAAATCGTGCCTAAAATTCAAAATGGCGCAGATGTAAATCAAGCCTTTCAACAGGAAAAAGTTTTACCAATGGATCTTGTGACTGCTATTTCATTAGGTTCCCAAAGTGGAAAACTACCGGAATTTTTAAAACGCTATGCCGACGGAATAAAACGTGAAAACGAAGCCACGATCCAAACTTGGGTGCGGTTCTTTCCCGTAGTTTTATACTGGCTAGTCATTGGGCAAATTGCGTATGGAATCGTTAATTTCTATACAGGCTATTTAGATCAGGCATTAAAAATTGCGCCGTAATCTATTTGTAAACTATCTTTAGAATTTCAAGAAACTCTTCTTCGCCGTTGGGTTTAGCAAGACGAACTTCATCCCCAATTTTTTTGCCGAGCAAAGCCCCCGCCAGAGGCGATTTCCATGAAATCTTATTTTTCTCTATATCAAACTCATCCTCACCGACGATTTGATACGTTAGAGTTTCCCCATCTTCATTTGAATATGTAACCGTGGCACCAAAAACAATGCGATCGGATTTTATATCAGCAACAGGCACTACTTCCGCAGCATCCAACCTATCCATTAGGAATTTCAAACGACGATCAATTTCACGCAATCGTTTTTTACCGTACTGATAATCTGCGTTTTCCGAGCGATCACCATTACTCGCAGCCCAGGCAACGGTTTCCACCAATTTTGGACGCTCGCAGTGAAATAACTCGTTGTATTCGGCTTTCAGTTTTTCTGCGCCTTCGGGGGTAATGTAATTTTTCTTTGACATGTTTTGCAGAGTACCTGCTTAACCTTGGTCTGTAAAATTAAAAAATAGAGTCCAAATTACTAGACTTACTCCCAGACTCACTGGGCTGGATCTAAATGTTTCCGCTAATTTAGCCGAGATGTTTTTAGAGAAAATTTTAATATTTCAGGAACTTAAACAATGAAGTCTCAGTTACGAAGATTATTTTGGGCGTTTTTTCTATCAGGAAGTTGCTTCTTAGCCACTTTCTTATGGTCACGTTCACTCGTACAAACTAAGACAAACACGGGTTCCGAGAAACTGGCACAGGTAATTTCAACATCCGAAGATTCTCGTAAAAAGTTTGCATCAAGTTTACAATGGCTACCAATTGAAACCGGAGACTGGTTACTGGATGGCGATACTATTCGCACATCTGACCGAAGTGAAATCGAGATCCAGTTTACAGATAGCCGTTCCATCAAAGTCGATCCAAACTCAACTTTCGTAATCCAAAAATCCAAAGACGAAATTTCCCTTGATCTTAAAGAAGGTAGCGTATTCGTCGATGCGAAAGCGGCGCCAGACAGTGCAGCTAAAAATATCGTATTACTAGCTGACAATAAAAAGCTCGATTTAAGTGGCGCAAAGGCCCAAATCTCTAAGGATAAGAATTCTAAAGGTGATCTAAAAGTTAATGTCATCGAAGGTAAATCGCAAATTCGCGACGAACAAGGGAATATTAAAGACCTTATTTCAGGACAATCGGCAAGCTTAGGGAAAAACGGCACTCAAGTACAAAATCAAATCCGAATTATTTCTCCGAATCTAAAAAAAGGATTGGATAAAACAGCTTATATTTATTATATCGACCCAGAAACTGATTCGACCGTTTCTTTCCGTTGGATGGATGCACCCAAAAAGGACGAAACTGTTCTAATGATTGGGGAAAACAATGATACCTTTAAAGAAAAAGAAATCGTTCCGCCTGGAAAAGAAAATGTAAATACAATCTTGCCTCAAGGAAGTTACGTTTGGAAATTGGTTTCTAGAAATCCAAGCTCAAAGCAAGTTACTTACGAATCTGCAATTAATAAACTAAATGTTCAAAGTCGTTTTTCGGTTTTAGTATTAGCTCCTAAAAACGATGACATTATGGTATACGATAACGTACCTTTAAATATCCAACTAAAATGGCAGAATCCGGCCGCGTACAAGAGTTTAGTTCTACAAGTTTCGAAATCGCCGACAATGGCGGACAACTTTATCGTAAATAGTCGTAATGTAACCAATGCCCAAGAGTTCCCGCTGACTATCAATAGTGAGGGAGAATACTACTGGCGCGTGGCTACTAAATACGAAGATATGGAACGTCCCATCTACACTAAAATTCAGAAATTCCGTGTAGTGAAAAAGGAACCACCCAAACCCCCACCGTCTCTTACTTGGAGCAACACACAAGAAAAACAATACTATCTAGAAAAGCCAATGATGACAGTCAGCTGGGATGCTTTAACTCGGAAAGAAGACATCGCTAAATGGAAGCTAGAAATTTTCAATTCAGAAGCAAAAAACATTCTGACTCGAGAACAAACCGAACTTAAATTCGTGAACGATCAAATGCAAGCTGGTCAATACAAAGTAACTATCGAACCATTCGATAAGAATGGCGTGAGCATGGGCAAAACTGCCCCTAAAAACATTGAACTTCTCGAAATGCCGTTACCAAAAGCGCCAGTTATTAACAGCCAAAATATTAAGCGTAATCAAAATACGAATAAGTACTATTTCGAAAATGGTATCGTAAATCTACAATGGGACTTCCAATCTATTGTGAGATCTTACGAGGTTGAAATCTATAGCCCGGTGACTAATAAACTAGAAAAAGTAATTTCTAGACAGAATATTTTCCAATACTCAGGTTCGATGTCTGGACTAAACCCCGGTTCATATCAAGTCAAAGTTACTCCGATTGACCAACATAATCGTCGTGGCCCATCAAGTGAAGCCTTTGAGTTTGAAGTTCCTAACTTTACAACAATGTCCGCTCCGAAACTTAAAAATTTAAATATTAAGCAGAGTGGTCAATGATAAGAAACGTGTTGGTTGCTTTCTTTTTAATAGGATCGATAGCGATGGCAAAAGAAGCCTACAAAAAGGTTATTTCTTTTGAATGGGATCCTGTTGCAGGTGCTAAGCGATACCAAGTGCAATTTACAAATCAAAAAAACAATTCCGAAGTCGTTACCGATTTCTTTACAGAAACTAATAGCTACACGGGTCCCATTCCTCCGGGAATCTATAAAATGAAACTACGCTCACTCGATCACAGAAATGTCCCTGGTGTTTGGAGTGAGGAAGTGGCCTTCCCCGTTCTACTCGATAAAGTCGAAGTAACTAAACCGGTAAAAGTTAATTTAGAAATGAGATCCCAAAGTGCAGAAACGGATGAAGTTAACTTTGAATGGAAAGAAGTTCTGGGCGCGGACAAGTATTCTTTAAAGATCAAAGACGCTGACTCAAATACAGAAATTTTGGAGCAAGTGATTAGCGATTTTAAAATCGTAGTTACTCTGCCTGTTGGAAAAAAATATATCTGGTCTATAACCGCACTAGATAGCGGAAATTTAAATAGTGAAGTGGAAACAACAGGTGAAATTACGGTCATTGGCAAGAAACTTGATAAGCCCGTAATCGTGACACCTGAAAATCAGTTTGTTCGTGATGTATCTTGGAATCAAGATCCTTTAGCTCAAACATACTCCATTGAACTTCAAAAATATCAACCCGCTAGTAAAAAATGGCAGAAAGTCGTTCAAGATAGTCAATTCGTCGGTAACAAAATAGTTATCGATCCTAAATGGCCAGGCGGCAACTATCGCGTAATTGTTCAGAGCACAGGCAAACTACGACCAACTTCTGATAAATCAGTTCTAGCATTTAAAGTAAAAAATGGGGATCGTTCCCCGAGCGCCGAATACACTTATGTACTGCGTAAATCCATTGATCGCATCAACGGTTGGTACGGAATTGCGAGTTGGTTTGTGTCTATGATTAACTACTCGTCATCATACAAAGGATTAAATCCTAAATACAGCATTCTAGGAGGAACCGGACGTATCGGAACGGGTTGGTTCAAAGAAGGCAATCCTTGGGGTTTTTCGGGTACGCTGGATATTAGTGGGTTCCTAAAAGGCGACTCAGAAAAAGGCGCGTTTATATATAATTCACTTTATCTAAATAGCATTTATCGTAAAACAATTCGCGAAACAGACGAGTTTCGCATACGTTCAGGTATTTTCTATAAGGAAATTCCGCAAACACTGGCGGATATAAATGAAATCTCTTCGTATTTCAATGCGAATAATCGGTCTCTGAACGGCTTCAAAGGAACAAGCAATCAAAATATTTCGATGCTTGGCCCCCATTTTGGTTTGGAATATTGGTTTTCAATGACGCCGAAACTGGGTCTGCAAATAAATACTAATTGGTATTATTCGATGTCGGCCGTAAAGCTACCAAACAATGGGACTGGGTTTGTCCCTACCCTATCTGATGAATATGGAATTTTAGGCAGTTATAAGATCAGCCAAAAATTCACGGGTCTACTAGGACTGACGTACAGAAAAGATCAAGTAAAATACAAAGACGAAAGCACAACAAATGCATTCAATCTGCCCTCAGCTAATGCTGAATACAGCAGTAATGTAAATGTCGACACCAGTGTTAACGGATTCTACTTTAGTTTATTTGCGGAGTATCAATTTTAAAGGATTATTATGAGAATACCCATTTCAATTAAACTTATCGTTATCACAGTAATCCTCCTCATCGGTGTCACAATTCCTGTCAGTATGGAAACATCGAAACTGACAAGTGGTAAACTTGTAGAGTTTCAGCAAGATAACAATTTAGCACTCGCTATGAGTAAAGCGCGTGAGTTAAATCAGCTATTTAATAATCTAAAAGATAAAGTGGCACTCAATGGTCGTTTACTTCAAAGCTGGAAAGAAGCAAACGCATCAGATCTGAACTATCAGAAAGAATTCGAATCTAACTTCAGTTTAGATAGTGCCCTTGTCGGCATCGAAGTTTTCAAATACGAAAGCTCTGGAGAAATTTTAATTGGTAGTAGCTACAAGAAACCATTTGATACTCGAATTGCCGAATATAGAAAGCGGTCACCCCTTGATCGCAGCGAAATCAAAGAAGGAAATTTCGTAATTCTAAATAGTTCTATCGAGCGTTGGGACCCTATTATTACAATTGCTCTACCACTGATTAAAATTAATAAAACGATTACTCACTACGTAGTGGCCGATATCGATTTATCATTAGTTCAAAAAACTATGTCCGACAACGGTTTAAATTTATTCTTCATGACGGATAAAAATGGAATCGTAATGGGCCACCGCGATGAAACATTGGCGACAAAGAAGCAAAACTTTTCGGGCAATGAAATTGTTAGGCTAGCCATCCAAAGCCAAATGGCTTCAGGGATGAAATACCTTCCTCAAAATGGAAATCAGAAAGCAATGTACGCGGCGTATGCAAAGACTACGTTCGGTCCGATCGTTTTCTCGCAAGTAGAAGAAGAACAGATCTTAGTTGTAACTAAGGAACTAAAAAATAATATCATTCAAATCGTAGGCTACTTCCTATCAGTTGCCCTATTTTTGGTTTTCGTTTTCTCTATGACACTCACCTCACCTTTGGAAACACTTACCGGTTTAATTCATTTAGTATCTAAGGGAAATTTCGACGTGAATGCCTCGAAACAAGTTAAATCTCTTTTCAAAGACGAAGTTAAAGAACTAGCGACTGCTTTTGATTCGATGACCGAGGGTTTAAAAGAACGTGATAAAGTTAAAAACCTTTTTAACAAGTTCCACGGATCCAGCGTAACGGAAGACTTAATGAAAAAAGACGTCAGCATCGGTGGACAAACGAAAGAAGTTATCGTTTTCTTTAGTGACATTCGTGGCTTCACTGCGTTCTCTGAAAAACGTAAACCAGAAGAAGTCGTTAGTATGTTGAACGAATACTTTGCTGTCATGGTGAAAATCATCAATGCGAATGGCGGTATCGTTGATAAGTTTATCGGTGACGCGATCATGGCAGTCTGGGGCGTTCCTAAATCTACAAAAAAAGATGCTAACAATGCCGTGAAAGCATGCCTTGAAATGCGTCGAGCTTTGGCTGATCTAAATGAAAAACGTATGGGCCGTAAAGAGCCTCCGATCCAGATCGGTATGGGTCTTCATGCAGGATCCGCAATTTCTGGAACGATCGGTTCTGACGAACGTATGGAATATACAATCATTGGTAACACAGTAAACACAGGTTCACGTATTGAATCGTCAACAAAGGCATTTGGATCAGACTTACTTGTCAGCGATACGGTTCTTGAAAAAGTGGGTGATTCATTCCTGACCGAGTATGCGGGATCCGCAGAAGTTAAGGGTCGTTCAGAGCCACTCAAATTACATAAAGTGCGTGGATTCAAAAAAGCCGATGGCGAATACGAAATTGTTGTAACTCCATACTCTGACTACGAAGCCGAAGCGGCCGATAAAGTCAAAATCGCGTCCTAGATCTATTTATAATTTTCGACCAGCTCACCTATCAGTTCAAAGCTGGCATCACCATACATTGATTTCTTGGTAACCATATTCAATTGGCCATGAACCCAGATTGGTCCATAGGGAACTTCGGCCTTCTTACCGGACTTCATTTTAACATAAACCATCTGATTTGGTGGCGGAGCCGGCACGTGAATACACGCCTGTGGAGTTGGCACTAATAAAAACTCAGTCACTTCTTTTTGAGAGTCTTCTAGCGGAACCATGAAACCTGGAATTTTAACCTGAGCCCCGTTAAATTTGCCTAGCGTATCGGGAGCCTTACCCGTAATGTAATCCATCTCCCCTAGGACACGCCAGTCGACTTCAGCCCCGTCCGCAGAAAACTGGTTCTTTTTAATGAAGAACACGAGCAGGCTTCCTAAAACGAAAGCAAACAAACAACCGCTAACGATATACCAAATGTTCGATTTATTAATCATATCCATCGGTGATACCCCATTATTTCGCCCGCGTCGAACAAAAATCATTTTGATAAGTTGAGTAAATCTAATAAACTCTGGCCTATGCAAAGAGTACGTGGAACCCAAGATTGGTTAGAACAGGAAAGCAGCTATTTTAGAAATATGGAACGTGCATTTTATGATAAAGCACAGAGATTTGGCTTTGGCGAAATTAGAACTCCTATTTTCGAGCATTCAGAAGTTTTTCACCGCACGCTAGGCGAAACATCCGACGTCGTAAGCAAAGAAACGTATACATTTAAAGATCGCTCCGATGAGTCACTCACTCTACGCCCAGAAGGAACGGCAGGCATCGCCCGCGCGTTTATTTCTGAAGGGTTAGCGCAAAAAATCCCCTTGAAGCTGTATTACTGCGGCCCAATGTTTCGCTACGAACGCCCACAAAAAGGTCGCCTGCGACAATTCCACCAAATCGGCGTCGAAGTTTTAGGTATCGAATCGTATCTGATGGATATCGAGTGTCTTCAATTGGGTTTCGAGTTATTGAAATCTATTGGTATCGAAGAAAAGTGTAAGTTATTGCTGAACACCTTGGGCGATGTGGATTCCCGCGCGCAATACCGAAATACATTAGTGGCATACTATGAAAAATATAAAAATGATTTGTCGGCGGATTCAAAAGTCCGCCTAGAACGTAATCCGTTACGTATTCTAGATTCCAAAGACGAAGGCGATAAAAAAATCAACGCCACGGCACCTAAATTAGAAGGTTCTTTGAATGAAGCCTCTAAAAAATATTTTGATGCCTTAGTCAACGGATTAACCGCACTGGAAATTCCTTTCGAAAAATCGTCACAGCTGGTACGTGGCCTTGATTACTATACCCACACTGTTTTTGAATTTGTAACGACTGAATTGGGAGCCCAAGGTACGGTATTGGCAGGCGGTCGCTATGATGGCTTAATCGAAACCATGGGTGGCCCAAGAACCCCTGGTGTCGGCTGGGCCGCGGGCGTAGAGCGGCTGGTTGAGCTTGCAGACAAAAATTTAATTTCCGATGATCTAAAATTAATTGCACTCGTTCCCGCGGATGAAGTAGGCGAAATCGAATCACTCAGATTAGCGAACCAATTGCGTTCCGAAACAAAATATAAAGTCGAAGTCATCTACGGAGGAAACGTAGGAAAAAAAATGAAAAAGGCATCAAACAAAAATGCTGCCTATTCGATCATCATTGGCTCACAAGAAGCCGAGAAAAAAGAATTTGGTTTAAAGACAATGGCTACGGGGGAACAAGTCACTCTGTCTCTTGGGGATTTGTTAAATAAACTTAAATAGGACATCTATCTATAAACTGACAAGCATTTCAATTGACTGCCAAAACGATTGTAGTTTTGGCTATTATAAACTGGCTTATCAGAAAATTGCTTTAAATGCTGAATCGCTTTCTCTGACAATCCACCCGCCTGTAATCGCGCAATAACAGAATCAAAGTAAGCGACTTTGCCAAAAATACCGAGTCCATCAGTGCCCAAACGAACGTTGAATCCCACAGCGATCAAACGATTAATGATACCTGCGATTTTTTCAGCAGACGCGTGTTTCAAATTCATATTAGAGTCCAAATTTGCTTCAAAGACAAAACGATCTTTGATTTCCGGTAACTCTTCAAAGCGTTTGATATCCTGTGCCCGCAAGGCATTCACGTGGCCAATGCGTATAATTGGTGGAATCGCTGCCGGACCCTTCTTTGCTATTTGATCCTTAAGAGCGTTGAAAAATATATCGTAAAACTCGCCATCGCCAGTGCTTTCATACATATGGATCTTTAACTGTCCAGGCGCTGTCGGTTTAGAAAGCATGTCCATAATAATTTGCAAGCGCTCAAAAAGATTGCTCTCTGCACGGTCTTCCAAATCCATATATTTTTTAGAACCTTCAACTATACTGCCGGTAATGTCCATTCCCGAGATCTGCCCTTGGCCCAGTAACTCGCTAAACTTAGTCATGTTATCTTTGAACACTGAGTGAACGTCTTCCAATTTAGGATCAAATTTTTGAACTTGCGCGCGTGTAACACCGCCGATCCATTCTAACTGTGACCCTGCTCTATCAAACTCACTTCGAATTTCTGCCATCACTTTAGCATTTTCTGGTTTAAAGAATTCGTGAAAGGCATTCGCTGTAATGCTAACAACTGTGCGATGTTCTACGGGCGTCCGAAGCAAGAAGTGCTTAAACAAATGAACGGCTCCGCCTTTAGCTTCCATCAACATATCTTGAGCATATAGTCGGAAGTCCCAGCCCATTGACATGTACGACCAATCACCACGATTAGCATCGTTCAAACGAGTATATTCAAAGCATGACTTCATCACTTCATTATTAGATACATCCGTAAAACCTTTTGCTTTTAAAGACACACGTACCAGTCCCGCAATTTCACGAAAAGTCATTGGCTTTATTTTCTCGGTCAATAATGGATCGGTAACAAGTTTATCCGTTCCAGCAATACCCAAACGGGCTTTCATATCCGCAACTACATCCTGACCAAAAATTTCTCCAATTGATTTTACTGGATCTTCGCTAAGTTTTTCTAGTTTAATTCGTCCGATATCACTACCGAGTTGTTTAAAGGCATACACATAGTCTTCGTAACCAGGGACTGTAGAAATATGTTCATGATGGATTTTAGTGACACCTAACGATGTCACTAAAGTCATAAGGACAATCCATTTTAAATTTAGTAAATTCAAAAATTTCATTGGATTGTCCTTATTAGAAAAACTATTGAGCTTTTTTAGAGTAGAACTGAATACACAGAAGTTGTGATCGCTTCGCTGTTGAAACTGAAGACATGGACTCACGTGTAGGTTTGTTTTTAACTTTCGCAATTAAATCACCCATTTTTTCTTCAAGGGCACGTTTCATACGAGCCGCGCGTTCAAAGAAGTTCGAGAATGATTCACTACCCAGCTTAAGACCTGCCTCTTCCATATCTTTACGTAATTTATCGATCGAGGCTTGTTCACGAGCAGTAATATGAACCTTTTGTTCGACAACCCAGTCAGGGGTTACAATCGCTTTTACTTTACCTGAAGCTTTACCAGACGCATCGATAACTAAATCACCACTCGTACCTTCCCAACTACGTGACCACCAAGTTAAGTGACCGCGTGGGATGTCTTTCATTTTTGCGGAAATACGAGCTTTGCTAAAAGACTTATCTAGTGCTTTTACAGCGGCACCCGCTTCAGCGATTCCTGAGTCAGCTACCATACCGTCACGACTAATATCGATAACTGCTAAATCCGTACGTTTAAGCTTTTTCAGAATACGTTGCATTTCTAGCTGAGCGATCGGACCGTCCGCCATTACGAATTCTAATTTTTTGTTTTTCAATGCTTCTTTCAGCGCGGCTTCACGGTAACCTTCAGTATGTTTACGTATATGTTCCCACTCCTCAGCTGTCGCGTTGTCCATACCCACTGGAGCCGTCTTTATAACTAAGTAGTCTTTACCAATACCAAGATCGCTCATTAAACCATTCAGGTACTGACCACGCGCACCCGTTAATGCACGCGCTGTATTCCAATCATCGATACCATGAGGATCAGCCATGATTAATACACGTGAATCAGCGAAACTTCCACGGTGCATACCAAAAAAACCAGTATCTGGTACCGTTTTAGAGTAGTACGCATTAATTCCGTAAAAATCAAAGGTCACGTCGTTACCGCGATTATCTGTTTTTCTTTCGATACCTGGTTTCAATGCAAAGATTTGCTCACGAGACGCTTCAAGTGCAGTCATGATGGCTTTAGCCACCTCTTCACCGGGACCGCGATCGAAGTCATAACGTTGAGCTTCGTTGCGTGGACGAACGCTCCATAAGTCGTCTGCATTCGGAAAATCAGATGGACGCGAACGTTCCATATTTGCCAATGCTTGACGGTTAAAATCAACTTTTTGACGAGAGCCAATAATGATAGCTTGGGGATTTAAACGAATTGCATCCGCAGATGAGGCACGACGATCTGTTGGCGCACCAAACTCAAAGAATCCAGCACGAATATCCGCACGGCCATACTTATAAGTGTCACCTTCATGCCATTGATTGCGACGTAATTTACCTTCGTTATCCATATCTGGCTGAATCATCCAACCTAAAGATTTAAGAGGTTCCAATACCGAGAATGCTTTTTTCAAAGTCAATGCCGCTTGATCTGGTTTCATTTGGCTTAGTGCTGTTGGGTGCGGAGATTCTACGAACGCGATGTCGCGATCGATTACTTGATCTTTAAAGTAGAGTAATTTTAAACCTTTTAAAGAGTTAGTTTGTTTTCCATTGATTTTAACTTTAGTTAAATCGTAACCACCCGCTTGAGCTGCGGTCATCATCCCTGAGCCGTTAACGCCACCTTTAGTAAATACCATCTTATCGATAGCGTGTTGACCCGCTTCTTTTGCTAATTGGATAGCATAGATCTGATCAACCATTTTCTTTTTATCTTTAATATCTGTTTTGCTGTAATCCAGACGGCGAGGTTTGCGGCCTTCTTTTTCCCCTTTTTCATTTTCTAAGATTTGATAAATATCTTTGCCGTCTTTATCCACGGGTACTGCGAATTCCGCATTACCGCCGGCGTTCACAAGACGAGTTTCAGGAACTTCCAAACGTTTTAATTCATCTTCAGAGGTTTTAGTTGGGACTTCAGCACCACGAGCAATTAGGAATTGCGCGAACGCATGTTTAGCAGCATCACCAAACATCGCGATCATACCTAAGCTTTCTGGATTGTTCATGATAACCCACTCGAAGTATCTTTCTCGTTGAATTCTGATTTCAGAATCGTTGTCATTAGCTAACATCCAAAGTTCATTATCAATGTACTTATTAGATGTGATTGATTTCGAACCGTCTTCGTTTGTTTTAACAAATATATGATCAAACGCACCGAATTGACCTTTAATAGTAGATAAGAACGCATTTGAAGTCGCAACACCTTGATCTACACCAAAAAAGTTAGCGATGTCTTGAACGCGACCACCGAATCCAGATGTTCCCGGTTGTTTCGAGGCTTCTGCGATATGGGTCGCATCTTGACCCCAGAAAAAAATCTTGACTGAGTTTGGTTCAAAATAAGAACGAGTCATCATTAGACCGAAAATGTATCTAAACTTTTGATCTTCCATTAGTTCTTCAGAAAACGCGCGATAATATGGTTGTTCAGCAAAAATGTCCGCAAGCATTCTGCCCATTGGAGTACTGACGTCAGGGCCCGCATTATATTCATATATATGGGCTCCTTTAACGAAGGTTTTGGCTTGAACAAATGACGGGGCTAGAGCATTCGAAATTAAGGCAAGCGAAAGCGCTAATCTAAAGTACATTTTCATGGGGGACTCCATTTTTTAATTAATCGAGGTTACTCCCATGGAAGAATCGTTCCAGGTTGAATTGGATTACGGCCATTCACTGCCCCCGAAACTGTTGGGTTTTTATACGAAGTAACCAAATAGGGATGGCCTTAGTTTGTCTTAACGAAAAAGGAAGGAATTCCTAACCAAATAGTTCGTTTAACTTTTAGACACGTCAATTACGCCATTTAATGAGATCTAAAAAAACAAAGGTTGCCATTATCAAGCTCTTGCGGAGACGACCAATGAGGCTTTTGCTCTGGAGTTTCAAATCGTTGCCGAGCATTCCCTTTGGTAACAATGGTAATTTTTCTTTCCGTAGCTATTTTTAACAACTGTGAAATCACGTGTTGGTAGGTATCTTCACTGAAGGAGTCGTAAATATAATACGTGTCGGCTACGGGGATTTTAAAATCGGGTGCTGATAAGTCCTGAACTAAAAACGTAACGTGTTTGTCGATGTCTAACCTTTGAGCTGCCGTTGTCGCAATGTGCACTCGATGGGGAACATATTCATATCCAATGACTTCGATATCTGGACGCATCAATCCCACCACCAGGCCGACTCGTCCATACCCAGAACCCAAGTCTACAAATCGAGAGCCTTTTTTTAAATTGAGATACCTCAATGCCGTGACCGCAGTGGAATAGCCTGACTGTACCCCGACGCCCGCGCCTTCATACAGGCGTTCGGTATTTCCAATCGGACTTACCATTCCTTTATCTGCCAGATAATCCAAATTGAAAACTAAATCCAATTTGTCGAATGTTCGATACAAAGAAAGCCCCAAATGTAGCCCCAATTCCTGTTTTGCCATAGACAATTGGTGCTCGAGTTCAAACAACTCAGACATTAATTTAAGTGTTGTGGTTGAAAATATTCGAAGGTCTTCCTTAGATTTTTTACTAATGAGATTTACGACAGCGTCTTCGATGAGCACAGCATTCCGACTGGCCTGCGCAATGCCTTCCAAAGACGATTCTTCAAAAAAATCATGTAGAAATCGCACAGGCGATAACTCTTCCTTGAAGAGCTTTTTTATAAATTTTGAAAATAGGATTTCCTTAGTGGAGTTTTTACCTTGGAGCCAGCGTTCCTCACCCACAAACGTAATCGCACTGATTAAGAAAGCAGTATCAACAAATGTATGAGCTAGATCTGAAACATCAAATGCCACTAACGTCTTTTCAATATCGCCAGGATAATCTTTGAAGGTAGTTTCCGTAAGAAGTTTTTGTAACGCCGGTTTATAAGAATTATTGGCCATTAGATCTCACTTTTTTAATTAGGGCACTTCAATCTAAACAGAACAAGAAGCGATTCTGAAAGCTTAAAATGACTCAAACGCACACGCAAGTGCATTTACCTAACTTCGGAATGATAAAAACAAATAAAATTTAGGAAAATTGGTGACTTGAGGACATTTTGCATAGTAATCGAATTAATCGATACATTAACTTTTTAGGAGTTCGCTGTGCTTTCAGAACAAGAGATAGTTCGACGTGAAAAATTAGAGAAAATTACCGCTTTGGGTATTAATGCTTACCCAGAGAGATTTGAAACCTCTCATACTCTTGAGGCTGCTGGTAAGTTAGAGGACGGCGTGGACCCAGTTTCTGTTGCTGGCCGCATTACTGCGATTCGGCAAATCGGTCGTCTGACGTTTGCAACGATTCAAGATATTTTTGCTAAATATCAGCTGTGCTTAAAAGCCGATAACCTTGAAAAGTACGATGAAATTTTGTCTTACCTAGACGTAGGTGATTTCGTTGGCGTAAAGGGCTTCACGTTCACAACAAAGAAAAATGAGAAAACTCTTCAAGTTAAACATTTTACCTTTCTTGGTAAATGCCTTCGTCCACTGCCAGAAAAATGGCATGGTCTGACTGATGTGGAATCTCGCTACCGTCAACGTTACTTAGATTTAATCGTAAATCCAGAAACGCAACAGCGTATGATTATGCGTACGACGTTAGTTCGCGAAGTTCGTCGTTTTCTTGAGGATCGTACATTTATCGAAGTGGAAACTCCGGTTCTACAGGCAAAAGCCTCAGGTGCATTAGCTCGTCCATTTAAAACTCACCACAACGCCCTAGATGCGGACTTCTTTTTGCGTATTGCTCCAGAGACATACCTAAAACGTTTGATTGTTGGCGGCTTTAATAACGTGTTTGAAATTGCTCGTTGCTTCAGAAATGAAGGCATTGGTCCAAATCACTTACAAGAATTCACTATGGTTGAGGGCTACTCGGCGTATTGGAATTTCGAAGACAATATGAAATTGATCAAAGAACTTTTCATTCACGTCGTTCAAAAAGTAAGTGGTAGCACAACATTCACTTTAGGCACTCACACAATCGACCTGAAAGAAGAATGGCCGACCGTTACATTCCGTGAACTGATCAAAGGCGATATCAATCTAGATATCGATCAATTCCCAACAGCGGAAACATTACTAGCGGAAATCAAACGCCTAGGTATCAAGTTAGACGAAGACAATTTGAGTGTTCTAGGTCGTGGTAACTTGATCGATCTATTATACAAACGCGTAAGCCGTCCTAAATTAATCAAGCCTACGTTCCTAGTATCTCATCCCATCGATTTATCGCCATTAGCACGTGCTAATGATAAAAACCCGCAGCTTACAGACCGTTTCCAATTAGTGATTAACGGTGTAGAAATCGTAAATGCGTACTCTGAGCTTGTAGATCCTATCGAGCAAAACAAACGATTAGAAGCTCAAGCCGCAAGTAAAGCCAAAGGCGATCAAGATGCGATGGTAAAAGAAGACGACTACGTTATGGCGATGGAATATGGAATGCCACCTATATCAGGTTGGGGTTTTGGCATCGAACGTTTGATCCAGTTCCTTTCTGTTTGCGACAATATCAAAGACTGCGTTTTGTTCCCACTATCTAAGCCAAAGGCCGACTAAATAGACAGCCAACGCTAGATTAATAAATGCCGATGAAATCCATCGGCATTTATTGAGTAAAAACCCAAACTCTTGATCAGCAGGGATTTTGCCGGCAAA
>DDVI01000016.1:0-57033 GCA_002345205.1 Bdellovibrionaceae bacterium UBA2316 | reverse complement strand
TTTGCCGGCAAATTAGAGTAAAAAACCTATGTGATTAGGAAGTGACCTTTGTCGCTCTTTTCATTTTTTTTCGACAGTTTATTTACTTAAAATTTCATTTTTTTAGATTTAATTTTGGAATCAATGTTGAACTCTAAAAGCACATGAAAAATTTGAATTTACTTAAAGTACTTACTCTAGCTGTTTTATTCGTCTCTTCCATTTCATTTGCAAGTTCAAACACAGATTCTGTAAGTGAATTCTCACTCCGTTACCGAATGATGTCGAACGACTACGCAACATCAAGTGAATTAGTGGACTCTGTGTTTTCAAATTTTCAGCAAACACAAAGCTTCTGGTCACAATCTCTAGAACAACTAGCACATAATAGAGAGTTTTTGACTCAACTTCAAAAATTCTCGGTTGCGATGAATCAGCTTGTGGGCGAACAACCGACTGACGACCAAAAGAAAAATTCACTCGAAACTCTGATTACAATTCTTTCTGAATCCGCGGGCGCAAACGAGAAAATCACAGGACAGTCTCTGCCAAAAGTTTATCAAGACTATTTAAGATCGATGATGAAATCAGGAAACTCGGCCCCAGTAACAACTGCAGAGCAAAGTATTAAAGTGAAAGGTAATGAAGTCCTAAGAACGGTCGGCACTTATGGTATCTGGGGATTTTGGTTTGTAACTTCAACTTGGGGACTTGTTGCAATGTCTCCGAATATGGAAAACTTCTTATACTATCCCGCATTTGCGATGTTTATCGCTTCGGGTCCATTTAGTATTTCTAATCAGATTTGGGCGCAAGTTTTTGATCGCCTAGAAAAAAAGGCCACACTTCAACACAAGTCGGCCTTGCAATATATGAAAGACAAGATTCGTTCGCTTAAAAATTTCAGGCGCGCGAAAACGAATCAATGTCTTGCTTTCTATGGATAGCTACTTTCTTGAAAGCTTGATCGAAGCTACGCGGCCCCACCCTGGACATATAATGGCCACAGTACGGCTCCATAGAATTCCAAGAATCAAAGAGATCAGCGCGAGTGCGATACTCAACCACTGGCCTCGGGACAAATCAAAAAGTTGTAACCCGATATGAGCATCGGGCATGCGATAGAACTCATCGGCAACACGTGCGATCGAGTACAACACTCCAAAACTCGCAGCGATTACGCCCAGTTTTTTAGGTGTACGCCACATCAGGAATAAAACGACGAACACAGCGAAACCTTCTAACAAAGCCCCGTACAATTGTGACGGATGCCGAGGTGTTAACAGCGGTTCGAGCGCACTTAATACGGCCGAGTTGTGTTTATTCGTCTCTTCGATGATTCGATTCATGAATGAATAAACAGCATTTTTTGCTTCGTGATTAAACGCCATCGACTCTACCCACGTTTTCCATTGATCGGGGCTGCCACCAAGCTGTTGGTATACATTCGTTAAAGACAAAAACTTGTCTTTGTCTGCAGCTGTCCATGACAAGATGTCTGTTGGAAATTTAACGGCCCAAGAAACGAAACTTTGAATCGGACGACCAACAAGCTCACCATTGATGAAGTTAGCAATACGACCAAAGAAAATTCCGATCGGTCCGCAAATACACACTAGATCCAAAAGATACAAAGTTGGAATTCCATATTTTCTAGCAAACAACCACGCCGCAATCACGATACCGATCATGCCACCGTGACTGGCCATTCCGCCTTCATTCACAGCAAGCACACCCCAGAATGGGAAATCAGATTTAAACTTGATGAACAGGTCAGGAGAGTAGAATAAACAATACCCCAAACGACCGCCTGCCATCGTACCAATTGCACAGTATGTGACAAAGTCACTCACCATGTCTTTGGTTAGACCCATTTTTTGTTTTTCACATAACCACTTGATAAGGAAGTAGGAAAGAATAAAACCGACCATGTATGATAAGCCGTACCAGCGAACTCCCACATTTCCATAAATTGGGAGCAATACAGGATCTAAATTATGAACGTAGTATTTGTAGTTTAAAAAGTCCTGTGGTGCTGACATGATTTTAACTCCGTTTTATCAAAATGATTCAATTTTCTAAAGGTACGCTCGTGTACCCGCTCCTATTGTTTAATAACTGGTGTTATTTTGCAACATCTTCTTAAACGCTAAGTACAAGAATATAATGAATAAAGATGAAAAAAACTGTCACTTTTTTAACATTGCTAGTTGTGGGTTTTGCTTCAATAGAGTGCCTTGCTCAAAGCAAGTTCAACATCTCGGAGCGAGCAAAAAAAAGAGAAGGCTCGCGATGGACTCTGGGCGAGTGGTTGGCTCAAAAAGACCGCAATAAACTGATGGATCAGTGGCTATGGCTAAACTCGCCATCGCCGTATGAATTCAGTTTGTTAGGCGCCAATACCAATTACAAAAAGATACTTACTACCAGCGAAAATGAATACACCATCACAAGCCTAGAGTCTTCGGCGTACGCGCACATCGTTGGCTTAACTATGGAATACGAAAATCGCAATAGTGAAAATGAAAATGATCTAACTGGAATGTTAAATCTTCGTTTGTTAGGCTCCTCTATTCAAAGTAGCGGACTAACGGTTCACTATGGACAGCGCACTCGAACCTTCTCGGGATTAGATCCGGTATCAGTAACAAAAAACCAATTCTACCAAGTCTCCCTACAACTCTATATCGGACAATACTTCGGCATTACGGGTTCCCACAGAACCTATCTACCTTTCACAGACACGTACTTCGGTGAAATCACCGGCAATCAATTCCAAGCCGGCGCTTTCATAGAATTCGAATTCCTGCGTATCTTCGGAACCTGGTTCGAAGACATCCAAAAAAACTCAAACCCCTCAACCCCCAACCCCGAAATCAAACGCAACGGCATCAAAACCGGCCTCCAATTCTTCTTCTAGCGTACCTCCTACATTTCCGCCACGCACCTGGCCATGCCCACGGTTCGAGGAGGCGGATAATCGGAAGATACGTCCCACATTTCTGGAACTAAATGAATTTTACATGTGGTAAATTTGGTCGCTGAGTTTGCTAACCTCTACTTTATGGGACAACGGACACGACTGTTAAGTAACGAGTATCCAATTCAAATTACAGCCAGACGCAACAACAAAGAGGCGTTTCCAGTAAACATGTCTGATTCGTGGGAGGTTTTCAGCAACCATTTATTTTTTATTTATCATGCATTTGGAATAAAGATTCATTCTTTCGTATTGATGTCGAACCACTTTCATTTGATCGCATCAGATCCCAACTCAAATTTATCTGAAGCCATGTCGATATTCATGAAAGAAACCAGCAAAGAAATAAATAGACAAGCTAATCGGATCAATAGAATTTGGGGCACTCCATTTCATTCATCGATAATAGCCGACACAAATTACTATTTGGCCGCCTATAAATATAACTACCGAAACCCAGTGGCCGCAAAAATTTGCGAAAGAGTCGAAGACTATCCGTGGAGCACGCTTCAAATTCTTTTGGGAAAAAAGCACGGCGTGATCCCACTCGAAGAAGACAACACATTGATGAGTGATTTATCGGGAACTCTGTCTTGGCTTAACGAATCCTATACAGAGAAAGATGCGGAAGCTATCTGGCAAGCAGGTCGAAAAAAAATCTTTACTGTTCCCCGAGATCCAACATCAAAAAAGAAAATGGACCTCGAAGCAATATCCGCGAGTTTGGCAACCCGCGTGGCAGAAATGTAGGAGGTACCCTTTACAGCCAGAGGCTTTTTACGCCTCGTTCTTTTCCGACTTGTTTGGCTTCGTCGTAGCCTGCGTCTATGTGGCGGAAGAGGCCCATGGCTGGGTCGAAGGTTAATACGCGCTCAAGTCGGGCCGCCGCTTCGTCTGTTCCGTCAGCTACGATAACTTGACCGGAGTGCTGAGAGTAACCCATTCCTACGCCGCCGCCGTGATGGAGGCTGACCCAGGTGCTGCCGCAGGCAACGTTACCCATTGCGTTTAATAGTGGCCAATCTGAAACGGCGTCGCTGCCGTCTTTCATTGCTTCGGTTTCACGATTTGGGGACGCTACGCTGCCGCAGTCTAAGTGATCGCGACCAATAACGATTGGGGCTTTTACTTTTCCGTCTTTTACTAGTTGATTCAACATCAAGCCAGCTTTGGCGCGCTCGCCGTATTCAAGCCAGCAGATACGTGCGGGTAAACCTTGGAAGGCGATACGTTCAGAGGCCATTTCCAACCAACGTAGCAAATGTGGTTTGTGCGGGAATAATTTTTTCATCGCTTCGTCTGTTACACGAATATCATTTGGATCGCCCGATAGAGCTACCCAGCGGAAGGGACCGCTACCGCGACAGAACAGCGGACGGATGAACGCCGGCACAAAACCAGGGAAATCAAATGCGTTTTCTACACCGGCATCTTTTGCACGCGCGCGTATATTGTTACCGTAATCGAATGTAACTACGCCGCGCTTTTGGTATTCAAGCATACCGCGCACGTGTTTTGCCATCGATTGGTAGGCACGCTCTAAATATGTTTTTTGATCTTTTGCTCTTAATTCGTCTGCTTGCTGCAGAGTTAAGCCTTCTGGAATGTAACCCACTAAAGGATCATGCGCTGAAGTTTGGTCAGTTAACAAATCGGGTTTGAACCCACGATCAAGCAATTGATAAATCACCGTCGCCATATTTCCACATAACGCGATCGACTTAGCTTGTTTTGATTTTTTATATTTTTCTACGCGTGCTAGAGCATCATCTAAGTCCGTAGCTAATTCATCTACGTATTTAGTGTCTAATCGTTTTTGAATACGAGTCGGATCAATATCCACCGCTAACACAACGGCACCGGCAAAAACACCAGCAAGTGGCTGCGCTCCGCCCATACCGCCAAGACCCGCAGTTAGAATGACTCGACCAGCAAGGTCGCCACCGAAATGCTGCCGCCCAGCTTCAACGAATGTTTCGTACGTCCCTTGAACAATACCCTGTGTGCCGATGTAGATCCAGCTTCCCGCCGTCATCTGACCGTACATCATCAAACCTTTTTTATCTAGTTCATGGAAATGTTCCCATGTCGCCCAATTAGGAACTAAGTTTGAGTTCGCAAGTAACACGCGAGGCGCATCTTTGTGCGTGCGAACAATGCCGATTGGTTTTCCAGACTGAACAATTAACGTTTCGTAATCTTCTAAAGTCGTTAGTGCTTGAAGAATTTTATCATAGCTTTCCCAGTTACGCGCAGCTTTACCGATACCACCATAAACAATCAAGTCTTCCGGTTTTTCCGCCACACTTGGATCCAGATTATTTTGAATCATGCGGTAAGCCGCTTCTTGAAGCCAACCCTTGCAATGCATCTTTGTACCAGTTGGTGCCATTACTACTCGTTTTCCTGTCGTCATTCTTTTTCCCCTGTAAACTTAAAATTTTTAATTTGTAGTGTCTCGGATCCAGATTCTTTTTTTTCTGTTCTAACGAGCCAGTTTTAACAAGCCGCGTGGCAGAATTGTAGGAGGTACGTTAGACTTCTAGTTCGCCGACTTGGTCTTCGATGAATGTGACCAGTCGGCGGGATTGGAT
The DNA here is from genome assembly GCA_002345205.1 of Bdellovibrionaceae bacterium UBA2316. GTDB lineage: Bacteria > Bdellovibrionota > Bdellovibrionia > Bdellovibrionales > Bdellovibrionaceae > UBA2316. The sequence goes on along the minus strand of DDVI01000016.1, from coordinate 51,480 downwards.
CATTTCGAAGATGCGGTTGATGTCATATGAGAATACGCGGTCTTTTTCTGCGTATGGAACTTCTGAGCGAATGAAGCCTTTGATGGCTTCAAGCGGTGCTGAGGTTTTCAATGGCGCTAATAAATCCAAACCTTGAGTCGCTGATAATAATTCCATTGCAAATACATTTTGAGCGTTGCGCAGAATTTGAGTGCCTTTGCGAGCCGCGATGGTCCCCATCGATACGTGATCTTCCTTATCCGCTGACGTTGGAATTGTATCTACGCTGGCGGGATGAGCTAGAACTTTGTTTTCACTGACAAGTGAAGCGGCCGCTACCTGCACGATCATGTGACCGGATTGCAAGCCGCCGTCTTTGATCAAGAACGCTGGCAAATCCGACATCGCTGGATTGATCAGTTTAGCAATACGACATTCACTGATCGAAGCTAAACTCGACAAAGCAATACCAACGTAGTCTTGGCTAAAGGCCACTGGCATACCGTGGAAATTGCCACACGAAAGGATTTTTCCTTCTTCTGGGAATACCAATGGATTATCTGTTGATGAGTTCGCTTCCGTTTCCAATACTTTTTTGACAAAGTGGTACGTATCTTTAACAGCCCCATGAACCGCAGGCATACAACGTAACGAGTACGCATCTTGTACACGACCACAACCTAAGTGGCTCTCGCCAATTGGACTTGTTTCTAATAATAATCTATTTAAATTTCTTGCCGTTTTCGCTTCACCCGCATGCGGACGAGTCGCAGAGATTAGTGGATCAAACGCTTTACGTGAACCTTTAAGCGCTTCTAATGTTAGAGCACCCGATACGTCAGCAATTTTTAACAAATCGCTGACTTGATGTAACGTTAACATCCCGATCGCTGTCATCACTTGGCAACCATTGATCAAAGACAAACCTTCTTTGGCTTTTAACTCAAGAGGCTTGATTTTTTTCTTCGCTAATAAATCTGCTACCGGAACGACCTGATCGTTGTTCCAAGCTAAACCTTCACCAATAAGTGACAATGCCAAATGCGATAGTGGAGCTAAGTCACCACTCGCACCCACTGAACCTTGCGAAGGAATGCAGGGAATAATATCGGCATTTAAAAATTCAATAATCTTATCAACCAGAACACTGCGAATACCACTGTGACCCGTTGCCAATGCATTCGCACGTAAAATCATCATCGCACGTGAATGCCATTTCGAAAAAAAATCACCAACACCAGCAGAGTGTGAGCGAATTAAGTTCTTTTGTAGGGTTTCAATTTCAGCATCAGAAATGCGAACACTCGAAAAAGCGCCGAAGCCTGTGTTCACACCATACATCACTTCGCCTTTAGCCAATTTTCCTTCGATGTATTCCCGTGACGCATCCATTTTTTTGCGAGCCCTAGGATCGAGTTCAAATTTAGTTTTATAATCGGTTGCTGCTTTGAATAGGTTTTCAACTGTAATTGATTGGCCATCGATGATCATTTTTTACCCCACTTATGTCGAGCCAACACAGTCCAAGAATACCAGAGTAACAGCTCGATTTTGATCTAGTTTTGATAGTTCAAATCAGCCTCAAATTCAATCTATTTTCCGACAGAAAAACTAGTCAGGAGGTCAGTACTGGCGACCCAGCTTTTCTTTTAGGATTAGGGAAGCAATGCCTACATTATCAACGTTCCTAATCAGTCTTTTAATGGCTTATAACGCCTTGGCTATTCATCCGGCGACACTCGAGTCATCCGTGCGTTCGGGCATCCCGTGGTACAAGGTGCCTGATTTAAGTCAATTTGACTACCTGGACACAAAAAATAGAATTCCAGAATTAGCCAAACAAAAGGCTCTCGCCTACTTTGAACTGTACAAAGATAAAATTCCTAATAAAGAGTACATAGCTGTATTTGATGCGTCCGCTATTTCTGGAAAACCACGCCTGCATTTAATCCACCTTCCGACAGGACAAATTGAAAGCTATTTAGTGGCACATGGCAAAGGTTCGGATTCAAACCACGATGGTTATGCCGAAAAATTTTCCAATAAGGCTAACTCTTATGCGACATCACTTGGTTTCTATTTAACCGATACGACCTACACTGGTAGCAACGGCTATAGTTTAAAACTAAAAGGTTTAGAGTCCACCAATTCCAATGCTTTCTCGCGTGCAATCGTGATCCATGGCGCTGACTACGTAAATTCAAAAATGGCAACGGCGTCTAACAAAGTTGGACGAAGCCAAGGGTGCCCAGCGGTTGAAATTCGCCACGCAAAATCGATCATCAATAGACTAAAAAATGGTTCCGTTCTGTATATTTGGGCGCCATCGTCACCTTAGTAAGACCACTCTTCAACATATAAAGACTCGGTTTGCTGAGTTCCGGCCATATTATAATTTTTTAGAGCTTTTGGAACAACAGAAATATCGACACGATAATACAGCGGTATCGTAATATGCTCCCTGACGTAGATATCAACGATTTGATTAACTATCGCTTGACGTTTACTTTCACTCATTTCAACTTCTAATTTATCCAACATGGCATCAAGTTTCGGATTTTTGTATCCAGAATAGTTACGCCCCATCCAACCATTAGCTTCGGACGGAATTGACCGTGAGTGATAAAATTTTCCTTGAGGCATTTCAGGAAGGAACGTCCAAGCAAACATGGCTGTACCTTCAAATTTTCGATGATTCATCAAATCGGAAAAAAATGTTCGAGCAATCGCATTTTTAGAAATCGCCTCTACACCCACTTTTTTCCATTGATCCATAATATACGTTTGCACATTTTCACGTAGACGATTGGATGCCGTGGTCGACAAAACAATCGAAAGTTTTTTTCCGTCTTTGTATCGGTAACCATCCGTGCCCATTTTCCAGCCCTCTGACTCTAGTAATTTTTCAGCTTCTTTTTTTGAATAGGCCGCTGGTTTCTGTAAATTCTTTGGAAGGTTAGCGAACCAAGGATCGCGTGGAGTTAAAAAGTGTGGCGCGACGATTTGCTTGCCTTCAAACAAAGCTTGCGACATCGACTGACGGTCAATCGCTAACAATAAAGCTTTGCGTACTGTTTTGCTCTTCAAAATTGGATTATCCAAATTGATATCCAAGTGTTCATATGTCAAACCTGATACATAACGAACTTCAAAAGGTAAACCTTCCTTAGCCGAACGCTTTTCTAACAGTAACGCTTGATCCATATTAAAACCGATTGAGGCTACCATATCGACTTGTTTTGAAATCAAGTTAGCTTCTAGCGCGGCCGTGTCCGCGATGACACGAATTAAAACTTTATCAAAGTAGGGTTTTTTTCCATAAAAATAAGGGTTTCTTTTTAAAAGTACGTGACTACCTAGTTTCAATTCTGAAATCACAAATGGTCCACTGTGCAAACCTGGATTTGTCGGATTCTTCACGTAATTAGAGTTACGGTCTAGCCTTCTTTTTCTTGGCCGTATTTAGCATATACAGGTTCTTCCAGATGCTTTGGTAAAATATAGAACTGGAACATTTTATAAAAATCCCAACGAATTGTTGCGTGAATCATCTCGACTCGTTTTGGCTTTTTTTCGTCGCAGTTGATAGCTTCAATATCTGTGTACATGTCCCGATTAACAACCGTGACAAAATTAGAACGTCCGACAGTCCATGTAAATTTAAAATCAGCACAGGTCACCACACCGTCACCCCATTTTGCCGACGAACGAATATTCCAAATCGAAACTAATTTCTTTACACCGTTGATTGTTTTAATTTCCGCTAATTTGTTTTTGAACGAGGGAACTTCATCTACCACCTGCGGATGCCACTTCATATTATGATCTAAGCTCGACATATTTCGACCGATCATATTATAAATATAAATAGCCGATAACATAGACGTATTTAGCGGATTCAAAGAATCAAACTCTTGGCCAATTCCGACCCGAAGTATTTTTTCTTCCTGAGCGAAGCCTTTGATTGATGTAACTGATAGAGCTAGGAACAACGACAAAATCAGACGCATTGATATATCCTTTGAAATTATAAACTACACTGTTTGGACAGTTCCAAATTTAATTTTTTTCAAGCTGAGTTCAAAGAAAATTTCCAAAACTAGTCGGGGTTACCTAAAACGACTACCTTAGCGATTGAATAGATTTTTTGTAATCATTTTTAAACACATAGGTTCCTGCTACCAGAACGTCTGCATTTTCAACATGGATGCGGGTTTTATCGCTGACGCCACCGTCGACCTCAATTAAGTAGTGCAGATTGTTTTTTTGACGATGGTCTTTTAACCAGTCGATCTTAGCGACTTGATCCATCATAAAACTTTGTCCGCCAAATCCGGGCTCTACCGTCATAACAAGAACTAAATCACATAAAGGTAAAAAATCTTTAACAGACTCAATCGGCGTACGTGGTCTTAACGTCAAACCACTTTTAGCACCAAAGGCACGAATCTTTTTCAGAAGCTCCGCCGTATACTGAGTGGATTCGATGTGAATCGTTAAGTAATCAGCACCCGCTTTTAAAAAGTCGTCGACATATTTTTCAGGTGTTTCAATCATCAAATGAACATCCAAAGGAATGGTTGCTACTTTTTTAATCGCCGCCACCACAGGAGGACCAAAAGTTAAATTCGGTACGAAATGTCCATCCATAATATCCAAATGTAGAAAATCTGCGCCGGCCGCGGTCACATTTTTAACTTCATTTTCAATATTGGCAAAATCGGCAGCAAGTAAACTCGGAGAGATTTTTTTCATTTTCCAAACCTTGTTTTTGTATCTAGTGAATTACTTTTGATGAAATCACCAGCGGTCATGCGGTTACGCGACTCCGGCTGAAGTTCGATCAGATCAATCACACCGCTACCACACTGAACCGAAATACTGTCTTTATGAATAGCCAATACACAACCTGTTTTTTCCAGATCATCACCCGTTTTACTTCTAACCACAGTTTTATGAATTTTAACTTTTTTACCATTCAACCAAGTATAGGTTCCGGGCCCCATCGAAAAAGCACGAACTTTATTATGAATACGCTCACTTGTTAAATGCCAATCAATTTCAGACTCTGACTTATCGATTTTTTTTGCGATGGTCACTTGAGTTTCATCTTGCTTAGCAGGAACAAGATTTCCACTCACATAATCTTTTAGATCACGTTTAAGTAAATCAGTCCCTAGTTCCGCTAATTTTTGATACATGAAATTAGCATTCCAATCGTCTTGAACGTCTACCTTACGAACCCCAATGACTCCGCCGGCATCAAGCTGCTTAACAATTTTCTGCAAAGCCACACCTGTTTCTTTGTCACCATTTTCAAGGGAGCGCTGAATCGGGGCAGCACCACGCCAAAGCGGCAGAAGCGATCCATGGATATTAACGGCACCAAATTCAAAGCTATTTAGGAATTCATCATTTAGAATTTGCCCAAAGGCGACAACGATCGCTAGATCCGCTTTCCAGGATTTTATTTGTTCCAATATCTCGGGCTGTTTGCGCAGATTCTCAGGAGTTAAAACCGGCACGTTATGCTGCTGTGCTAAGACTTTCACTTCACTTGGAGTCATTTGTAACTTGCGACCCGCCGGTCGATCTGGCTGAGTGACGACACCGACAACTTGGTAATACGAATCACTCAGTATGTATTTCAAACTGGTGGCTGCAAATTCTGGTGTTCCCAAAAAACAGACTTTAAGTGATTTCATTACTTCTTCACTTCAGCTTTTTCTTTTTTTTCTTTTTTAGGATAACCGTGTTTTTGAATTTCATTTTTGATTTTCTTGCTCTTCAAGAAACTAATACGGTCAATGAATAGCTTACCTTCTAAGTGATCTAATTCGTGTTGAATACAGATCGCCAGTAACCCATCTGTTTTAAATTTATATTTTTTGCCGCTCAAATCGTAGGTTTCCACTTCGATCACTTCTTTACGTTCAACCGTTTCGTAAAAGGAAGGAACGCTTAGGCAGCCTTCATCAAACGTAGTTGATCCCACGCCACCAACAATACGTGGATTAATTAAAATCAAAGGTTGAGTCACTTTCTTTTCTAGTTCGCCCATCTCATCGTTATCATACCGACGACCTTCATCATTTTTTGGACGGGTATCAATCACTACTACGCGTTGTAAAACGCCCACTTGTGGCGCGGCTAAACCAATGCCATGTGCATCGTACATAGTTTCAATCATGTCTTCAGTCAGTTTTTTTAACTTCGAATCAAAAACGTCAACAGGTGCAGAAACTTCCCGTAACCGAGGATTCGGGTAAGTCAATATTTCCATGATGGCCATAGCGTATCCTTTATTTTTTAGTTTTCGAGATCAGCACAAAACCGAGGCCGATCATAACCAGGTTCGGGATCCAGGCCGCCATAACTGGAGGTAAATGGCCATGGTTGCCGAGCGTGATGCACGAGTTATAAAAGATCCAGTATAAAAACACAAGCCCTATACAAATACCAATCTGTAGCATGACACCGCCAGAACGCCCTCTAGAAACGCTAAAAGGAATCCCCAACATAGACATAACTAATCCGGCGAACGCAAATGCGATTTTAGCCTGATAATCGACCTCATATCGAATTGTATCCAGGCCAGCCTCTTTATTTTTTTCAATGAATTTTGATAGTTCTTTTTGAGTGAGCATTTCCGACGTTTGCCCGCTACTTTGTAAATCTTGCGCTTCTTCATTCATCACGATCGTTTTATTTTTAAACGTCGACGTCATGGGGAAGTTTGAATCTTTGTAAAAAACCGTCACGGTTCCATTTTTCAGAGCCCATTGATACTGATCATGATGACCTGGGTTAGGTTTTTCTGAATTGGCCGCCTCGGCCGGTGCCGGCGCATTGCCGTCGACTTTTAAATCCACATCATCAGCCGTAATCATTCGTTGCAAATTCCAGTTATCGTCAAAGGTATACAGAGTCAGCCCTTGCGCCTTGGTTCCTTCAACATTTAAGGTTTTGATATTAAAAATCTCGTTTTTCGACCGGTACCAAATACGATTGGTCTTCACGATAGAAAACATGCCGGGGTTTTTCTTGATATCGTGATAGTAAATATAGTTTTTCTGACGATTCAGTGACGGGATAATGCGGTCACTCAGAACAAAGCTAAGCCCTGAAAGAAAGGTCACCAGAACCAAGATCGGCATTGAAATCCGCAATAAGCTATAGCCAGCCGCAAAAAGGGCGATCAGCTCGTTGGATTTATTTAGACTCGATAAGCATAAAATAGTGCCTAATAAACAGGAAACGGGGATCATTTTTTGAAATAGGTCTGGGACATAAAATAAATAATATTTTATCAGCGTATCCGCCGTAGCCGAGGGGTAACTGACATACGTAGAAAGTACGTCAATAGCCAAGAAAACAGTCAAGAAAACTAGGATACCACCTAGAAAAAACCCGATGAAATGTTTAGCGATGTATCGATCAATGCGTACCACTCACTGATTATGGCTTGACTCACTAAAAAAATCCTTATTTACTTGATACATGGCTTTGCGCGTCTTGTTGGCTGATGAGAGTCCAACAATTAAAAAAGTAATTCAGTTAGCTCTGCAAGACTACTCAGTTGAAGTCAAAGCTGTGCCCGTTGGCATAGACGTCGTGCCGATCGCCAAAGTTTTCCAGCCTGATGTTATTTTTGTGGATGTATTACTGGTTAAAAAGTCAGGTTACGAAGTTGCACGTGACATCAAACGTGACCCAGAATTAGGCAAAATTCCAGTCGTTCTTCTATGGAACTCGCTGATGGGAATCGACGAAGCCAAAGCTAAAGACTCGGGCGCCAATAAACGTTTAGAAAAGCCTTTCGAGGTTGAAACATTACGATCTATTATTCAAGAGCTGAGCCCAAAGACAGTCAGTCACCCAATAAGCTCGTTCTTAAACTTTGACGAGATTGACTCAATCAAAGATTACCGTAAAGAGTCGTCCGAAAATCGCCAAAGCGTAACACCGCCTAAAGTTCCTAATTTCAATATTCCATCACAATCTAACGATTATGTTATTGACGACTCCATCCTGCCAGAGGAGCTGCAGTTAACAGAAGATAGCGAAGAGTTTGCGCAAGTTCCTCTTCACAAATCTATCCCTTTGAATGCACCGAGTATGGATGATTCCACTTCACTCGACGGCCCAGAAGAATGGCAAGCGGAACAAGTGAATGTGATTAAGACTGAAAAAGCTCAGATACCAAAGCCTTTGGGTAGCATCGAAGAAGACGATTTATTAAAAGCAAAACGCAAAATCACGGATAACTTTGAAGAAATCATTTTCTCGGATTCAGAATTAGAAGATGCCGAACTTGATATCAATAAGCCAAAGCAACCACCAGCATCTGGAATGCCGCCAAGTTCTCAAAAAAATGAATTTGCAGTTCCAGCATTGTCGAACATTCCCCTCGACGCTAAAACTCAAGAAAAAATCTTCCGCGAAGAAGCCCGCGTGATCGCCGAAAAAATCGCCTGGTCACTGCTACCCGACATCACAGAACGCATCGTCCGCGAAGAAATCAAAAAATTACTCCAAGAACCGTAATTTAGTGGACTAATTACGCCTGCGGTTCTATTACTGTCCCATGCTATTAAATGACTTAATTAAAGCCGCTATCAAAGAAGACATGCCTAATGGTGACGTTACGACGGACTCGTTAGGATTAACTCCAAAACCAGGCAAAGCCGTATTAAAAGCAAAGGAAGACATCATTTTGTCGGGATTGCTTCCCTTTGAAACGACCGTTTCGATGCTGGAACCAAATGTAAAAATCAAATGGCACTTTGAAGAAGGCCAACGTATTTTGAAAGGACAAAATATTTGCTCGCTAGAAGGCGACTTAATTCAAATCTTGAAAGCCGAACGCGTAGCTCTTAATTTTCTAGGTCATTTGTCTGGTATCGCCACCTACACTCGCCGTTTTGTGGATGCAATTGCGGGGACGAAAACTCGCATTCTAGATACGCGAAAAACACTTCCTGGTTATCGGGATCTTGAAAAGAAAGCCGTGGTTCATGGCGGTGGAGTTAACCATCGAATGAACTTATCAACGGCGATCTTGATCAAAGATAATCACATTGCCATGATGGGCGGTATCAAAAATGCGGTGGAACGCACTCGAAAAAACACCAATCTAGATATCGAAGTTGAAGCCAGTAATTTAGACGACGTGAAAATTGCAGTGGCTTTAAAAGTGAAACGCATTCTTTTAGACAACATGAATACACATGCTTTAACAGAGGCTCGCGCTTTAATCCCTGAAGATATTGAAACCGAAGCGAGCGGAAACATGAGCCTAGAGCGCGTTCCCGAAGTTGCAAAGGCGGGAATTGATTTCATTTCCGTAGGTGCACTAACTCATTCGGCTCCTGTTGCTGACGTTAGCTTGCAATTCGATTGGCAAAAAAAATAAGGACCTGACATGGATTCAGAATCTCCATTAGACGATATCTTAATCGGTAAAATGACATACGCCTGGGCGCAAAATTCCCAGATCCCATGTTTTTATAAAGAATCGCTATCAAGTACAAATTCGCACGCCAAAGAACAAGGCTTAGCCGAAAATGACTTCATGTTATTTTTAGCCGACCAACAAACACTGGGTCGCGGTCGTGGACAAAATACGTGGACGACGGCAAAGGGTGCCGCTCTTTTAAGTACTTGGGGTTTCTATCTAAATGATAGTCCGCATATTACATTTCCTTCTAGGATCGGTATGGCGTTACTGCGGGCTTTACAAAATACATGGCTGTATATTCCGTTCGCATTGAAAGCGCCGAACGATATTTATATCGGCGATAAAAAGTGTGCAGGACTTCTGATTGAAACCGTGACTCAAGGAAATGAAATCACTACGTTCATCGGTCTTGGTTTAAATGTTTTAAAGAAACCAGCTGAAATTCCACATGCCACTAGTCTCGTAGCTGAAATGCCAAAGAAGTGTCCTCTGCTGGGTACGGATTGGGTTCGCTTCCTAGATCGTTTTTTCTTTGAACTCACGGAAGCCGCGCAACTATCAGGTGAAGAACTAAGCTCAACTGACCGTGAAAATTTAAAATCAGCTTTGAACAAACACGTACTACTTTCAAACAAAATCGATGACGTATCCCCTAATGGTGATTTGACCTCTGGTGGAAACAAGATTCCCTGGAATCAACTCTAACAGGAGAACCTGATGGCACTAACCTATACGCCACAAGATGAACTTGGCACCGCTTGTCCTGATTTTACTCTTCAGGCCACGGATGGTAAAACGTATTCTTTAAAAAATTTCACGAATGGAAATCCATTCGTCATTATGTTTATTTGTAACCATTGCCCGTATGTTAAAGCGATTGAAGATCGTTTAATTGAGCTAGGTAACGAACTAAAAAAGAAAAATATTTCAGTAGTCGCCATTTCGTCAAACGATGCGGAAACTTACCCCGATGATTCTTTTATTGAATTAAAAAAACGTGCTGAATACAAAAACTATCCGTTTCCGTATTTATTTGATGATTCTCAAGGCGTGGCGAAGCGCTTTGGCGCGGTGTGTACCCCTGACTTTTTTGTATACAACAAAAAATCTCAGCTAGCGTATCGTGGTCGTCTGGATGACAACTGGAAAGAACCAGATAAAGTTACTCGTCGTGAACTTTTGGCCGCAGTTGAATCGTTATTAACAAGCGATGAATTCCCCAAAGGGCAAACGCCGTCTATGGGTTGCTCTATTAAATGGAAAAAATAATATGAAAAGTGTTTTCTTAGGCGTTTTACTTTTTGCAATTGGACTTGTAGGTTGGGCTACAGTGAAGCTGGGGTTTTTCAAAGATGTTATCATTGCCGAACAACCTATGCCTGAAATGCACTTAGTGTATTTAGAACACGTTGGACCTTATCATAAAATATTGGACTCTTTGGAAAAAGTCGAAGCCTGGGCAAAGACTGCAAATGTAGATTGCTCAAAAAGCTTTGGACATTTTTTAGATGATCCTGAAGTCGTTGAACATGAGCGCCTTCGTTCGGATGTTGGTTGCATCATCGATCAAATAAAAAACGATTTGCCTGACGGTTTTAAAACTAAAACTATTCCTGCAGCGAAATATTTTGTAGCAGAATCTATGGGCTCACCAGCCATTGGACCAATGAAAGTTTATCCTAAAGCTCGTCAACAATTTACACAAAGAAACTTAACGCCCCCCGAAGACGTTTTGGAAATTTACCATCGCATTGATGAAAATACGATGAAGACTTTGTATTTATTTAGATTGCCCCTCTAGCATATCGTAGAGTTCTTTGCGGATTTCAGGGTGTGCCTGCGCGCCCTTGATAATCAAGGATTCCGCTAGTGTGGCCTTGCCAGTATCAATGGCAAGCTTGACTACGCGTTTAGTAACTTCCGGCGTGCTGTTGCCCTCGACTACTATTTTCCGTCCCATTTCCAAAGCAGCTTCGGGAGTAATCATGTGGACACCAATTTTGAAATTGAGCTGAATGTGCTTAGCGCTACCGACATCATCACCTCGGATGAGCTTAAAAAAACGTTCGGCCGTGTTGATATCCTCAATCTTTAACCACTCCTCGATGATTTTTTCCAGCGTTTCTACACTTCGTCCTGTTACATTCGAGGCGAGTTCAAAATGCTTGATGGCAGTTTCCAAGTCTTTGTTTCGAATATTGTAACGACCAGCAGTCAACAGTGCTAACGACACCAGACCAATTAGTTCCGGAGGACGATAATCTAAATTCGTGAACATTTCATAAAACAACATCATATCTTCAAAATGCTCTGTGCATACTGCCGCTATAAAAAACTTACCTAATCGCACCGAAGTTACCGGATAGTGTTTACGTATGAGTTCCACCAACGTATAGGCTTCTTTATATCTTTTTTCCTGCATTAAGCAGTCAAATTCACCTGTTAAGCACTTGTAGTGAAGGCTATTATATTTACGACCTTCTGCAAATTCTTTGCGTGCTGACACCAACTCATTTTGATTCAGATAACACTCACCTAGATAGTAACAGGCTAATGTGGGCGTCTGGCTCAACTTTTTGGCTTCATTGAAAATGACGACAGCTTCGGGTAAGTTTTTTGATTTAATTTTTTCTTTTCCATCGCGAATTCGATTTAAATATTCAGACGGATACATTTTGCGTTTTACAACTTCGATAAAACGCTTTTGAAAATCGGCTCCCGAAAATGGTTTTACAATAAATGCATCTAATTGCTCTTCGGCGGCTTCCGCAACGGCATTATCCGAAGACTCCTTAGTCACCACGATCGCGATTCTAGAAAAGGCGTCATACATTTCGTCATGCATGTCAATTAGCGATAAGCCAAAGTTTTTGCCAATCATGTATTCGGTAATTAGTATTCTTGGTTTCTCTTCTTTTAAGATAGCGACCGCGTCTTTGTACGTATTAGCCATGATAATCTTCTTGGAATCCATTCCATAGCTGACTAAACAGCTTTGGATAACGGAAAAGAATGCATTTGACGGCTCTACAACTAAAGCGCCCTGACTGTTTAGAAATTTTGCGACATCCGTGTCTTTATCTCGATTCATTATTTAATCTTCGCCTCTCATGGCTTGAAACAATTTATCAACATGCCGTTGTTTTTTACTGATGTTTTCAATTATACGGTGCCAAGTTTCAAAGTCGTACTGATTCATCTCTATCGTAACATTTTGTTCAGATTCAGAGACGACCTTGACCAAGGTTTTTTTTAATCGGAAAGTAATGGAACTAACTTCGCATTGTACAATTTCAATCGATTTCGGTTCATCAGCCAAACTCAATTCAGATGAAATGTTTTTCAGCTCATGAATTACGAAGTTTATCTTTCGATTTGAAACACCCACGGCCACTGTCATTACAAAAACTCCCGAAAGATAAGTCTCTCATACTTTTCAGGAATTAAAAAATCGAGCGTACGGAAACGAGACGTTTCCAGTCTTTAGACGACCCAAAATGAGTATATCTGTAACACAAAAAAACAAATGTTTGCTTAATGACAGACTTAGAAGATCACGCGTGTGCGTAAGCTGCGCGAGGATTTCTGAATCTCGTCCACAAGTTTTTCTGATTTCATATTTTCTATATCGACAACAAGGTAGCCAATGTTTTCATCCGTTGAAAGAAACTGACCTTGAATATTAGCACCATATTTTGAAATGATACCGTTGATTTCACCCAGAACGCCGGGCTCATTTTTGTGAACATTTTGAATGCGGGTAATGCCATCGACAGCGTGCAATTCCACTTGCGGGAAATTGACCGCCCCAGCGGTCGTACCCAATTTCAAAAATTTTCTAAAACTTTCTGCGACTTCAAGACCAATAGAGTACTGAGCCTCTTCCGTAGACCCCCCAATATGTGGAGTCAGAATTACATTTGACAGACCTTGCAATGGGGACACAAATTTTTCTTTGTTGGATGATGGTTCTATTGGAAACACATCAATCGCACAGCCCGCAATTTTTTTCGATTTCAATGCCGCCGCTAAATCTTCGATAACGACAACCGTTCCACGGCTGGCATTGATTAAGTAGCTTCCTGTTCGCATCAAACTGATTTCTTTCTCAGTAATCATGTTTTTAGTTTGTGGAGTTTCCGGCACATGCAATGAAACGAAATCAGAGGCTTCTAACAATTCGGCCAATGTCCGTTTTGGCTTCGCATTTCCAAGAGGAAGTTTTTTAATAACGTCAAAGAAAACTACTTTCATCCCCATGGCTTCAGCTAAAATAGAAAGCTGACTGCCAATGTGACCATAACCCACGATTCCAAGCGTTTTTCCACGCACTTCCCGACTACCATCTGCTGATTTTATCCAATCACCTTGATGGGCTTTCATATTGCGATCGCCAAGCTGGCGAGATAAAGAGATCATTTCTGCAATAACTAACTCGGCGACACTGCGGGTGTTTGCGTGAGGTGCATTAAATACCGGGACGCCAATTGATTTTGCATGAGAGAGCTGAATTTGATTAGTGCCGATACAAAACGCTCCTATGCCTAAAAGATGTTTCGACTGATCTAATACTTTTTTAGTCACTTCTGTTTTTGATCGAATTCCTAGAACACTATAATCTTTCAATTTTTCAATGAGTTCATCTTCACTGGGAGCGTGGCTAATCAAATCAACGTGATAACCTTCTTCTTCTAATCGCGCTTTTGCAATGGCATGAATGCCTTCCACCAACAGTACTTTAATTTTTTCCATCAACACTCCTTCGCGACAATGGACAATGAATCTTGATAGTAGTTTAGAATTCGCAATTTCTGAAGGATTTTTGATGACGTATTCACTCAATAAAAAAGCTAACTCTTTGCATTAATGATTTAGAAACAAGCACTCTCCAGGCAGACTATTACAAATGGAAATAACCGAATTTAACTTACTTGTCGTTGATGATGATCCGTTGATACACCAAATTTTCAAAACATTGGTTAGTAAACCGTGGCGACTTTACAATATACAAGATTACCATCGGGTCCCAACTGACGTTATTTTCCATGCCGCTTTTGTTGATATGAATTTGACTGCAGACTTAACTGATCCTATCGGCGTCAATGTTATCAAGACATTGTCTAGTCGAGACACTCAAACTGAAATTGTGGCGATGTCGGGGCACCTTGAGCGAAAAACAATGGAGGCCTGTTTAATTTCGGGTGCCCAAAAATTTCTAGCTAAACCCCTTTCAAAGGAAGAGCTTCAATCGACACTTGAGAAAATTTTAGCTCATTGTCAGATTCGTAATTTTGATTTTCATGGCCGAGGCAAACATCTGACTCGTTGGGTGGGCCAATCCGAAGCTAGCCAAAAGATTTTAAAGCAGATTTCGCAAATGAAAAGCGAGCGCCGTTCCATCTTAATTGAAGGTGAAACCGGTTCGGGTAAAGAAGTCATCGCCAGCCTGCTGCATAGCCAAGAAAGTGAACGTCCATTCGTTGCCGTGAATTCATCCAGCATTCCTGAAACCCTGTTCGAAAGTGAAATGTTCGGTCATGTTAAGGGCGCCTTTACCGGTGCCGATAGTCATAAAATCGGCTTAACGGAAGCCGCACACGGAGGGGATTTGTTTTTAGATGAAATAGAAGCTATGCCCCTATCGTTTCAAGCCAAGCTTTTGCGATTTTTAGAATCTGGCGAAATACGTCGGGTCGGCGCCAAAGAGCCTACCCGTGTTCACGTGCGTACAATCGTAGCATCTAACCGGCCGCTGCAAGAAATGATTAAAAAAGGCGAGTTTCGTGAAGACTTATACTACCGCTTAAGTTCACAAAAGATCGTAATTCCACCTCTACGCGAACGTCGTGACGACATTCCGGCTTTGGCAAATCATTTTTTAGAGACAGAGCGACCCTATAGAAATAAATCCTTCGAGTCCGAGGCGATGGACGTCCTAAAGGCCTATGGCTGGCCCGGCAATGTTCGCGAACTCAAACGAATCATCGAACAACTGTGCCTAACGTCGCCTCTACCCATTATTAGGGTAGCTGATATTGCAAACCTGCTTGAAATAAAGGCGCGCTCAGGGCGCAATCCCCCCGATTCCTTAACAGATTCTTACAATTTAGCCGACGGCTTAGAGAGCGTCATGAGGGTCTTTGAGAAAAAAATGATTGAAACGGCGCTCAAACAATTTCACACTGACATCGACGAGACCGCCCGATTTTTAAAGGTGTCCCGATCGAACTTATATAAGAAAATTAAAGACTTAAAAATTACTGAAAGTTAAAAATGGAATTCTTGAATCATTCATTGTTGTTCTCTGACCCGATCTATCGCCAGACGGCGCTAACGACATTAGCGATCGTTTTTGCTTCGGGATTAATTGTCTATTTATTTCGTACTCAAAACTATTACTTCAAAGGTGCTTGGGCTAGTATCAAATCCTGGCTGTTCGTAGCTCCGATCATGTTCGTTGTTTTTTCGTTTCCTAATCCCGTACCGCTGATCGTTTTGACATTGATGTCGGTGTACGGCGCGAAGGCCTTTTTTCAAATCATGGGGATGTATCATCGCAACTATTTTGTGATTATATGTTATTTGGGTATTTACGGTTTAGGAGTAGCGTCTTATTACAATTGGGTTTCATTGTATAATCAGCTGCCGATCATCGTTCTGGGTGTCAGCTGTTTAGTTCCACTTTTACGTGATAATTACAAACGGATGATTCAATACATTTCGATTACGCTGTTAGCGTTTATCTTTTTGGGCTGGTCATTTATGCATTTGGGTTTGATCTTGAATTTAGAAAAAGGTCTTTACCAAATTATGTATCTAGTCGTGTTGACGGAATTTTGCGATAACACAAATTTAGCCATCTCAAGATATTTTAAATCATTTCGATTGTTTAAACGCATCGATCCTAAACGAACATTGGGCTCTACCGTTGTTTCTGTTATACTCACTTTAGCTCTAGCGGGATTCATGCGCTGGTTACTGCCTGATCAAGGTGATAAATACTGGTACACTTCTGGTTTGGTTGCCTCCTTGGGGGGATTACTTGGCGACTTGGTGATGACGGTCGTCCGTCGCGATGCCGGAGTTAAAATTGTAGGCCCCTTCATCATCGGGCGCGGTGATTTCTTGACACGAATTGACCGACTGATTTTTGTGGCGCCAATTTATTATTACGTCATGGTTTGGATACAATAGTAATGAGAGACTGGAAATACGATAACGAGCAATGGACTCAGTTGCCAACTTATCTAAAGCATTTACCACTTTTTACGCGCGCACACGATTGGACCAGTATGTTCTTTCGTTTTGCCTGGTCTATTTATCTAAAAGTTGTTTTCACATTTTACATTCGTTTGAAAGTCGTCGGTGATTATCATTCGCTTTATAAAAATCATCCTCGACTATTGATTATTTCAAACCACGGAAGCCATTTGGACGCGACGTCGATCGCGGCCTCGATCCCATCCCAATATTGGCTAGATTTATATATTGCAGCGGCAAAAGATTATTTTTTCTCGAACGCATTCTTTACATTTTTCTCGCAGCATTGTTTAGGCGCAATTCCAATTGATCGTAAAGACCGCAAAGGTGAAGCCATAAATTTGATTACCCGCATGTTAACTTCGATGGATCGCATCTGGTTAATTCTATTTCCTGAAGGTACACGTACCCCCGATGGCAAGATTCATACGTTCAAACGTGGCGTTTCTGTTTTTTCTGAAAAAACAAAGACTCCTATATTGTTATTGTTCTTAGATGGAAATACCAAGCTTATGCCCAAAGGTCGTCCGTGGGCACGACCAGGCAAACTGACAATTTATGTGGGTCCCGTCATTCCACCGTCGCCGATTGATCAGGTTTACAAGGCCTACAAGGACTGGGTAATCACGATTAATCCAGATGCGTTTGCGGACGATCAAACTGTTAACTTTGACGCTTAAAGGAGTCCTTTATGACTATCTCTCCTATTCAATTAAAAATTGGCAACTATGATCTTCATCCGATACCGACTGGTGAGTTTGGTCTGGACGGTGGTGCCATGTTTGGAACCGTTCCCAAAGTCTTGTGGGAAAAATCGAACCCAGCTGATGATAAAAATAGAATTCGCATGGAAGCCCGTGGTCTTTTATTAAAAGGGGAAAAAGACATTCTAATAGATTGCGGAAATGGTTCAGACTTTGTCCAAAAATACGGCGAAAAGTTGGGAACTAAATTTGCCGAAATTTATAAAATTGAAGCCGGTGGATCCAGCTTGTTACAATCACTACAAAAACAAGGATTAAATCCGCACGATATTGATATCGTAATTTTAACTCACTTACATTTTGACCACGCCGGTGGTGGGGTTACGACTAAAGATGGGAAATTAGTACCGACATTTCCAAATGCAAAATATTACGTCCAAAAGAAAAATGTCGAAACAGCCTTGAAACCAAACATACGTGAAAAGGCATCCTACTACGCCGCCAATGTTCAACCATTGCTGGATGCTGGTGTATTAATTCAGCTGGATGGACCAAGCGAAATCGTACCTGGTATTACGACTTGGATTTCTAATGGCCACACTCAAGCACATCAGATGGTACACATTACAGACGGAAAAACGACAGTTATATACTGTGGTGATGTTGTTCCTACGAGTTCTCATGTACGTCTGCCGTGGGTCATGGGTTACGATTTGAATCCACTAATGCTTATCGAAGAAAAAACTAAGTACCTTGGTCAAGCTGCTAAAGAAAATGCATACTTGTTTTTCGAGCACGATCCTTATTGTGATTTAGCCAAGGTAAAAGAAATGAATGGTGATTTTACTGTAGAGCAAAGGTACACTTTAAGCTAACTCATCGTTAGTTAAAGGGTACTATTTGCGCGAGATCATAAAAGACATTTTTAAAAAATTGCGTGAAGGCGATATTCGCTGGATTTCGAGTTCCCTAGCCTTCACTACCATTTTAAGTTTAATTCCATTTTTGGCACTTGTGTTAGTGTCATTCAAAATGATCGGCGGGATTGATTACCTAGTTCCTCGCATTGAAAGATTTTTACTTCGCTACGTAAAAGAAGCGATGGGGGCCGAGGTTTCGCAGTGGATTCACACGGTTCTTGAAAAAGTTCAAGCACAGACCATTGGTACCACGGCCATCATTATTTTACTCTATACCTCGTGGCGGCTATTTAGCGATATGGAGCGGGGTATTCAACGAATTTGGTCGCACGAAGTTTCACGTCCGATTCATCGTCGCTTTCTAGTCGTATGGTGCGCGATCGTGATATTTCCGTGTATGCTTGCCATGTACGTCGCTGTTAGGTCTTTGGATATGATGCGGCCGATTGCTCGACAGTACACCGTCGCAATGGACGGCGCGGCGATGTTTATTTTCTTGTACTTTATTTACAAACTGTTTCCGGCGGATCGCGTCCTCAAACGCGTGGCTTTGATCGCAGCCACATTTTCCACTGTTTGTATTTTGATCCTTCAAAAAAGTTTCACATTGATTGCGCAAAAAGCATTTTATATGAATAAATTTTATGGATCACTAGCGGCCATTCCTCTGATTTTGGTTTGGATCTTAGGTATCTGGCAAATCGTTTTGATCGGAACCGCACTCGGCAGTGCAGTTCAGAGAAAAATTATGAAAGGTAACGAAACTAATCGCACTATCACCTAAAACAGATCAGTTAGGATAATAGCTTCTATGAAAAACAAAATTTCAGTTAAGCATAAAGTAGCCAGTGAAATTATGTCCTCGCCTGTGAAAGTCATGACTTTGACGATGACAGTTAGGGACGCGATACGGTTTTTGATGGTTTACAAACTTAGTGGTGCGCCACTACTTGATCATCTTGGCCAACTCGTAAGCTTAGTCAGTGAACTGGATCTGATTCAAATCGGTGCCCTCGACGGAACGGATACGACCTTGGCTGAAGCAAAGCATCGCCTTCTGAAACCTAAAGAAATTTTTACCGTAAAATCTGACGCTATTTTTGTTGATGTCATGAGATTGTTTTTAGAAAATGGTTTAAGGCAAATTTTAGTTATGGACGATAACAAGCAAGTTCTTGGAATCATTGCCCGTCGAGATATTTTAAAAGCTTATATCGATTTGGAAGGACAAACATGAACGTTCAATGTCAATGCGGACAAGTCAAAGCACATATTAAAAACTTTCCGCACCAATCACCGGGACGATTAGTTTGCTATTGCGACGATTGCCAAAGCTATCTTCACTACTTAAAAAAAAATGACCTGTTAGATGCAAATGGTGGAACTGAAATCGTTCCGGTTTATCCCGTTAATTTTCAATTCACTCAGGGACAAGACTTAGTTCGCGGTATTCGGTTATCCCCTAAAGGGCTGTATCGTTGGTATGCTTCGTGCTGCCAAACGCCAATCGCAAATACTCAAGCCAAGATGCCATGGATTGGAATGCTGTCCTCAATGCTGCCCTATAAATCAGAAACTGAACGTACGCAGGCTCTTGGAAACGTAAAAAGCCGAGTAATGGGGGCTTTTGCTTTAGGTCAGCCTCCGGCTGATGCGTCATCTAAATTTAAACCTAAAGATTTTTTATCTGTAGTGCCATTTATTTTGAAAGGTCTTGTAACTGGGAAAAATAAAAACCATCCTTTTTTCAAATTGCCTTCCTATGAGCCTAAGTCCGCCCCGTATGTGCTGACATTGGAAGAAAGAAAAACTCTCCTTCAAAAAATTTACGGGTAAAGTTAAACCGCTTTCTTAGCGTCTAAATCTTGAAGGACTTCAAAATCGCTCTGTAAGTATTGGCAGAACTGTATCCAGGCAGAGTCAGTTCTTAACAGCTGAATACCATACACAGAGTTCTGTTCCCACTTAACGACACCCGCCACTTTGGCGTATAAGTTTTTTGCGATTGGAATATTTAAATGAATTATTCCGCTGATAGACTCTGTAGATAAAAGCTTAACTCCGGTACCACTTACATCTAAAACTGTAGCGGACACAGAAGCCTGCGGCCCCAGGTTACACTGAATGTTCACATGATGGCGAATATTTGAACGTTCGATTTTTTCTTGCAGATTGGGAAAAAAATCAGAAATATAGGCCGCCGGATAGCAGGATGCTAAGCCCATAATTTCTAACGCCGTAAGCTCTTCAAATACGGTCGATTTGTCGATAAAAAAGTGCTCTAGCATCTTGGGTGTCATTACAGGGTCAGACGATTTGTAGAAGTCTCGATTTGGGAATTCAAAGTTTGGTAACGTCCCGCCAAAAAAATACTTATACAGATTTTTCTCGTCGGGTTTGTGATCATAAAGACTTTGCATTAATCCAAATGCTTTATGCACATCATACCATAGACCCACTCCCGGGTTTCCATTTGCATAACTATAACTCCCCACCTTGGCGTTTTTCATACGTTTAAAGCCTAAGAATCCTTCATAGAAATCTGTCATACTGGGATTAACCGTAATCACAAGCGCGTCGAGTCTCATATAGGTACATACGTACTCCCAAAAAAATTTAAGAAGCGGCAGAAACAAGGCGCCGCGTTTTTCACGAAATCGACTATCAATAGCTAACGACGATATTTCAGCAATGACTTTGTTATCGTCTAGTACGGCACCAATGTCGAACGAGCTCTCCATTGGAATGCCAAAAGTACTTCTACGGATAATAGAAATAGTGCCAACGACTCTATCGTCAAACAATGCAATCAAAGTTGTTGTAGTCGGCAAAGCAAAATATTTTACGATACGCATTCCCGTATCGTTAGGTTTCGTGTAACCCTTTTCAAGATACGATTCATGTAGAATTTTATAGGCCTCGGATAACTCGTCTTGCGTCCGAGCCACGCGAAATTTAAATCGCTTATCTAGCGATTTGGGAATTTTGAGTTGGTTCCTCATATAGCTAAAGCGTAGACTATCTGGAAGTGCGCTCAAAAAGAGCGCGGACAAGTGGACGTTCTCTACGGTCAGACATAATTACCCTCAAACCCCATATCGTCATTGATTTTATATATTTTATTATAATACCGTGGTTTTACTTAAAATTTGTCTGAATTTTTAAATTAATTATGTGTCTCTTATCAAAATAAGATTTGTTCTTTGTATTTTGTCTGAAATCACGACAGCCGAAATGTCTACATACACGAACCGCAGAACCGCACGCGAAGGGGCCAGTTTTTATCGTTTACGCAGCCAATTCAACACCTGTTCTGCATTTTTGTCAGGTGGGAAAACAGGGTGGAAAACTTTTTCTATTTTTCCATTTTGAATGTAGAGAGCCATTTGTTTGATCAAACGCACGTTATCGAAAACAAACGTAGGAAGGTTCATACAGCTAGTAAACGCGTAATTGGATTCCCAATACTTTAAATTCTTGGGTTAGATCACGAAAACCGCATGACTGAGGCGTACATCCGCGCGCACCAGGAATGGAATCCCACAATTCAGGATTAGTATTCGGCTCTAGCGGACTACCCGCACGTGGATCATCCGCCATCTACTGGACGAGGTAAATTATCTGGGTCGGCGCCGGCTTAATTAAACTGTTTCGGATTCTATCTTTTTAAAGACATCCAAAAAAGATTCAGGAGGCTGCGCACCGGAAATAGCGTATTTTCGATTAAAAACAAAGAACGGAACCCCAGAGATACCACCTTCGTGGGCCAGTTCTTCATCTTCACGTACTTCGGAAGCAAACGCATCGGAATTCAACACATTTAAAACGTCTTCTTTTGCCAGCCCTACAGACTCACCCGCATCAACCAGCACGCCATGACTAGAAATATCTTTTCCTTCCGTGAAGTAAGCCGCAAATAATTTTTCTAAAAGCAGATTCTGTTTTTGCTGAGTTAACGCAAACTGAGTCAAGCGATGTGCATCGAACGAATTCGTTGGTATAACTCTATCCATATTGAACATTAACCCAATAGACGCGCCCTTATTGACTACAGATCTATTTGCTTCCTGTGCCCACTCGATTGTTTTACCGTATTTCTTAGCTAAGACTTGATAAATCGATTGGGTCTGACTCTTTTGGGCCGATGTATCCAGTTCGAAGCTACGGAAAGATACGTCAACCTGCTCTGGATTTTTCAATTGTTTAAGTGCGGTCTCAAAATTACGCTTTCCGATATAGCAGAACGGACAAACTATGTCGGACCAGATTTCAACTTGGATCATAAAACAACTCCTACGAACATCCACTATTTCAATTCATCCCAAGATTTCGCACTCTCAATCAAACCCGATAAAATCGAATGGAAGATTTTTTTTGTCTGCATTTTGCTGGCACAAAATCGACGAGTGAACTCTCTTTGAATAAACGGAACGTGGGCTGTCCCACCTGTTAAAAACACATGTTCAATCTGTGACTCCACCAAACCCGCTTGCGCCAAACAACGATCCAGAGCTGAAAATATTTCGTTTTTTACTTTAAATGCCCAGTCTTCAAATTCCACACTCGAAAAAACTTCGGATGTTTCCAAATCGGGGTAATCAAATTTAAATGCACTGGTAGCCCGCGAGGAAAGACTTTTTTTTGTTTTTTCAATTTCTTCGAAGAATGCGAAAATCTGTTGATCTTCTAGCATTACGAAAAGTCGATCTATTGCTTCTTTGTCCTCTTTACGCAAGGAACACTTGCGAACGAGTTTTATAAATTCGTATGTTTCACGCTCTTTCAAGTGAACAATTTGCGAAGGTTTGTTTAAACGATCCATAATTGAGACCGGCATCGTCATGATATTGTCCGACATTGGCAATCGATATTTAGTTTGCGCCCCAAAACCACGATTCAAGCGTGAACTCATAAATACGCTATCAAGAGCGTCTCCCGCTAAAGGACATCCCTCAACAGCTAGAACGTCTTTTTTTTGAAAATTATCTGGAGTAATTTTCATGATGGTAAAATCTGATGTCCCGCCACCGAAGTCGCCAATTAATATTGTTTTTTCCTGGTTGATACCACGACGAAACTCTAAAGCGGCTGCTAATGGTTCTGGAATAAAAATGACATCTGTAAAACCAGCATACTCGGCGGCCTTTTTCATCCGATGAATTGCAAATTCGTCGGCGGCCGCGTCCATCGAATAACGCGCTGGACGACCAATGACGGCCTTTGCAACCTTGGTTTTTAAAATTACTTCCGCCCGCTTCTTTAGCTCTAGCAAAAAGAGTCCAATCATATTCTCTAGCGACAAAATACGATTATCAAACACGGTTCCAAGATAATGCTTGTTCGGCAAATGAGATTTGAAAGACCGAAAAAGTCGTCCTTCCATTTCTAGTTCCGTATACTTTCGCAGAGCTTCCGTTCCGTAAAAACACTGGTCTGCATTTGGAAAATACAAAAGAGTGCGCATCAACGTAGGATCTTGGCTAGATGGATCAATAGCCAAATCATCCACTCGCCGACCCTGATGAAGCGCCCCAACAAGAGAATGACTGGTCCCAAAATCGATAGCCAAAATAGTTTCGTTTGTTGCCATATCTGCCTGCTAAAAATACTTCTCGAGCGCATCTTGCACGTCATCGGGTAATTCGATGGATGCATAAATAATTTTTTGAATCAGATCTGGAGAGGGGGTTTGATCCAAGTATTCAATAATTTTAGACGCGACGATACCTTGTCCTTCAGCGGTCAGCTGCCCATACTTCATTGTGTCTGAACCAGGCTTCAACGTTAAAAAATACTCTTCACTGGTATTAAAAGGGCTCGGCTTATAACCGATTTGAAACCCCGCGACTTTTTTAAACGTGGAATCACTATACCAAATTAAAAACTCATAGTGTTTCGAATCTGAAAAAAATCGTCGTGGCGGCTCGGCGGGATCTTGGCTAATAGTTTGCTCTGTAATCTTCACTTAGTAAGACTAGCAATCTTTATATAAAAAGCCAAGTGAGGTGTTAAAACTTAGCTTCGCAATAGGGGCTATCTTTACAATCCTCACCTTTCGCGTAACGAGGTAAAAAAGGCCTAATGACGACAAAACAATTATACCCTTTTTCAAGACCATATCTGATTAGCGGTTTTTCAGCCATTTTGGCCAGCCAATTGTACCTTGGTAGCTGTTTCCAAATTTCAACAAAAGCCCCGACCCGCGTAATAATTGTACCATCTTGAGTACGCACGTGCATGATTTTATGAATCGCATGGGGGTCAAGCCCTTGCTCTGAAGGGTCAAACTGACTGGAACAAATATCAATAAACTCAATACTCTCGGCACCTTTTTGCTTCATGTAATGATGAATCTCTTTACTGCACACTTTGCAAAGGCCGTCGTAGTACACTTTTAATTTAATTTGCGTTTTCATATTGTTCATACTAATATGAACAATATGAAAAGTAAAGAAAAACCCTCAAAGTCCAACAAATGCCTACAGAGTTTATCGTTATCGATCGGAAATTTTATTCGATACTGGGGTTTTAGACGAATTCATGGCGCAATCTGGACTCAGGTGTATCTTTCCAAGACGCCTCTAAGTTGCACAGACTTAACTCAAAAGCTGGGTCTTTCAAAAGCTCTTATTAGCCCCGCGTTGGATGAACTTTGCAATTATAAGCTAATTGAAGAAGCGCCGGCACCAAACGAAAAAACCAAGGTTTATAAAGCGGTCGAAAATATAAATGACGTTATAAAACACGTTTTAGAAATACGTGAACGCAAAATGCTAAAGCAGATCACACGCGATTTCGACACCTTCAAGCAAAAAGACGCATCAAACGGTGAGTACGATCAATCTAAAGTCGAATCACTTGAAGACATGATTCTATCCGCCAACCTAATGCTGGAAATAATGCTTTCTCAAAAAAACCTTATGCAACTTCCGATGGAACTAGAACCAAATCGAGACGCACCTGCATGAATACCCTATTAGTAATTCACATAATATCTTGTTTTTTGATGACCGGAATAATTTGGCTTGTCGCACCCCTCATGTCTTTAGAACTTTTGACGGGCGCGTGGCTTTATTTGAACACCCCAACTTCGCTTTACTTCTGGAATCTGATCTCAGTGGTTTCCCTTTGGGCACTCACGGCTCTAGTGAATGTTCCAACACATAGTAGACTTAAATACGACTCTCAAATTTCAAAAATGAATCTTGTCTACAGAAACTGGCCACGAACGCTCATTTGGACCTGCCGTTCGGTGGCTCTCGTCACCAGTATTGGAGTTTTAATATGAAATCTTCACCACTTGCCCGAACATTTGAACTTGCGAAATTAGCGGCACGAGTAGGCTTAAAAGAATTAAAATCTAACGATTTTAACTCCAGAGTCGAACAAGCGGTCCTAATCGCGAAAAGCTTATCCAGTCTAAAAGGGGCCGCTATGAAAGCGGGACAACTATTAAGTCTAGACTTAGATAACTATTTCCCTCCGGAAGCCATAGAGGTTTTAAGCCAATTACAAAACGCAGCCACAGCTCATCCATATAGTGAGATTGAAAAAATAATTCAGTCTGAAATTCCGAGTGAGCGAAGATCATTGATTACATCAATCTCGCAGACTCCACTAGGGGTCGCTAGTATTGGTCAAGTACACAAAGCGCGATACAAGAATAAAGATATCGTTCTAAAAGTTCAGTATTCAGACGTTGCAGATTCAATAGATTCTGATTTGAAAATTTTAAAAACGTTAGCAACTTCATTTTGCCAAATGACGGGCCGTAAAATGAACTTAGATCCCCTTTTCACAGAATTTCGCACTATATTGGAGCAGGAACTTGACTATGAATCGGAAGCAAAATTTCAAACACTATTTCTAGACAAGATTAATAAACTAAACGCAAACACTTCGTGTCGGTATCGAGTTCCCATGCCCATCGAAGAACTCTCGACTAAACGAGTTCTAAGCATGAGTTTTGAAAAAGGCGTCACTCTAAGGCAGTGGCTGAGTCTAAACCCCGCGCAATCGGACAAACACACATTGGCGGTTGCTATTTTAGATCTATATTTTCATGAGTTTTTCGAGTGGGGTCTGGTTCAGACGGATCCAAACTGGGGTAACTTTCTGGTGGATACCAGCAGCAAGGATATCAGCATCTGCCTATTAGACTTTGGAGCCACAAGACAGTATTCCAAAGACTTTATTTTAAACTACATCAACCTTTTGGATGCAGCCGCATCGAACCAGAGCGCGAAACTTAGAACTCTGTCGATAGACTTTGGCTTAATCGATCCACGCGAATCCGAAGACGCATTTAAGGCCTTTGAAACAATGCTAAAGACAGCCATCAAACCGTTTTTTATAAGTCGAGCTAAAGGTTCACCTCATTTTGACTTTTCAGATCGAAATCACACGCTGGAATCGCAGACCGCGGTTAAAGCGCTTTCGGATCAATTAATATATAGTCCACCACCCTATTCCATTATTTTTTTACATCGAAAGTTAGCGGGGGTTTATTCCATACTAAAAAGTTTAAATGCCAATTTGGATATTTCTCCCTACTGGGAAATGATGAAAGACCTTTCAAATAGGGAAAAATAAATGGGACTTTCGCGACAGCTTAAAGATAAATTTAATTCTCTAACACAAGATGAAATCGATCGACTAATTCGAATGGGTTGGGAAGATAGAACTACATTTGAAGCGATTCAAGTACAGTTTAATATATCTGAAAATGAATTTGTTCGATTTATGCGGACTCAGCTTCCGCAAGCAGCTTTCTTTCGATGGAGGCGCAGAATACATAACCAAGGCCATCTTAAACACGAAACGAAAAGGGGCTTTAAAACGGCTCGCTTTAAATGTAGTCGCCAATCGGTCGATGGAATTACTAAAGGATGGAAATAGTGGTATATGATTTCGCCATTGTAGGCGCCGGAATCAGCGGTCTAAATATAGGATGGAAGTTACACAGTTTGAAGTCATCGGTTTTGATTTTAGAAAAATCAAAAAGCTGTGGCGGTCGCATGGCGACTCGCAGAATTGGCGAATCAAAATTTGACCACGGCGCTCAATTCATTAAACGTTCTGAAGCCTCTGAGTCGTTGATGGAGTTTTGGTCCAGTAAAAATATTTTAGAAAAATTTCCTATAGCTGATAACGATTTCTACTTCGGCACAGGAGGCATGACTCGTTTGACTAAAGAAATCTCTCAAAATTTGAATATTAAATATAATAGTAAGGTAACAACACTTAAAAAAACCGACCAAGGCTTGAAATTAATCTTAGACAATGGCGAGTCAATAGTATCAAAACATGTCATACTCAGC
The DNA here is from genome assembly GCA_002345205.1 of Bdellovibrionaceae bacterium UBA2316. Taxonomy (GTDB): domain Bacteria; phylum Bdellovibrionota; class Bdellovibrionia; order Bdellovibrionales; family Bdellovibrionaceae; genus UBA2316. Next base: position 23,837 of record DDVI01000016.1, on the reverse strand, counting down.
TGCCCATTGCCCCAATCCATAGAGCTGCTAAAGCATTCAGAGATTGCTTTCGATTCTAGATTAGAAAATGTTAACTATTCTAAATCCATAGTTAATTTAATCAGTGTACAACACCCACTACTCGAAAATCTGAAATTTGTAGAAAATTTCAATAAAGACATCTATTCGATTTGTTCCCAGCAAATAAAAGGACTTTCAATTGACTACAGTTACGCCATTGTAATGAGCGATGAATGGAGCGAAACCAACTTCCCGTTACCCGACGATGAAATCAAAGAGAAATCCATGGCTGTGCTGAAGTCCAATTTCGGTTCGATCAATGTATCCGATTTTCAAATTAAGAAATGGCGATATTGTCAGCCAACTTCGACGTGGCCAGAACTTTACCACCAGCCGCAGGAAAATATTTATCTTGTCGGGGACGCTTTTGGCGGAGCGAGTGTGAACGGCGCACTTCGAAGCGCCGATCACGTTTTTAAAATTATATCAAAAAAGTTGATCTAGAAAAATATAGTTAGACTTAGGGAGCCTGCTGAAGGGATAGTATGAATTCTGTCTCAGCGCTATCGGAAAGTGTTAACTGACCTCCATTAGCATGCGCCAAGTCTCTAGAAATTTTAAGACCGAGTCCTGTTCCACTTTATATCCTTTTCTCCAGCTCACGTTTCTCAGAAATATCGGTAATTATAACAAAAAAACCAACCGCTTCGTCGTTAAAATCCGTAGCCGTCTCATACTTAGATTACGGAACTCCTTACGACAAGACTATAGTCGCGACTTCCACAACCCATTAGAGTCAGACCAGTCTAAAATCCAGAAATCTTGACTGCGCCTTCACTTAAGGTTTTGAAAAGCCCGACCGATCCGCTAATCAAAGGACTTTACACGTTAAACATATATTGGTGCATTAGGGAGTAACACGAGATGAAAGAACACGCAAACAACCAGGAATCCGCAGGTAGATTTTTATGCTTTTCCTTGGGGAAAGAAAAATTCGCGATGCCTCTGTTACAAGTAAAAGAAGTGATTGCTAATACCGAAACGACCACTGTCCCCCAGGCAGCGGCTCACTTTCGTGGGATCATGAATTTACGCGGTCAAGTTATATCAGTCATTGATCTCAGAGTGAAACTGAAAGCCGGCAAACCCGAAACGACACCAGAAACCACGATTGTAATTTTAGATGTAAATGGTCTTTCATTAGGAGTTGTCGTCGACTCCGTTAGCTCGGTTACTACATTTGAACAATCGGCAATTAGCGAGCCACCGGTTCACGACTCGTCTGTTAAAACAGATTATATTTTTGGAGTCGCACGACAAGGAAAAGACCTGACATTATTAATTGATCTAAAAAAAGTATTAAATACTGATGATCTAAAGACCATGAAGGCACAAGCACCGAAAGCTGCTTAAAAATTTTGAACGTAAATTATAAAGGAGTAATAAGATATGAATATGAGTTTTAAAACTAAGCTTTTGGGGCTCATAGGATTCTTGTGCAGCGTAAGTATTCTTATCGGAGTGGTTTCGTTTCGAGGTCTTGCTGAAGTGGCTGAAGCCTTTCACAAAATCACTGACGATGTCATGCCTAATCAAAACCTTATAAACTCAATGTACCTTGAATATCGATCAGTGAGGATCAATTTAAGATCTTTGGGACTTCCGAACTTAAGCGCTGAAGATTCAAAAAAATATATTGCTGAAGTCGAAAAATCGATCGAAAACTATGAAAAACTAGATGCCAAATACCTTGAAATCCCGTTTCTGCCCGGGGAGCAAGAACTCCACGAAAAAGTTAATAACAACTGGAAAAGCTTTAAAGCCTTGGGCATTAGAGCCATTAACTTATACAAACAAGGCGGCGCAGATAACATGGCTCAACTGAATAAAATCTTCCTAGTCGACTGTGTCGATGAAGCGAAAAGAATGGACGAAGCAATTGATGCTGTTAAACAATACCACGAAAAAAATGGTGAAGTTTTTATGGCCGAAGCAACCGGTCACGAAAAAGAAACAAATCAGATGACTTTAATTGTATCCGCAATTGGGGTTCTTTTAGGAATGGGTATCGGATTTGCTTTTGCGACTAAAGTTTCTGCCGCTATTACCCATGTGGCTCACCAACTTGCGTCCAATGCGGACCAGGTCGCTGCGGCAAGTTCCCAAATCGCGTCATCGTCTCAACAGCTGTCAGAAGCCAGCACGGAACAGGCGTCGTCCTTAGAAGAAACGGCGGCTTCGCTTGAAGAAATTACGTCTATGATATCTAAAGCGACTGAAAATGCCCAATCAACTTCAGAGACGTCGTCTGAGTCCCATAAAAAGGCCGAAGAGGGCCGCGGTTCGGTCGATCAAATGCTTTCATCAATGGATGAAATCAGCCAAAGCAATGAAGCGATCCTTACCCAAATTAATGAAAGTAACCGCCAGATGTCCGACATCGTCAAAGTGATTCAAGACATTGGTAATAGAACAAAAGTTATTAACGAAATCGTTTTCCAAACGAAACTCCTTTCGTTCAACGCTTCAGTCGAAGCGGCTCGTGCGGGTGAACACGGAAAAGGTTTCGCCGTAGTCGCAGAAGAAGTCGGTAATTTAGCACAAATGTCCGGCAATGCAGCTAAAGAAATCACGGATATGCTAGATGCGAGTATTTCAAAAGTTGAAGGCATTGTCCGCGATACGCAGCAAAAGGTGGAATCTTTAGTTCAATCGGGAAAAGAAAAAGTGGAAACTGGAGTCACCGTCGCAAGACAATGTTCGGATGTACTAAATGAAATCGTACAAAATGTGTCAAGAGTCTCTGGGCTTTCACAGGAAATTTCCCAAGCTTCCAAAGAACAGGCACAAGGTGTTAACGAGATCAATAAAGCCATGTCCCAACTAGATACCGTGACTCAGCAGAACGCGGCAACCAGTGAAGAAGCAGCAAGTGCGGCAGAAGAACTCTCTGCACAAGCTGAGTCTTTGAAAGCATCCGTTGAAGAACTCATGGCGGTTATTTCAGGAAATCGTACGTCTTTGGCAACAACGACGGTGGCACCCAGACAGACCGTAGCGGCGGCACCAAAGGTAACAAAATCAAATATTGTTCACATAAAAGCGGCCAAACCAAAAGCAAGTAAACCGGCTTCTGAAAAGCACCCTAAGGTGTCTTTTCAAATGGCATCCGGCGGAGACGAATCTTCGACTCCAAATCGCGATGACGATGGCTTTAAAGATGTATAACTGAGTCTTGCATGATTTCTGAAAGATTTTCGGATGAAGATTTTCTCTACTTAAAAGAGAAAATCTTCCAGCTTGCAGGTATACATCTTACCGAAAAAAAAAGAGAACTCGTTAAATCACGAGTTCAATCTTTTTTAAGAAAATCTAGCGTAAAATCAGTCGAAGAGCTAAAGCAGAAATTAGAACTATCAGATCCAACGATCATCCAACAATTTGTAAATTTACTTACCACAAATAAGACAGACTTTTTTCGGGAGCCCAAGCATTTTGATTTTTTAGTTGAACAACTGATTCCTTTTTGGGAGCAATCTCAAAATAGACAAATCAAAATTTGGTGTGCGGCCTCCTCGACGGGTGAAGAGCCGTATACCATAGCGATGGTTTTGCAAAAAAATTTACCTAAAAACAGTACCTTTAAAATTCTAGCCACTGACATAGATACTCAGGTACTAAGCAAGGCTCAAAACGGCGTCTATCCAAACTCCAAGTTACACGAAATTCCTGATGAATATCATCCCTATTTGACGTTGGGAACGAAACGAGCCGAAGGTTGGTTTAAGACGAAGAACGAAATTCACTCGAAAATTACGTTTAAACAGCATAATTTAATTGAAAAAACGTACCCTGGAAAAGAGATTTTTGATGTCGTTTTCTGTCGTAATGTGCTCATCTATTTTGAAAGAAAGACGATAAATACCTTAATGGAAAAACTGCACCTATCGCTTAAACCAGACGGCCATCTTTTTATTGGTCATTCCGAATCCATTTCAGGGACGCAGCATATCTTTGAAGCACTTCAACCCTCTGTTTTCAAAAAGGTTGTCGTGTGAAACAAGAAATTGTAAATCTCAATATTGCAGAGCTAATTGTATCAAAAGAACCAGTGGTGGTCAGTACCGTTTTAGGCTCATGCATATCCGTCTGCCTTTTTTCCGAAACTGGAAAAGGCGGAGGTATAATCCACTATGCCCTACCAGAACTGCCAAATGATTCCAGTGACAATCCTTTAAGGTATGGTGACTACGCTATTGAAAGGCTTATTACCGAAACGTGTAAACATCTTAATTTAGTTCCTTCCCAGTTAAAAGCCAAGCTCGTGGGAGGAGCCAATAATATTGCTTCAGAACACCCGTCTCAACATGTCGGAACAGAAAATGTTAAAATTGCGAAGCAGTTACTAAAAAAGTATAATATTGCAATTATCGGTGAAGACGTCGGCGGTGCCAAGGGCCGGAAAATTTTGTTTCACCTGCAAACAGGGCGTCTACAAGTCGCTTTTTTTGGGCCAGGCTTTTCTAGGCCATCAGCAGAAAAAGCAATTTCCTTACCCAACAAAAAAGATAAATCCATTTTAAATCCTGTTTCAAAAAAACAGAATAAGAAAATAAGAGTTCTAATAGTTGATGACTCTAAAACAATTCGAGATCTGTTGTTCAAAATTTTAAGCCAGGATCCTCAAATTGAAGTCGTTGGACAAGCCGAAGATCCTTTAAAGGCCGAGTTAATTTTGCCAACGGCTAAACCAGACGTGATTACTTTGGACGTCCATATGCCAAGAATGACTGGTGTTCAATGGCTAAAAACTTTGATTCCTAAATATAAACTTCCTGTGGTTATGATTACTTCGCTCGAACTCAAAGACGGCAATGAAGTTTTTGAAGCCATGGAGTTAGGTGCTGTTGACTATATTCAAAAGCCTTCGTTATCAGATCTGAGTTCGGTGACACCAATTATTAAAGAGAAAGTCGTAAATGCCGCCTCAGCAAAAGTACGGATACCAAATAAGGTAAAAAAATATGTCCCGTCTACCTACACGCCACAATCTTTTGATCCGCATATTGTAATTGCAATTGGATCCTCAACTGGCGGTACGGAAGCGCTAAAAGAAGTTTTGACTTCACTGCCGTCGAACATCCCCCCAATCGTAATTGTTCAACATATCCCCCCTGTTTTTTCACGTGCATTTGCAGAACGCATGAATTCGCTATGCTCGTTTGAAGTAAAAGAGGCAGAATTTGGGGACGCACTCCATTCAAATCGAGTTTTGATTGCGCCAGGAGGACGACAAATGAAAGTCGTTAAAAGACCTTCTGGCCTGTTCGTTGAAGTAAACGACGATCCTCCTATGACTCGCCATAAGCCATCCGTCGACTATCTCTTTAATTCTGTCGCCGAAACAATTGGCAAAAAAGCAATTGGGGTCATATTAACAGGCATGGGTTCAGATGGGACGCACGGTATGTTAAAAATGAAAGAAAAAGGCTCAATGACTTTTTCTCAAGACGAAGACAGCTGTGTTGTATATGGTATGCCTAAATCGGCATGGGAATCAGGGGCCAGTCAAATGGAAATTCCTCTTGATGAAATTGTAGTAAAGTTATCCCAGTATTGGGGAATGAAAAACTCCGCATAACCTCCCAGTCTTGGTTTGCCAGAGCGACCAATTTTTCAATAAAGGAATCTTAATTTCTAATTCTCATTTTGATACTTTAGTACCGTACCTAAAAGCCGATCAAACAAGTAGTAAAAAAACGAAACTTTAAAGTTTCGATCATCGTGCATTCTAAAGGATCGCTATATGACTAGTTTGATTAAAAGAAATGAACCAAAAAACTTAATCGATTCAGTAATTGAGCAAGTTTCAAATGTTGTTTCGGAAATTGCCGGAATCCAACTCGGTGAAAAACAACGTCCCATGGTTGAAAGTCGATTGCGTTCTAGAATGTTAAAACTTGGAATTGATTCCTTTCAAGACTATCTAGGCCATTTAAATGGCAATCTAGAGGCGGAAAGCCAAGCTCTTTTATCTTTACTAACTACCCATCATACTTTCTTTTTTAGGGAATTTAATCACTTCGAGTTTTTATTAAATAAAGGGCTTTCGCGGTTTATTGAGAGAGCCAGAAATAGAAAAGATAAAACGATTCGAATCTGGTCAGCAGCATGTAGCAAGGGCCAAGAGATCTATTCGCTGGCTATGTTTTTTAAATTTCATTTATCTCATATGGCCCCTGATATTAAATTTGAAATTTGGGGAACGGATGTTGATTCTGCTTCAGTTAATTCGGCAAAAAATGGGGTCTATAAAACTGACGAGCTAAGACAATCCCCGGCGATGTATTTAGAAGGAAATTGGGTACGCGGCACTGGCAATGTTGATAAGTTTTCAAAAGCTAAAGATCATTTGTTAAACCATTGCCATTTTGAAACGGTAAATTTGTTATACTCAGAAAATTTTTTAAAAAACAAATCCTTCGACCTGATTTTCTGTCGAAATGTATTTATATATTTTAATCAGGATCAAATCCAAAAGATCACAAAAGACTTTATGAAGCATCTCGATGAAGACGGCTTATTAGTTATCGGTGTATCTGAAACACTTAACGGTCTTCCACTGAATATAGAAGCCGTTGGGCCTTCTATTTACCAACATAAGAAAATCAAAGACAAACAGCCGGCCTCAAAAGTGTCTGCGCCGCCTAAATTAAAACCTAATCCTGCTCCCGTAGTAGAAAAGCCAATTGAAGTCCTTTGTATTGATGACTCACCTGTCATTCATACGCTATTGAGCAAAATTTTAGTCCCTGATCAAGGCTTTAAGATCGCGGCTAAAGTCAACAATGGTCGCGAGGCCATTGAAATGCTTAAGACTAGAAAGTTTGATGCGATTACACTCGACATGCATATGCCAGAATTAGATGGCGTTGGATTTTTAAAAGAATATAAAGATCGAAATGCACCTATTGTAATTTTATCATCAGTAAACCGCGATGACCCATCCATTGCGCAAAAAGCACTTTCATTGGGTGCGAATGACTATATCGAAAAGCCCTCGCTAGAGAATTTGGCTCAAGCAGGTAACGAAATTAGGTCAAAAATAAAATTACTATTAAAAGTAAAAAAATCTGCATAGTCTCTAGTCCCGATAAAAACCAAGACAAATGTTAACCTTATTAACATTAAACGATTCTAGAAAGTTCTGAACAACCTTGGGATTTAAATGACGGATGTCTTTTGGATCGTATGTAGAAAGAAAGAAATCTCTTTCTGCTGGTGTTCGTATTTCACGCGCTAAAAACTGCATCGCTTCTTTTAAACTATGTTCGTCTTTGATGTATCCCGATGCGCTGGACTTAGCAAACAAAGTGAGCTCTTCAAATGTAAAGCCGATTCTTTTAAGTTCACCTAGAATAAAAGATAAACTTCTCAGGCGTTTGTCCATATTTCGATCCAGCTTGGCCCCTCGCTGCCACGGTCTATCAAAAAACGAATACGGTGAAATTCGATACATATATTCACCAAGCGCTGTCACCAACCCAATCTTTTTCATATATGCAAAATACTGAATGGGATCGTTTTCAAAGCGCTTTAAAAGAAATTTCTTGGTTTTTTCTTCAACCCGCGTCCCCTCTCGCCCATGAGTTTCATATTTTAACATAGAAAGCATGTTCTTAAAATTGGGATCTAGTTTTAAATACGGCATTTCAAAATGGTAACGCGCGATTCTGAGTAATAAACCTAAGACAGTAAATTCATCACTTACAAAATCAGATCGACCGATCCTTTTTTTAATTTTCAAATACGTTTCTTCAGAAATAGGCTTGATCGATAGTTGCCCATTTATCACGGCTTCAATCGTATGACCTGGATCCCAAACAACCATTGGATTCACAGCCAAAGACTGAATGCTTGCACCTCCTAAAGCTGTCGACAATTTTTGAAATGTTAGAGTAAGGGCATCCAGATTAAGCCCCTCGGGTGTGGCCACCGGTCCTTTAGATCCCCACGTACGTGACACTAACTGATCTGGAAATATAATATCAATATCTCCACTCCCATTTTTAGGAAGATAATCTGAAATGGATCGGCAACACGTATCTTTAATCTGTTGAACCGACATACCTTTTGATGCTTTCTGCTGAATATCAGAAAGCATTCCACGCAAACTACTTCCTACCAGGTAAATATCTTTCTCTTGTGTTTTATGCTGATAATCCCATATAGTTTTTAAATCCGAATTATTTGCTACGTAATACCGCAAAAGTTCCTTTAAGTCTCTGCTGGCCAGAGAACCAAACGTCTGCGCCTCAGCAAACGAAGAGAGAACTAATCCTATCAAAAAAATAGTAACAGGAAGTATGCGAAATATCATCATGTGAATCTCTGATTCTAGAACATTTCCAAGACAGTCACCGCCTACCTTACTTTGCCAAAGCAGTGCCAGCCTCTGACATGATATAACTTAGGCTAATAGCAATAATGTGGTAAAGCTCCTTCAAAAAAGCGCTATTTTGTCACTTTTATACCAGTACAAATAGGCCCGTCATGTACGGCTGAAAAAGTACTCTATCGAATGCTTTGTTCGAGCCAATGTGCGAATTGTTCGCTAGGTATCGCGCCTGATTGCCGAGCTATCTCTACGCCATCTCTGAAAATCAAAATCGTTGGAATACTTCGGATACCTAATTGGCCAGCAGATTGTTGGTTTTTGTCAGAATCCAATTTTACGAATACAATTTTTCCGGCGAAGTTTTCGCTGGCCTCTTTAAAAGTGGGAGCAAAAGAACGGCAAGGTCCACACCATTGAGCCCAAACGTCGACAACAACAGGAAGCGGAGACTTTGCTATCAGTTTTTGAAATGTCTTATCACTTCCGTCAATAAGTGCCCCATAGACTGGCAGTTCTGTTTTACAACTTCCGCAAACGGCCGACTTGTTAGTATTCAAATCAACACGATTCATTTGGCCACATTTTTCACAGACAGAATAAGTTTTTCCCACTTTAATTCTCCTTTCTTTAAAGAGCTAAAATGACATTTTCAAGATCGAATTCTGCTTTAAGAATCCAATCACTTTTTGCAACCCCTTTTACAAACTCTAGCATCATTGTCGGGCGCATTGCTTCTACTATGACTTTTCCGGCTTCAATTTCCCTTACAACAATGTTGCACGGGATGAGAAGTGCAACATCTGTAGATTGCTTAAAAGCATCAAATGCAAGTTTAGGATTACAGGCACCGAGGATTACGCATCGATTGATTTTTTCATTTAACTTTTCATAAATTTTTTGATCAAAATCTATTCTTGTGAGAATGCCAAAACCAACTGGTTTAATGGCATCGGTCACCCTTTGGCAGATATCATCAACGTTACCTGAGACTTCTTTTTGAATTGATAGTTTATTCATTCTGACCTCCAAAGTTTGCCTTTTTCAATTTTAACATGAATTGCGTCCCTCACATTTTCGAGACAGCCTCTGGGAAGCTTGCATCAGACTCCCTAAATTTTCAACATCTTTGAATCCAAGGGATTTCATAAGTTGCATTGCCTGTCCCGAGCGGTTACCGCTGCGGCAGTATACTTTGTAGGCGCCGGCGCCAAAGATAAATGTAAAAAGTCCGAATAGGGTTCCCATGGTTACTCCCTAACTGGAATTTTTAAATACCGGGTTCCATTTTCTTCTGCTTTAGGAAGTTGGCCGGCATCAATATTAATTTGCACGCTGGGTAAGAGTAATCGAGGAGCAGCTAGTTTTTTATCGCGATTGTTTCTAAATTCAACAAAGCTTTCTCTAGTTGTTTCGGCATTGAGTTGAATATTTTTTCTTTTCTCTTCACCAATTGTAGATTCAAAAGCTAACGGACGACCGTTCGGCTGATAGTCATGGCCCACAAAAACTCGAAAATGGTCTGGAAGTTTATAAATCTTATCGTGAACCGAGCTATATAGCTCGCTAGCGCTACCTGCTGGGAAATCACATCTTCCTGTGCCATAATCCGGCATAAATAAAGCATCACCTGTGAAAACAGCATCACCTATGACATAAGTTCCGCATGCAGGCGTGTGTCCTGGAGTGTAAATAGTTTCAATGGTTAACGATCCTGCTTTTAGATTTTTGCCCTCTTCAAGCAGAAGATCGAATTGGCTTCCATCAGTTTTAAAATTTGGGTCAAGATTGAAAACAGTCTTAAATACTTTTTGTACATCAGAGATCCTAGCTCCAATTCCTATTTTTACACCTGGAATTTTGTTTTTTAATATTTGCGACCCTGAAACATGGTCGGCATGAGCGTGAGTTTCAAGTATATAGTGTACATTCAATTTATTCGCCTTCGTAAACTCTAAGACTTTGTCAGCTGAATCCGTTGTCATTTTAGATGATGCCTGGTCGTAGTCCCAAACTGGATCAAGGATTACGGCGTCTTTAGTTGATGGATCAAACACGACGTATGTTAGCGTCCAAGTGGCTCTATCAAAAAATTCTTTTACATTTGGTTTCATTTTTTACCTCTTTCTCTGAAGTGGGTTAATTTTCCTTCACTACACTACTTTAATAGAAATTTTCCGAAACGATTATGTGCCAGCTCATGATTTTATGGAAAAATCGACAACCCTCGGCGTTATAAAACTGGAACTGTGCTGCTAACACTGTGACGCTTCATCATAGACGAATAAAATCGAGATAAAATGGGATATTTTTCAGTCCAATTGAAATCTTCGCTGAACCTAAGTCCGATATATCCAAGCGCGCTAGCAACAGCTATGTCGGCGATACTTAGGTCAGCACCATAAAAGTAGTCTTTATTTCCGAGTATTTTTTCCAGTTCTGCTAATCCTCTATGAACCTTTCCAAACTGTCGATCTATCCACCACTGATGTTGCAATTCTTTAGGTCGTTTTTTCCTCTCAGCAAATAGACATAACGAAGCGTCCATAATTCCGTCCGCTAGAGATTCGATTTGCTTTACCTTAATTTTTTCCTTTGGATCTTCAGGAAATAAATTGGGAGAATCCATTGTCTCTAAGAATTCAACGATTACCCTTGAATCGTAGATGGTATCCCCGTCAGTTGCGACCCAGACAGGCACCTTGCCAAGTGGATTTTTTTTAACAACGCCGGTGTTTTCATTCCAAGGAACATCGACGACCATTTCGAAATCAATTTTTTTCTCGAGCGCTGCAATTCGGACCTTGCGCGCGTAGGGGCTAGTTAGGGAAACTATAAGTTTATTCTTTTGCATTTTTTTCCTTTCGATTGAGTTAGAATGAAAAAATAGTTTGTAGCTGAAGCCATTCAAAGCGGTCGGAAGATTTTGGTGTCTTCATGTACCCGGTTGTATTGAAAATATAGAATTCCAAATTTTCAACCATGTATCGAAAACCAATGCCAAGGCGATTTTCGTTGAATCCGCTTGAAAACTTATTACGCCCATCAGGCACATAAAAGATTTCGTCGTATATTGAAAATCCAAAAGCATGTTGAGGCAATAGATTTAGTTGAATGCGATTGCGATAGCGAAAATAAATGAAGTCATCAGATATAAAGCTTCGCTCTTCTAATCCAGTTCTAAATACACCTGAAACTGTATTTTCCTTAGTAAAGTTGTAGATTCCAAATTGATGAAGTCTTCGTTCATCTGCGCCAATGTTGAAATCAACATAAGCTCCTCCAATTAAATAGGTCCAATCACCAAGCTTGCCGCCCCAAGATAGTCTATACAGATCAAGAAACTTTTGGGAAAATAGTTCCCCCCGATCACGCCGTACATACTCTGCAAATATTTGATGGCCACCGACTAGTCGTTTTCGGAACTGGAATATGCCCCAGTCCTCGTCACGTGCAAATGCAGGCAAGGTCAAAGTCAGAATGAGAAAATAAATTGAAATTACAAATTTAATATCGCGCATCTTTAGGTCGGTCTCCTTTTGGCCAGTCTTTCTTTTTGTTTTTGAAATCAGGTCGGTTTTGTTGTGTAAAATAGCCAGCTACATCCCAGGCTTCGTCATCAGAAAGTGATCCGCCCTGCCCTATTGGCATATTCTTTTTAACGAATCCAGCCGCGGTTTGAAGACGTGCCATACCTGCGCCAATATTAAAAGACTTCGATCCCCACAGTGCAGGAAATGCGACGTGTCCGTCGTCTGTATAAAGCCCCTGTCCGTTGCTTTGGTGGCAGGACGCACACTTGGATTCATAAATGACTCGGCCGGCTTTCAAATCAGGAAGTCGATCCAATACTATTTTTGGCATCCCACTTCCTTGAATATCTTGGCCGATAGCATAGCCTTTCGACAGCCAGGTCATATAACTAATAATATCAGTCATTTCAGAACTTTTTTCAGGGAGTCGACGTCCGTTAAGACTTCTTTCAAAACAATCATTCACGCGGTCTGTGAGTGTATCTATTTTTCCCGAGCGCGAGCGGTATTGTGGAAAACGTGCTACGACACCAATCCAGGGGCCTGCAAATTGAGTCGTCCCTGAATTTAAATGACAGTTTGTGCAATTATTTTTTGCTCCTACAAATTGTGGGAGCTTTTCAAATGTGTGCTCAAGATAGTCCTTACCTCGAAGTATGCTGTCTCCGTACTTATCATTTGGGACGCTCGACAGGTCTGGGACCCTGAATGGTTGAACAACTTTTTCTATAATAGGCTCTGCCAAGTTCGTTAAATTTTTGTCGATACTTTCATGAATGCTTTTTTTTGCTGATTCATTTTTTTGATTAAGTAATTCAGATCCGCCAAAAACAAAAAATAATCCTGCTAACGTTACCAAAATTCCTAACGTAAATAAAATACTCAAGATTGGGCTTCTAGGTTGTTTATTCTGGCTCATTTTCTATCCTTTCTATTAGGAATAGAATAACTTCAATGATGATCGAGGCATGATGTGCTGGCACATAATTACCTGATATAATTGACGGGGGCTGGCGTCATATTAGTGTTTCCCAATATGACATAGTTCTAATATGATACGGGCATGGAATGGAAAGAATTGTGGTCAGAACTGCCCACGGAAATTAAATGGCAATTTGAATCCCAGTCAAAATCAATTGAATTAAAACGAGGAGAGTTCGTTTATCGCCAAGGAGATTTTCCGTCCGGTATTTATTTTGTCAAACAAGGACTCGTTGGACTGATGCTGATTGGTCAGGCTAGCGGGAAAGAACATTTACTTAGATTTTTTCGACAAGGTCAGTTTTTTGGCCATCGGGCTTTGTTTTCAAACGAAGGTTACCACGGGACATCGGTGGCCATCGAACCAACCGTCCTTAAATTGGTGCCGAAAGAAATAATAAAGATGGCGATTGAAAAGCATCCGACCTTGCTTCACGAAGTCGTTAAAGTTCTTTCCAAAGAGCTTCGACGATGTGAAACTCATCAAATTATGATTCTTGAAAATCAAATTCTGGTTAGAACAGCCCAGGCCGTTGTTTATCTGAAGGACCTTCACCCCGATCATAATTGGACTCGTCAAGAAATTGCAAATTTTTGTGCAAGCACTGTTTCAACGGTTATAAAAGCACTGTCCGAGTTAGAGGAACTCAAGTTAATCAAGCAGGATGGACGATCTATTCAAGTCTTAAATCGAGACGGACTTATTGCGCTGCAAGATGGCGAGACCGCATAATTTTAATTTGAATTGTGTGCCAGCACATCATTGTTTGATATTCAAATATGCCATTATAAATCTATGAAAACGTCACTTAAAGTCACGAAACTAACATGTGAGCAGGTTTATAACCTCTGGGCAACGGAGCCAAACTTAATCAGATTGATGGATTTGCGTCCTGATACTGAATTTAAAGCTTCGCACATTCCTGGTGCTGAAAACATTCAGTCAGACGACATTGTCAGCGAAATTGATTCTATTGGTGAGCGTCTTGCGATCATCATCGCACCGGAAAGCACCGAACTGGCTCTAACAAAACAGCTCGGCGATCGGCAGAATTTTGTATTCATGAGCAATTGCCATCGATGGGTAGAATTAAACAAGCCACTTGCTGGTGAAGGTCTACAATCTACGATTTTTAATTTTAAAAAACTTAAGGGAGTCGATATGAGAAGCGATATTATATTTCATCAACTATTTGAATCTGAATCTTCAACCTATACCTATATCATTGCAGACAAAAAAACAAAGGAAGCGGCGATCATTGATCCAGTTCTAGAAACCGTCGATCGCGATTTGAAACTTATTGAAGAGCTGGGCCTGAGGCTGATGTATGTCCTAGATACTCACATTCATGCTGATCATATTACGGGTGCCGGTGAAATACGTAAGCGAACTCAGGCCAAAACTGCCGTCAGTCAAGACGCTGACGTTCAGTGTGTAGATATTCCCCTGGAAGATGGCCAAGAGCTTTTACTGGGTGATAAAAAAATAAAAATAATTGCAACTCCTGGGCACACAAACACATGTCTGACGTACTCATTTGAAGGAATGATTTTTACTGGCGATGCACTTTTGATTCGAGGTTGCGGTCGCACCGATTTTCAACAGGGTTCTTCTGAACGACTCTATGAGAGTGTTCATGAAAAGCTTTTTAAGCTTTCTTCAGATACAATTATTTACCCAGGCCACGATTACCGAGGTCAAACGTCATCTACAATTGGATTAGAAAAACAATTCAATCCCCGATTGGGCGAAACTAAAACCAAAGACGATTTTAAAAAAATAATGTCGGAATTAAAGCTAGCAAACCCCAAAAAAATCCATGAAGCGGTTCCCGCAAATTTAGCCTGCGGGAAACCAATAAATGCTAGGTCAATTCATCCGCAAGTGGTGGATGGAATTCCTGAAGTCACGTGTGAAGATGTTCTGGCTCATGCTGAACTCGTAGAATCGAAAAAAATAAGATTGATCGACGTAAGACGACCGGATGAATTTAATGGCGAGTATGGTCATATAAAAGGAGCCGAGCTTATAACGCTTGGACCAGATTTAACCCATTTTCTGGAAAATGGTGACCGTAGCCAAGAAATTGTTTTTGTTTGTCGTAGCGGCGGGCGTTCTGGAACGGCTACTGCTGAAAGTATTAAACTTGGGTATAAATTTACGATTAATATGGCTGGTGGAATGATTCGCTGGAACGAGCGCAAGCAACCTGTCGAGAAGCTTAACTAAATTTCAATTTTTAAAAAGTGAGGATTTATGAATCAAGATTGGATTAACGCTCTTTTAGGAGGGGTCATCATAGGAATATCAGTGTCTCTGATGCTCTTGTGGAACGGACGAGTAACCGGAATTAGTGGAATTATAAATGGCGCTTTGTCGCCGATTAAGGGCGATACAGGCTGGAGAGTTCTTTTCATCTTAGGACTGTTTCTTGGCGGTCTAACTTTGAATGCGCTCAATCCAAATATTTTTTCTGGAAATTTACAAACTGAAACTTGGACGACCGTTGTCGCGGGTTTGCTTGTAGGTTTTGGAACTATATTAGGAAGCGGTTGCACAAGCGGTCATGGCGTTTGCGGTATCAGCCGAATGTCGCCTCGCTCTCTGGTGGCAACGATCGTTTTTATATCAGCCGGTATAATTGCCGTGGCTGTCTTTAAAAAACTAGGAGTCTTTTTATGAAAAATGGATTGGCAGCACTTGTAGTAGGGTTTGTATTTGCGATTGGACTTGGCATTTCAGGGATGACACAGCCACAAAAAGTTATCGGCTTCTTAGATCTTTTTGGTAACTGGGACCCATCGCTTATTTTTGTTATGGTTGGCGGCATCATAGTTCATTTTGTGACTTATAAACTTATTAGAAAACGTAAGTCTCCGCTACTTTCAACAGAGTGGCATGTGCCAACAAAGAAAGAAATAACTCCTGCGCTTGTAACCGGATCTTTGCTTTTTGGAATTGGATGGGGACTTGGCGGTTTTTGCCCCGGGCCAGCTGTGACTTCACTCGCAAGCTTTGAGGTCAAGCCATTTATCTTTGTAGTGAGTATGCTTGTCGGAATGTTTTTATTTCGGCTAGTCGATAAGAAATTGAACATTAAAAAATGAGACATATATGGAAATCTACGGTTATATAGCATCTATTTTTATGGGCCTGTCCCTTGGTATGATTGGCGGAGGCGGATCAATTCTGACAGTGCCAATTCTTGTTTATCTTTTTACGATCAATCCAGTTTTGGCAACAGCGTACTCGCTTTTTATTGTAGGCCTTACTGCCCTAGTGGGCGGCGGGTTTTATCTTAAAAAAGGCGAAGTGGATTTAAAAACAGGATTAATTTTTGCGATACCAAGTTTTATTGGCGTCTACTTAACCCGAGCCTATGTAGTACCGCAATTGCCTGATCCTGTTTTTACCCTTGGAACACATCCTATATCAAAGCCACTTTTGATGATGTTAGTTTTTGCAGTTCTAATGGTCGTTGCTTCGATATCAATGATTAAAACAAAAAAAGCCTCCGCGGCGCCGGCCAAAGAGTTTTCTTCGATGAATCGATTTCTTTTGATTTCTTTAGAAGGGCTTGTCGTTGGCGGCATCACTGGATTTGTCGGTGCTGGAGGTGGATTTTTAATTATCCCTGCCCTGGTATTACTTGTCGGAATGCCTATGAAGATTGCTGTTGGGACGTCTCTTTTCATTATCGCCGCAAAATCTTTGTTAGGATTTATTGGGGATATACAACATCAAGCATTTATTGATTGGAAGCTTTTACTGACGGTCTCCGGAATAGCAATTATGGGGCTGTTTATTGGTATGTCTCTATCAAAGAAGGTGTCGGAAAAAACACTTAAAAAAGGTTTCGGGTATTTTGTTCTCACCATGGGTGCCTTTATTCTTTATGATCAAATAAAGAAAATGTAAGAAAGGTGGGTGAATTGAAAAAATATTTGAACTTCGATTTTTCGTTTCTAAAAAGCCACGCGATCAATTTCATTCTCGCACTTGTATTGCTATTTGTAGCTGTTCGAAAAACTCCTTCGATTCTGGAAATGTATAAGACAGAGGGAACGTTGGCACATAGTGCAACTGTAATTGATTTAAATAGTCAGGTGATAGCTATTCCTCTAGTGAAAAAGCACATACTAGTTTTCTGGGCAACCTGGTGTGGTCCGTGCAAAGTCGAACTTGGACGCATCAACAAGATGATCCAAAATGGTGAAATTGATGCTGAATCGATTCTTGCGATATCGGTTGCCGAAGATTTAAATTTGGTTACATCGGTTGTAAAAGATCAAAGATATCTTTTTAAAGTCGCTATAGATCAAAGGGGCCAAGCCGCAGAGCTTTACAGAGTTTCCGGAACCCCAACACTACTTTTCATCGACAACGATCAGAAAATATATTGGATGACCACAGGGATCAGTCCAAGTTTAGAGTTTCGCATTCGCTCCTTCTTAAAATAGGCCACCTATCCGTAAGCCTTTTAGAGCGGGTTTCAGTCAGGTCACTAGTGGTTAGCGGTCACTCAATTCTGAATCTACCGATAGCAGCTCTTTTGTGCCGTCAGATTTTTGCAGTTCTAGGAATTCGTCACCCTTATTCATTCCAAGATAAACTGTTGGAATCTGATAATAGGCTCCGTGTGGATCTTTGAGTATTAAATGAATGATAGGCCCGCCGCCAGAATCAATTGTTGATATCCCGTGTTTAGTCACGGCGACGAGCCGAACAGGCCGTAGCTCAATTTTTGACTTTGCATCGACGTATGTAATTTTCTTCGGATCTATTGCGCTTCCATTATCATGTATAATTTTATACTTAGATTGCATAATCTGGTTTTCCACGGACACAAATCCCGGAAGGCATTTGTACGGATCGTATGCTTCCGAGACAATCGCAGCTGGGCCAACGAATATGGCTCTTGCTGTCGCCACGCTCGGCTTCATCGGAACCGTCTGTTCGGTGTAAATGCAGTTACGAATGATTGAACCGAAATAAATAAAGCGAAACCCAAGCCATGCACACAGTGCGGCCAGGCCTATAAACAGAAACGTTTTTCTCTGGAACTTTGACATATCCTAAGTGTTGCTCAATGGGGCCCAATGGTCATCAAAGAAATGAATAAATGGCCGTGGCTATTCCCAATAAGGTGATCCGGGCCATGAGGCTCGCTATGGTTGGGCAGTAAGTAATAGGGAATGTCAGGGTGACGGTGATGAACTTCGTGGTAATTTAAATTCAGTGGAAATAAAAGTTCTTGAATCCATTTATTTTTAAATAGGATGGTGTACGTGACGGATCTATTTTCCCCAGGCTCTGAATAATGCTGGTATAAATTCCCTACGAAAAACCAAGGCAGCAAGATGATGACCGGGACAGTTAAATACATTAGAAGCTCGATGTAAATACCGGTCGAAAACACAAAGACACCTATAAAAAACCAATATACAAAAAAATGGGGCAAATCTGTTTTCATTTTGAATGGGTAGCGGCCACGCAAGAAATCAATTCCGCCGTTGAAATAATTAATAAAATAAAAGATGGTTTTTAATGTAAGTATGTTTTTTATACTTTGCCCTACCCAACTAGCAATAGATGGATACGCATTTTCATAAATTTTTAAATCGGGATCCTCATTAGTGCCCAAATTTCGGTGGTGTCGCAGATGATTCATTCCATAGTGCGAAAGCGAAATGAAAATCGGGAAATGACAAAAATATCGACCGAGGATTCTGTTAATCGTAATGTTTTTGTGAAGAATTCCGTGGATGCCTTCATGCCCAAGCAGCGCCAAGCAGTAGTATTGATTTCCTAAAACAACAACGGCGATGGGGTAAAACCAAAACGACACAAATTCACAAATCCAGATAGTGAAGGCTATTATTGCGTAAGTTATAAAAAGTCGTTTTAAAAAACGATTCACTGAATAAGGGTATCTGAATTGTGATTTGAATATAAGTCCGTCTCGACCTAAATCTAGAGCTATTAAAGGCCTATGACACCCACACTTTTTTTAGCCATCCAATGCCGAACACCATTCGATTTCATTTTAATTTCAATTCCCGACCATTTCGTTGCTAAGCACAAGACATTCAGACCTTTGAGGAAGAACGTTCTGCTGCTCAATCACAAGACTAAGAAATGGTTTAAGATGTGAAGAGCAAGTGTCTTGCTGCCAAATCATATATATTGGAACCGCCATATCGCTTAAGGGCACTAGGCGCAGATGAGCTGGAATCGCTGACCACGCACCATTGACTTGAAACGAGATTCCTTTTCCTGTTGCAACCAAAATTGGACAGCTTTCGCCATGGTTTTTGATGTGCATTTTTGGCTTAGGCAGGGATCCTTTAAGTAAATGTGAAACGCGGTCTACAAATTCTGAGGCTTCTCTTCGCGAGTGAACAATGATCGTTTCACCGAGTAATTCATGAAACTGAAGTGATTTTCGTTTTGCTAAGGGATGCTTACTTGGAAGGAGAACTCCGACGCTTTCAGTTGCAATCTTATGACTTTTCAAAGCCGAGTTCTGAGGTAAATTTTCGGAAAATGCGACATCAACTCGCCGCTCTTTAAGCAGGTCAATGACCTCATGATTCGAACCTTCAAACAATTCAAGTCTGATCTTTGGAAAGCGATTTTGAAACTCGTCGATAATTGAAGGGAACCGAGTCACAAATGTGGTTCTGGAAAACCCGATCCTGATCATTCCTGACTTCACTTTTCCTGCAGCGCGCACGTCGGTTTCAATTCGCCCAAAAGCTGCCGCAATTTCTTTGGCTTCTTTTAAGAGAAGAACCCCTGCTCCGGTAAGATAAACACTGCGAGTTGTTCGTTCAAATAGCTTTGTGCCGAGCTCTTTTTCGAGAGAGGCAATCAACCGTGTTAAAGGCGGTCCTGACATACCCAGTATCTCTGCACTCTTTCTAAAATTGAGTTCCTCAGCAACAACTATGAACGCTTTTAAATTATGTAAGTCCATTTTTTATTATTACCTTAAAGGTAATAATAAATCAAGAATAATGGGAATTATCAATTCCATGTAATGACGATAAGATGAGCAGAAAAGCAATTGTTCGGTTGAACGGAAAGGCAATCTATGGGCAAAGAAAATGATAGTGAGGGTCTCACAAGAAGACAGGTTATCAAAGTGGGGCTTGTTTCCGCTGGGATGGCCGTGACGTCGGCGAGCATTTCTGACAAAGCATCCACTGTTGAACAAAAAAGAAAGGTGAATAAAGTGAAATTCGATTACGAAGTTCTCATTATTGGAGGAGGACCCGCTGGCATCAGTGCCGCGATGACTTTAGGGCGAAAAAACAGTGGTGGATTGTTTTAAGTTTCGTAATAAAATTGGATCGGATTTGGCTGTTGAAGCTCTAAAAGAATGGAGAAAGAAAAGATCCAAAAACTTGAAGAAACTTTTGGAATACGTTCGAATTTGCCGGGTCGAAAAAATTATGGCACCTTACATTGAGGCTCTTTCATGACAGTAAAAAATATCGCAGCTTCTGTATCCAATAAGCTTTTAAAAATTAGCAAAACTTCGGGGCGTGGTTTTAATGAGATTCTAGTTTATTGCCCATTCCGAAAACACCTTTGCTCGACCAAGTGATTGAAAAGTTCAAACAGGAATATCCTGACAGCTTTGACTGATACAGCCCGGTAGATTTACAAATAAGAGCGCAACATCTGGAACTGAGCAGTAGTTATTGACAAAAATGTGTCTAAAATTCTTCACCTATACCCGGTTTTCCTCTATAATTCGGAATGGAATTTAATGAAAAATAAAATCAACATCACCCCTCAAACAAATGCACAGTTAAGCGAGAATGACATCGCCGCAACTGAGCATGTCCTGGGTTTTTCACTTCCAGAAGAATTAGTGAAATTTTTGCTCACATATGGAGATGCCCAGTTTCAGGAAAACCAGCATGCGAGACTGCCTGAGCTATCTATTGAGTCGGTACTGCTTCCTTCGAATGCACCAGACTCCATCGTTTCTGAATGGCAGAAGATTCTCCCTGGGGAGCAGAAGACTAAATCCGAATTTAAAAACCCCTCCATACCAAAAAATTAAATAGACCATAAAATTCACACTAAAACGAAGGATCAATAATGACTGCTTCCGATAAATCACTTGAGTTTTTGAGTCACTCATCAACATATAAACCTCTCGATGATTTTCTACTATCAATTGGCATCAAAAATAGACCTAAAAGTACTTCGCTCAGTACTATGAGCGTTGAGGGTGATGGCATCATTTTTTCATTCATTGAACGACCTGACTATGTTGAACGATATGGGCATCAACCACTGAGTGATGGAGAACTGATTCTTGATAGGATTGATTTTAATCGCGAAGGATCTATGCCACTTCCATTTGAATTAGAATACAACCTGGACTTTGACTTAGCATCAAAACTGCTCGGTGAAGCATTGCAATCAAAAGACCCCGAGATGATCGTACCCAAGCCTTGGATGCCACGATTTCATTACAAGAATTTTTTTATCGTACTTCATTTTGACAAGAACTCAATGAGAATAAAACATGCAGTGATCACACACCCAAGCCTCGGGAATCGCAAACACTTTAGAATCTAGATACACTTTTTATAGTAATATTTTATTTACTTCGATGACATAACTCTTCCTCCATGAAGATTTTTTTGTATAAAAAGCAAGGGATTACGTTTTGAAGCACTTGCCTTTGTCGATAAATCAAACAAAACTATTTGTATGGAAGTAATAGAAAAAGTGAAGCAATTGGCAAAAGACCGATTCGTTGACGCCGAATTTGAGGAGTTTCTAGAAACATTCATACAGCTTTCAGCTGGTTCTATAATTATTGATTCAATATTTCAAATCAGTACTGATGAAGGAGACGAGCTTGAAGTTGGATTCTTCACTCCGGATTCAATAGTCGATATCACCTTATCAAAGGGCAAAGTTTATTCATGCTCCTATCCTTTATCTAAAATTAAAAACCTCGATCTGTCCGATAGGGGATCGAAATGGGTCCTAATAATAAGTGGGGAGAAAAAATTATGATTATAACGTCGTCAAGCCTGGCTTGACTGATCCACTAAAAAAGTATGAAATCAGTCTTCGAAGACATCTCTCTCTTTAGTTCGAACAAATCACTTCAAATTAAAAAATTGGAATCAAATAATTCATTTCAAAAATTGTGTTTAGTTCAACAACGTGTTTACCATCAGCTTTCTCGCAATGAATAGATCCATAAACAGCATTATAATGCTGATCACGTTGTTCTAAATTGTGAACGAGTCTTCTAGAGCACATGACACTCAATATTTTTTGATCACATACTATATTTTTACTATAAATCATCGCCCATTTTGAAATTGAACTACTGGTATCCTTTTATTTACTAAATTAGTGTCAGCATATACCTTAAATATTGATGATCCTTCAAACGTTTCAACTATATCAAGATCACTTTCAATTTTTTTGTATTGAGTAGTGTGGATGTCGCCAGTATTATTTCCGTCACCAGAATGTTCTTTAAAGTCACAAACTTTTCGCTACACTCTTACAGATTAAGTTCGTATTAAAAAGGCTACTACTTTTTATTGATAGGATTTTTACCAGCCATCACATGTTTGACAAATTTTTGTATATCCAAACCATTCTTCGTCATCAAAGATGGATCAATAACACTTTCTAAATCATTAACTGAATAAGTATAGGAACTGTCTCTGCCTGAGCAGTTGATAGAAACCGTTTGATCTGTCCATGCTATATCCGCACTATGATCATCATTGAGAAGGTATGGACAATAGGCATCGCCTAGAATGGTAAGTTGTCCCAGGTTGAAAAAGCCATAAAGCACATGTGAGGATAGGAATTTTTAAGCCTGAATTGGCCCATCCTAACATTTAGTTTTTCCTTAGTTGTTGTTAAAATTGTCTAATTGGAAGAGGTCTTTGGCAACGATTTTCAGCGATTTATAACTCTGACGGCGAATATTTGATTTCTCGAGGTTATTTTTCAAGATTTTGAACGAACGAGTCCATTGCAGATGGATTTCTTAGTCTGCGAACTGATTAAAATTGTCGGAGTTCAAGTCGAATTGCTGCTGGTTGAAATCATCTTCGAAATGATGTTGTTGCTTTGGAGGTCCCCTGGCCGGTTTGAGCAGCGGCGGTTTTGTATCAAGGCCCATATGATCCAGGATTTTTCGAATCACTTTGGGGTCCTCGATGGCAGCGATGATTTTCATTCTGCCACCGC
This sequence comes from Bdellovibrionaceae bacterium UBA2316, assembly GCA_002345205.1. Classification (GTDB taxonomy): domain Bacteria; phylum Bdellovibrionota; class Bdellovibrionia; order Bdellovibrionales; family Bdellovibrionaceae; genus UBA2316. The sequence continues at coordinate 676 of DDVI01000016.1, read as the reverse complement.
ATTTGGAGCAAGTTTCCACGTCAATGCCAAAGACCCTTGCGAGCAGTCTTGCCCAGAATTAGATAAGCATAAAGTTAAATCGCGTGAAGGTAAAAAATGGAGCTGGGCTGCTGTTAGAAATATCGTGCAGCGATTTGAACAGAAAATTTTAATAATCAAAAACGGAGGTCTGTATGAACTTAGATAAACTAATGGTGATATCAGCCGGAATCGTCGCAACACTTTTATTGTCGATGTACTTACAAGAATTGCAGGTACTGATATGGCGCGCGCAAGCAAAAATAATTTACGAGTCGAGGACAGAAACATGGGGAAGTCCCCGATTCTTTCTTCGTAATTCTGACAAGCATGTAACAAAACCTAAAAAGAAAAAAGAATAGTTGAACCCGTCCTACAACTTGCTAATGGAATATTTTTTTTCGATTGAAACTAAAAGTAGATTTACAAGTAAAATAAGGATTAAAGCAATTCCCACACAAGCAGCAATGAAATGATTTAAGTCCGGATTCCAAAATAGTAATCTGTGAAAAATCGGATCGATTGTAATTAGTGTATAAATAAAAAATGAGAAATTTTGGAAATTTGTGGACGGCTGACAAAAGAAACATAGCGGCATAACCTTGTTGGTGCATAAACCAACCCGTCAAAATGACGAGAATAAAGGAGAGCCGCTATG
>DDVI01000059.1 GCA_002345205.1 Bdellovibrionaceae bacterium UBA2316 | reverse complement strand
TGGGATCTATGAAAAATCCCGGAAAGGCAAAAAAAAAGCCCCAGGGTTACCGGGGCTTTGTGATTATTCTAAGAAGAATTGTTTTAAGCCGAATAAGCCCGAGCTTACTTCGATTGATTTTTGATCCGCAGAGAAATGGATGTTATCACTTGATGAACTGTAGCCTTCAAGAACCCATACTCTATCTACTGGCTTTAGTTTATTGTTCTGCCAGTCAACAGGGGTTACATTAACAATCTCTGGACGGCCGCTATCCGCTTTAAATTTGATAACTTGCATTTGTCTCCAGCTCTTTACGACTCCGTAGAATAGACCAGGAGTCTTTTCATCGCTAAATACGTTCGCTAAGCTCGCGTATTCGATTACTTGTGGCATGTTGAACACGTCTTGAGTTAAGTACGCATCTTTATCCGCAGTCACGATTTGTAACGAAGTTGCGCTATAATAATCGTTTTCATTTTTATTTTTGAACTTCATTAAACTAATATTTTTTGAGTACGTTCGAGGCAGCGATATATAGGCTAACTCAGCGGCAGGCATATCAAGCATATCTACCAGAGTTGCCTGAATACCTTTTTCTGATCTAACCAGTTTTAACGATGTTAAACTTGTTGCCGTGTTTAACATATCTTGCTCTTTAGTCGTGTAGGTATTGTTTACCCAGCTATCAGAAACGACAACGGTTTCACCTTCAATGGCTAAAACCTCGCCCGGCACGTTAAAGCCAGAACCGCATGATAATTTTTGATCTTTCCACGTCAGTGGGAACAATTCATTTTTTGTGGCGGTACTGTATGTTTTTGCGAACTCTTTCTTTAAATCTACCGGAGTTTTCTTTAGAAGATAAAGTTCGTTGTTGAATTGTTTAATTTGCGATTGAATTGTTTTCGCAAAACCGCAGTTTTCTATAGTAACTGTAACTGGTTGCGCGGCTTTGTTTGCTGAAACAAGTTTCAACTCGTTGCTTGCGCTTACTAGGGTTTCACCTGTTGCTAATGTTAAGAAGGTAGCTTGCGATGCGTAGTAACGACCGGGAGGCATAATGCTCATCGCCGCGGCTGAATTTGTTACGCTGACGGAAAGAACCGTTTCTGAATCCACACTTGGTTCCCATGTTTGAGATGAAATTACTTTCATCGATTTGTTAGACGCTAAGGAAACATCATGTAACTGATACGTTTCTGAATAGCGTTCTTTATAAGACGTTTTCTTAGTTAAAACCAATACCGATTTTTTATCCGCACTTACTTTATGAGTCATGTGAGCACCGGGAAGTCTGACTTCGCCAAATACCGCCGTTTTTTCAGCATCTACGTTCGTTTTAGAAACAGTTCTTAAGGTCGTAAATTCATTTGCGTTAGAACCCCAAGAATTTCCTTCTGAAATAACTTGGACGCCTAGATCATCGATCGCAATAAATGACTTAATATTCCGAGCCAGTTCAAGTACATTTGCCGCTTGTACCGTTGTTGACGGCGAATTAGATTTTGCGCCAAACGTTACTAAAACTGAATCAGAGAAACTGTTAATGCGATTGATTTCAGTATTTGTGAAAATACGGCGAATCCAAGTCGATTCCCCCGCAAGGAATGAGCCTTCTTTAAAGATAGCGTCAGTATCAGTCGCACCTAAATCAAAAGAAATAATTTGGCCACCATCTTGGTAGGACGAAATTCCGTTTGCAGTTTGAGTGTAACGTGAGCCTTCAAATAAGATTTCACCTTTACCGTCGGCATCAGGACGGAATTCAATTTTTTTATCTTCACCGTTAAAATTGGCCCAGAATTGAGAACCTGTTAATACAAGTGAAGATACTTCGGTTGCTTTTGCTGATTTACCGTTCGATGTGATTTCAATTAACTTAACTTGTGCATAACGTTTGTTTTGTTCATTGTTTACAGCTGGAACAATCCATCCCAAACCCACAACAAAGTTTCTGCCCTTATAGCTGATTGGTTCCGCGCGCGAAATCCAACCGTCAAAAGTTAAACGTTGAACGTGACGAACGCCTTTTTCTGGCGCTGAAATATCGAATAGATCTAATGGATCAACTTGATTTGCAGGAACCCAGAATGCATATAACCAGTCACCGTAAATACGGACGTCTTGTAGGTTAGCGCTTAATCCTGTTGTATCACCCGTTGTAACAACGCTGTCGGGCATGATTTTACGAACTTGGTCCTTTGTAGAAACAAAACGCCCGTGCACGCCCCAAGTCGCATCTGCAACCCATTTTTGGCGAGATACGGTTTCGCTGACACCTTTTGATGCATCTGCCGCTACCTGTTTTTCGATATATAAACGACGTAATTCCGCTTCGTTTTCTGTTAGAATTTCAGATTGTTTAGTTGGGAACTTAAATGTTTCAACGGCGATACGACCAATTCGTGGAGACGGGTTATTGGATGTGGCTTGGCCTTGAATGGTGTAGTTACTAACAACGATTAATGTATTGTTTTTGATTTGCATTTGGTGAGGGCGTTGAACAGTGCCTTTAACTGAAACTGTCATCACTGATGAAATCTGACCTTTATCATCAGAGATATCTACAACTTGAACCATACCTTGGCGATCCCACCAGCCCCAACCATTTTCTGATAAATGAGCAATTAAATAGTATTTATACGCGTTGCCCACAGGAACAGTAACCACTCGTAAGTTAGTTCCGTAAACCGCAGGAAGTGAAAGTTTCATTTCTTGAATTTTACTTGGAGTGTTTCCGCTTAGATCATACGACGTCACGATACCTTGCGATTGGCTTTGTGTTTGGTTGTAACGATATGAGTTTGTGTCTGGGCGTAGCGTGGTAACTACATAGAGAACGCTGCCAACCATACGTGAATCTGCAATTTCACCTTTGATATCGATTTTTTCTACCAGAGTCGGTTGGTCGGCTTTAGAGACGTCGTATACTAACATACGACTTTGATTTTCAGTGTAAGAATACGATTGTGAAGATGAGTCAAACCAAACCCGCTCTAAAACAAAGAGACGATCTTGGTTCGGATCAAGGTACATATCTGAAGGATAGTTACCAGTTGCTTCAGCGCGAGCTAATAATTTAGGTTTCTCTGTACCATCTACGAAGCTAACGACTTGTAAGCCACGATAATTGTTTAATAGATAAAGTAATTTAGAACCGGGTTTGCCAACTTTAAAAACGTCGGCTTCTTGTTCCGCACGGGGAGCACCGCCCGTTGGCGATGCGGACCTTGCGGCTACGGATGCGCTTTCTAATCTGAAATTTGAACCGCGAGTTGCCGTTAAGAATGCCGTTTGTCCACGATAACGAGACAACTGCCCTTTAACATCTGATGTCCCTGGTTTTGGTGCCGCCATCAAAGAGGATATGTTATTTACGTCGAGCGCGCCACCAGACTTTGGTGAGCAGCCTATACCTAACAAAGCGACACTCGCAAGGCCAATAGATAGTTTTAATAATTTTACGGTTTTCATCATGATAGACGAGTCTCCTGTGAACGCAGCTAAGATAGCCGGAAATGATTAGCAAACGCTGCATCCTATCACTAGAATTTTTAAATTTCGAAATCAAAAAAAAATAATATGTCAGGCTGAATAAACGCTTAGAAAAACGCGAAAAAAATTCAAACTCGAAACAATTACAAAACGCTCAAAGCAAGGGCAGTCAAGCCAATGTTTGATTAAAGTGTTCCTATTTATAAAATTGCCGGCAGCTGGATTGGCCAAGCAAGCCTAAATCGTAATACTTATACCAGGGGTAAACCAGCGGAGTCCAAACGCGATTGCGACCTTCGTTTTCTATCTTTCGTTTAACCGAGGCAACAATTTGATCTTTTTGATCATCAGTCATGAGTCCATCTTTATGCATTAGAATGGCGAGCTCGCCGGCATTATGAAACGCCTGCTGACCACGGCGCAGTCCTTGGGTTTTCAAATTCGAGGGTTTGTAGACAATGTGGATATATATTACCAAGACTGCAGCATAGATTGACTGTTTAAGCTGCGTACTTGACTTTTTCCGCTTGGAAAAAATTCTTTATTTTCTCTGGATTTTTCTGATTCTTTTTTAAATAAGATCGAAGCTCTATAACCATTTCATCTTGATCCT
>DDVI01000122.1 GCA_002345205.1 Bdellovibrionaceae bacterium UBA2316 | reverse complement strand
GGCCAGTCAAGTGCATATGCAGGCTAAAATAATTTAAATCTGACCTTCAGTTTCGAACAGATTAGCAGCCTTCATCGCTTCTTGCGCCAGATCCTGAACTGACTTTTTCACCGGAGTCGCCGTTTCATCCGCATTAACCACCTTACCGGCCGCTAATGTATCTGTCTTCGCAACGTCGGTCACAGGGAACAATTGGATATTAATTTGGTAAATACGCTCGCCCTTTTTCTCTTTACGAGCGATCGCGTTGTCTTTGTTTAAAGTCTTACGTAATTGACGAAGTTTAAATTTCGTTTCTTCGAATTCTTCTTTAGTCAGTGACAATGTCAAAGTACCGAACTCACGTTCTTGTGGGGCTTCTTGATATAAAGACTCAAGGCCGATGTACATTAATTGCATTTGAAGCTTTCTAACCAAAGCCACTGGTATTTCATCTGCAGAGTCCATCAAGTTATGAGCGCGTTTCATTTCACCCGTCACTGGATCTTTGCGGATCTCGCCGCTAGAGATTAAAGAGTTTAACGCCGCTTCGATTTCTTGTTCAGAGGCTTTGTTACGTAGAAGTGCTTTTAAAGAGTGAATATCAAATGAAACGCCTTCTTGATCAATCATGGCGTAAATTACCCAGGCAACCCAGTTAGGAATCTTTTCCCAAATGCGACGATCAATTTCACCAGACTTTAATTTTTGATTGATACGAACTTCAGATAGTTTTTTTAAATATACGTTACGTTCTGTTGTGTCTTCGGCTTGATTTAATTTTACCAAATGTAAAAACTCTTCCGTTTGTTCTTTGTTTAACTGAAGCGCTTTTGCGAATTTCAAAATCATATCGTCCGACAAGTTACGCTGTCCTTCGATAATCATTTTCAAATAATTTGGTGACTTGATATTCGCCGCTGCCGAGAACAGCTGATAGCTGTATGGACGTAGATCGTTTTTAGTTAGTTCTTTCTTATAGTGATAGAAATCCTGCAAGAACAAACGATAGTCTAAATAATCGGACAAGGCAGGTGGTAAAATACTGTTTTTATCAAGTGCGCTCATCTGTAACCCCCGAGGTCTTTTTGCCTCTTTATTAAAAATCAAAATGCCAACATCTGCTAACATTTACTTTAGAGTTGATACCTTGCGGCTTTGCTGAATTTGGTGTCAAAATTTCCAAACTCTAAACCCTAACGTCCCCGGATTGTTACTAGAGCAATGAAGATGCCAAAAAAAAAGAGCCTGAAGCGCACCATGGTTCGCTCAGGCTCTGAAGAAAAACGTAAAATAATTTCAAATACGTCACCGATTTTTTAGGAATCGGTTAGGGAATCGGAAAACCGATCACCCTTTTATAGACTTGCTGACACCGGCACACGTGTGAAACGTAAAGTTAACGAATTAGATGAACCCGTTGACACCGATTTTACCGTCATATCAATAGTGATTTGTCCTTTAGAGCTGTTTTGAACCAGCTGAGCATCAGATATAGAACTCATGAACGCTAAATCTTTACCCACTATTTGGCCCATCCACATATCGATCCCGCGGAATTTAGTCTCTTTATCGACGGCGATCATTGGGGCTGAAAAGTCTTTCTTTAATAACAAATCAGCTTTGAAACCAAGAACTTGGCTACGTTTACCCGTTACAACTACTTTGAAACCAGATTTACCGTTCACTACTTCAAATGTATTCAAATAAGCCGAATCCACTTTGTTACTCGTTTCAACATCGATGCTTGAGTTCTTGAAGAATTCTACCAATGTTGCGTATTCATTAGCCTGTTCAATTTTTTCGTATTCAAAATAAATGTTAGCTAGTGTTTGTCGTAATAGAGCTGTCGCTTTTGCGCCGTCTTTAGCAAACGTTACTAATAAGTTTGAACAACGATCCGCTGATTTAACAGTGTCTAAACATTTAGCCATGATTTGCACTTCTGAACCTGAACCCACAGTTGCGACTACGTTCATAGTTTGATGAGCCGTGAAACCGGTCTTAACTTGAACTTTTGCTAAGCCAGCGCCTTTAGTGAAATCTACGCTAATAGTTAATGTACCTTGGCTATCTATTAGATAAGCCATGTCCCAAATGCTCGCTGCAAGAACGGCATTTCTATTTTGCTCAGACGCTAGCTTCATTTTTTCTTGAGTTAATAACTGAGTCATTATGCCGTCGCCAGCAGAACCTGAATATTTCATTCCTGATTTAGATTTACCACCCGTAACTACTAAATCTTGAGTTCCCAAGAAGTCTTCAGATGCGCTACTAGAAGCGGAGCCTTGATCTTTTTGAGCCGCACCTGGCTTGTGTTTATGACCATCGTGTTTTTTAGTACCACGAGCGTCTTTAGCTTTTTTATCGGCTTCGGCTTTTTCAGCTGCCGCTTTGGCTTTAGCTTCTTCGGCCGTCATTTCTGGTGCCGGGGCCGCTGTTTCTGCTTTTTGTACTGCTGGCGCTTGCTGAGCCGCTGCTGATTCTTTTTTTGATCCACAGGCTGCAAAGAAAATCATTGCAAGCGAAAGGACTAATAACTGTTTTAACTTCATGGTAACCCCCAAAGGTTAATAAAAATAAGTTCGATGCCTGGGATTAGAGCAAGCCAGGGGCCAGCTAAAAACAGTGAATCAGGGCTTGTCTTTCGCGCAGAATGGGAAAAAAATACATAAATGTACGCGAATAAATCAGCACTTATTAAGTATAACCTGCGCTTCCTTGCGGTCGTTGGTTTCCTGTCGATTCTATCTATCCTATTTATAGATCAAAACCTGACATTATTATTCAAAAACGACGACTGGGTGTGGTTGCTAGCTAGGGAAATCACACACGTGGGGTTGTTTACAAACTATTTTATTCCCGCGTTTATTGTATGGTTTGGTCTGCAGATCTTTCTTAAATGGAGCCAGCCTAAAAATCGTGATCGTCTAAAACAGATCACAACAAAAGCGCTATGGTTGATGTACAGTTTATTGTTCTCTGGGCTATGCGTCCATATATTTAAGTTTCTAGTTGGTCGTCAGCGACCAAAGATATCTCCTGATTTTGATCCGCATGTATTTCAGCCGTTTACGACTCATTGGGATTTTCATTCGATGCCATCGGGCCATTCGCAAGTTCTGTTTACGGTCGCCACCTATTTTGCCTACTTATTTCCACGATTTAAATACGGTATATATAGTGTAGCTTTTATACTGGCGTTTACACGAGTGATGACTCGCGATCATTTCTACTCGGATGTATTAATGGGCCTAGCCGTTGGTCATTTATCGACTGCGGTGATGTTATATTGGCTCTCACGCCGAAAAATGCCTGCTCCGTAGCCTTTTGGCTACATTTAAAACAGCGATTTTTTACAGCGAAGTGTTTACAAAGTAAATTCAAATTGATCGCCCCCTATTGAAAACCTACATGCTTTTGCGATACACCAAAGACATATGGATATCGAAAAAGAACGATTACAAACATCAGCTGAGTTTATCAAAACACGGCTCCAGAATTTGAAAGCGGAACGTCCGCACTTTTCAATTCGAAATGAATGTTTAAAACTACGTAAGGTGTCGCCGACTCTGGTAAGCCTTATGTTGCAAGGAAAACGAAAAGTCAGTTTAGATCGCGTCGATGAATTATCCCAATTGCTAAAATTATCCCCGAGTGAAAAACAAGCGTTCAAAAATCTAGTGGAATCAGAAAGTCCGCAATCTAAAAATCTGCAGAAAAAAATCTCTGGTGAAAAAACCTTACTAAAAGAAATCAAAAAACGTAATGAAGTTTCTGATTCGATCCTTACTAACTTTTTAAATATTTATGTTAAGGATGCATTTCAAATAAAAGAACTTCAAGAGCACCCAGAATTAATCTACAAAAAGTTAGCCTTCTTAGCTGACGAAAAAAGCATTCGTAAAAGTATTCACTTTTTGCTGCGCGAAGGTTACTTGCGAAAAACTCTAGATAACAAAATCGTGCTAGATCAACCACTATCCGTAAAAGAGCCAAAAGAAGCCCATTTACTGGTTCGACGTTTTCACAAAAAAGCTTTAAAACTTGCCGCTGTGGGGTTGGATTTAGTTCCTACAGATAAACGTATCGCGAACACGTTTATCGTTCCACTAGATCAAGCCACGTATTTTGAATTACAAGACATGATCAGAAATTTTGCTGATCAACTAAAAACATTCTGTGAAACCCGCGCCCTTGATGGCGAAAACTTATATCAATTGACCGTGAACCTGACCCCAACTGGAGATTTAAAATGAAATGGATTTTATTAACATCTATCGTTGTCAGCCAAATGACGTTGGCGTCGACTTTCATCGGTAACGGCGGACAGACGGGTGATGTGGAATTAGCTGTTAGTTTAAAACAAGTGCGCGGCGCTGTCGAACGCATTGAAACATTAAAACAAGAAGACCCACATAAACGTTACTGCGTATGTCCGGAAAACTATGCGGATCACAATCTGTGCGAAATCATTCAAAAGCTCACAGAAGATCAAAAACTGTACTGCGATAAGTTTGTGCTCACTCAATTGCAGAAATTAACTCGAGCTTCGCAAACTACACAGTTTGAATGGGTTCAGTCTACGATGGTTAACCAGAATAAAATCGGTGAACGCGTAGTCGATGCCGTTGCTCAAAAAGAAAAAAAGCTTATCTATATTGATCAGGAAAAATTCGTAGATTTGACTCAATCAAAACGTATGTTCTTGCTGACACATGAATTATTTCACATGGACACGTTCGATGGTAAAAATCTAGATGACGAAGATCCCATTGGTCCATTTAAGTACCAATACGGTATCCGCGATCTACTAAACGCGGCCGCTGCGGGTATAACGTTAACATCGATTGATGAAACTGTCTTCCAAGACTATTCAAAATACCTGAGCCAATCACGATCTACGCGTCGTCACTGGGTTAGTTTAATGACTGCCTCAACTCCAATGCAAGACGAACGCGCTACGCGCTTTAAAACATCGATGGATCATGGCGCGCGGTTTTCCTATCAGTACCAATTTCCAAATTTATTTAATTTTGGTTTAACTCTGCATCTGCAGAATCAAAGCGGCGAAAAATCTATTTTCACATCGACTCGTATTAAACAAAAAACATCGACTAAAGCCGTCGGTATCACATATAGATATTTCCTGTTTAATAACTTAGATCCATTTAATCATTTCTGGAACACATTCGTTCAGTTTGAAATATTAACTGAACGCCTGGATGCGAACTTCAACATGGATGATGGCTACACCAATGAAGACTCATCGACATCATCGACAAGCCCAGCGGCCCGAATGAGTGTGTATTTCCCAATGAAACATGATTTTTGGATCAACACGGGCGTGTCTTTCAGCGATCATAAAGCTTACTTCCAAGCATTCGATTATAATTTATCATCTATTACCAAGACTGCAGCATAGATTGACTGTTTAAGCTGCGTACTTGACTTTTTCCGCTTGGAAAAAATTCTTTATTTTCTCTGGATTTTTCTGATTCTTTTTTAAATAAGATCGAAGCTCTATAACCATTTCATCT
>DDVI01000031.1 GCA_002345205.1 Bdellovibrionaceae bacterium UBA2316 | reverse complement strand
CGCAGGCTAAGGGGCCAGTTTCAAGAGTGCCACCCTTAAATCGATCAGGTTTTTAATTTCATTTTCGTTGAAATGCGCCCGACGTCTCAGCTCCATATTCACCGGTTCCATTCTACGCGGCAAGCGGGGCAACAAATCAGTGAGTAAATCTTTAAATTTATGATCTGCATCTAGTTTTTGCTGCTTACAGAATTCACGATACCAAAAACTTCCGAACTGAACATGACCCAGCTCTTCATCAGAAATTACTTTCATGATCTCGGCTGTTTTATTCGGCGGAATTTGACTGAAACGTTCGATTAGACTTTTACCGGAATCTAATCCACTGCCTTCAAGATAACGGTGAACAATGAAAATACGATCAATCAAACTATCCGTTTCACTCACAGCATTCCATAGCGCCATGTGAATAGGCCAATGACCCCATTCGTAACCTAAATCACGTAACCCCTGAATACACATTTTTAAATGCTGCCCTTCGGACAACGTCAAAGCCGCTAACTGTTCACGAAACGTAGTGGCCGCGTCCGGATATTCGCATAGTGTTCTAAGTGCCAGTTCCATAGCTTGCAGTTCAATATTGGCCATGTCGTGAAGCAAGCGTGCCTGCCCTTCGACAAAACTTAAACCCTTTTTTGCTGGGTGGCGCCCCTTCTGCCATATTTCAATATCCCGTTCTGGCATAACAGGAATTTGAAATACGTCTCCAAGCAATGCCCGATGAACCTGATTTTCCAGGGCGTTAATTTTTTCATCAATAGCTGAAGTTAGTAGAACATTTTGGGACATGGAAACTGGTGTTTACCTCTAAACCATACGAAAAACCAATAAATTTAAGTCGCAAAGATGTTTTTTTTAGGGAAAACTATGAACGTGAGGTCCCTATGAAAATAAAACTTACTTTTTTTCTTTTCTGTCTATGTATACTGAGTTCCTGCGCGATTAAGGAACGCATGATTAAGCGCCAAAAAGAAAAACCAGCTCCCGTCGCTGAACCCATCGATGAAAGTAAAATTACTCAACCGGGCGACTATACAATTTTTCTGAATTACCAAGGAAAAATGCGTTATTACAAAATTCATATACCTAAATCATATAATCCAAGCCAACCGACGCCCCTAGTATTTGCACTTCACGGCGGCGGCGGCGATATGGAAATTCAATCAACCGATAAGTACTACAACCAAATCTCAAAATCAGAACAAGAAGGCTACATAGTTATTTTCCCAAACGGCTACAGCACATTTAAATCAGGAAAGCTAGCAACCTGGAACGCAGGTAAATGCTGTGGCGACGCCCGCGACGAAAAAATTGATGATGTTGGTTTTATCAAAGAGATCGTGATGAGCGTACAAAAGCAAACTAATATCAATCGTAAACGAATTTTTGCTAGTGGTATGTCTAACGGAGGTATGATGGCCTACCGCCTTGCCTGCGAACTTCCTGACATGTTCAAAGCCGTTGCTGCGGTTGCTGGAACAGATAATACCGTTGCCTGCGCACCCAAGTCGCCGGTTTCCATATTACATATACATGCGCAAAATGATGATCACGTGATTTATAAAGGGGGCGCAGGAAAAACATTTCGCGATCCTTCAAAAGTTACCAACTTCACGTCTGTACCCGCGACAGTTGAGAAATGGAAAAAACTGAATGGTTGCGTGAACCCACCAAAGAAAACGCTCGCCGTTAAGGGTGCTTATTGCGAAACCTATTCTGAATGTACAAATAAAGCGGCAGTACAACTATGTGTAACGGATACGGGTGCTCATTCATGGCCCGGTGGCAGCAAACCACGTGGTTTCGGTGAAACGCCTTCGAATGCTATTTCTGCGACAGACGTGATTTGGGATTTCTTTAAAACAAAATGACGAGGGGACCTTGCGATCCCCCAAAAGATTTATGTTAAAGCGGAACGGCGATTAAATACTCGGTATAGATATAACAATAGCATTGAACCTGCTACTGAAGCCACTAAGCCTGCGGGTTCATTTTCGCCGTACCAACCGGCACCTACGCCAATCCAACTAGCAATTGCGGCACCCGCAATACCCAAAAGCATTGTAATAATCCAGCCGCCTGGATCTTTTCCCGGCATAAAAAATTTAGCAATTGCACCTACGATTAAACCTATTATTAATGCTCCAATCATGTGATCTCCTTGTTACACAACGGACATTGCGATTTACTTGCCAATCTTTAAATGAAATTAATGTTGCCATTAAGAACACACATGGGGACAAAACTACATAACGAGGCAAAATTCTACACTTGAAGAATTATCTGTCCGGTTTCGAGCTATCGCGGGCCTATCAACATTTCTAACGTTTTTTTTAGTGGTCCTAACACCGTCCCACTTAATGGAATTCGTGTATAACGAATTAATCGCACTATCTGCGGAGTTAACTGCTGAATAAAATCGCGAGTCTTTTTCTGATTATTACTTTCATCAAAAACCCAAAATAAAATCATACCCATCATGTACATCCAAAATAATTCGGGCAAATAAGTACGCAAACCTTTTTCACATTTCAGATCACTGCTTTCTATCATCTCGCGCATAATTGAAACTGTTTTTTCTCGAATTTCTTTTTGATCCCCACCAAACGGAGACAACGGCGAGCGCGGGTCAACGGCACTTCGTGAAAGCACAATCAAAATTTCGCGGGAACCTTCGAATGTTTTCAAACGCGCTTCAATAACGCCTAACAATCTTTTCTCTATGTTTTCAGTTTCGGCAAATACACTATCACATGCATATTTAAACGAATCGAACGACTGCTGATAAAAACGCTGAATCACAGCTTCTTTATTCGGAAAGTGATAATAGAACGCCCCAAGCGACAATTCGGCGGCAGCGGCCAGATCACGCATCGTGGTCTGGTCAAAACCTTTCTCAAGGAAGTGGGCCATGGAAATTTCATACAGGCGACGCGAAGTCACCTGCGATTTAGAAACCGTAGTTTTCGTCTCGTTCATGTAATGTTTATACCACATATATAATAATATTTGAACATGTTTAAAAACTCAAGTAAATTTTAAACATGTTCAAAAAATGGCTTTAAGTAGCTGAAAGGACTTGAATATGGATGCAAACAATTCAAAACAGTTATACGCACGCCGAGTTTTACTGATCACAGGTTTATTCCCAACCATCCCCTGCTGGATCGTTTATTTATCGGCGACCTTTCAGGAAAAAACGACATTGAGTTTAACATTTGGCCTAGTATTCGCGACACTACTCAACTCGGTCATTGCCTACCCATTTAGAAAGAAAAATTTCGACTGGATCTACACTCAGCGCCCAGTATTTGGTTCATTCGTATCAATGATGGTCCATATGGCGGCGGGGTTTATATCGCTAGTGACCCCATTTGGAATTTACTTTCTAGCACAAGGCGATGCCGGCAACGCCCTACTATGCGTACTCTTCGCCGCCGTAGCGATGCTAATAGCACTCCCCGGAGCCATAGTAGGCTTCTACGCAAACGCCCACGCACTAATCTACATCGCCCAAAATTCATTTACCTTAAAATCTAAGCAAGACTAAGAGGCAACGCAGTCAGTTTGATCTATTCGGAGTTTAGAATTGGTGCGCCCGGAGAGATTCGAACTCCCGACCAATCGGTTCGAAGCCGATTACTCTATCCAGCTGAGCTACGGACGCACATGAGCTGATGAATGGCCAATATACTTCCATAAATTTCGACTGTAAACCTTAAAAAAAACCCGTTTTTACCTATAGATCGAGAATAGAATCCATGGTGGGGTTCGAACGATTGACTTTTTGCGGAAAAATACTCAAATCGTCCTATCAGCATGCAGTTAATAACTAAGCAGACTCCTCGATTTATCGTAGCCGAAAAACCCTATGGGATGACGACCCATAAGGTCGATGACTACAAAAACGGCTTCAAAGAGTTCCTAGAGGAAAAAACCGGCCTAGAACTGGCGATCGTATCACGTTTAGATCAGACGACTTCAGGTTTAATTCTATTCCCGCTCAAAGCGTTCGGTGGGGAAATTAATTCGTTATGGCAGAACGATGCGTGCACAAAAACATATCTTTTTGTAACAGATCGTAAAATTAACTCATCGGAAACTTCGATTGAAGTAAAATCATTTATCGACCAAAAAGGATCCGAAAAAATCTGGCACAGTGATCGTACTAGAACTCCAAACGCGTTTAGCCATTTTACCTTTTTAAAAACAATCAACACTGAAACTGGCCCGCTCTATCTGTGGCAAGCCCAAATTAAAACAGGAAAAACTCATCAAATCCGTTTGCACGCGTTAGATTTAGGAATGCCGATCTTAGGCGACTCTTTATATTCGGGAACACCCTATTTTCGAATTTGTCTGCACGCCAGTGAACTTAAAATTGGTAGCGAGACCTTTATTTCGGCGTCTCCGTTTGAAGACATGGCTAATCCATACTACCCGCTGATTGCTGAGTTTGAAAAACGCAGTCGACTCTACACAATAGATAATTCAGAATGCTTCCGCTGGATACACACTGAAGTCAGCAACGTGCTACTTGATCAATACGGTGAAAATTTATTCTTCTACGTCTACTTTGGAACAACAGAAACGGCAGCCATGAAACAGAAAACCGACGTCCCTAAATTAAAAATTGAAACTATTGAACAAGCCAAATCAGTGGGCGCCTGGATTTCTAGCTACTTTCAAAAATCGTTATTCCTGAAACCCATGTACGACCGTGGAAAAGCACCACAAAAAAACGAACTATTACGTTACGAATTTGCCGACAAGAAATGGAATGAAGAGTTTGCGCCACTCGAATGGACGGCGACAGAAAACGGTTTGAAATTCAAATTAAAATCCCACCAAGGTCAATCACCGGGTTTGTTTTTAGATCAACGGGAAAATAGAAAATGGGTGTTAGTAAATGCTAAAGAAAAATCTGTTTTAAATTTATTTTCCTACACCAGCGGTTTTAGCGCCTGCGCCGCTGCTGGCGAGGCAAAGGACGTCACAACGGTTGATTTAAGCAAAAGTTTTATCGAATGGTCGAAAGAAAATTTTGCGTTAAATGATCTCCCCGCAGTGCCTCAGTATCAGTTCTGGAGCGCGGATACCATGCACTTTATGAAAGGTGCGATTAATAAAAACAGAAAATGGGATCTAATTATTTGCGATCCACCTACATTTGGAAGATCCGATAAAGGCGTTTTCCAAATCGAAAAGGATATCGACCTTTTGTTACAGAATTGTTTCCAGTGTTTGAATCCCGGCGGACAAATATTATTTTCCACAAACTTCGAAAAATGGAATACAGAGGGCTTATATCAACACGTCCGCAAGGCCTTACCCGAAAAGAAGTTTAAGTTTGTACTGAAGAAGACGCCTTACCAAAGTCTAGATTTCGACTTTCCTAACCAAAACCCAAAAATGAAATCTATCTTTATAAAAAAAATTGTTTAGACTCGAATGAATACTCGTTTCTATAATGAGTAGGTGTACGCAGGAATGTGTGCACTGAGAGCATCTAGATGAGTTTCTGTTGGGCCAAGGGAATGGGAACTTCAGACTCGTTTAGACTGCCTTGAATCTCGTTATTAGTTTCATACAATTTTAGAATAAGACATTTAGAAAAGGATTTGATAAATGCTTCGCAAGACGATTTTAATTTCCATTTTAATTACTTCAACCTTGCTATTCTATGTATCTTGCCATAGCTCAAAAAAACTGCCCCCTCAGCCTGCGGCTGGGAATCAAAAAAGCGTCACGAATTTAGCTATTTAAACTCTTTTTTATAGAACAGAGCCGATTCCAGAATCCACTCTCAAAATATAACTGTCATCCGCATCTGATCTTTGTTTTAAAACTTACTCTCGAAGACACCCATGACTAACATATTCGCGCGAACATCTAGGAACAAAACAGCTCAAACAAATCGCTCTTTAGACTTACAAGCAAAGGATGAAATAATGAACAAATTTTTGGATTTTTTTAACGACCCAAGAGATAGAAGATGTTTTGATACAGGGTTTTTGCAGTATGGATATGAATATGGACGATGTGGACTCAGATGATGTTAAGATACTTTTGACTGACGCGTGGGGAATTAGCGGTCGACACGACCTAAACATGACACTCGATCAATTGCTAGCAGGTCAGCAACAGAATCTATTCGATGAACTCGTGGAAAAAAATAAACTAAGCCGAATGCCTTTGAGCGAGTTCGTTATGCAGTCACGAGTCGCACGCAGCTTAGAGGGGATGAATCAAGACGATTACACCGTTCTTGTCAACGAAGCTACATCTGCGTCTCTCCGCTGGGCTCAAGATGGCATTATCGGATGGGACTGGGCCCGGTATGTCCATCTGCTTCGCCTGGCTTTTTTGGCCGAACTCTTAGACTCTGACGAGAGCTGGAAACTACTTAAAAATCTAGAGCAACCTATTAAATCACGATTTAAAAACTGGGACAGTTTTGGAAAAAGCTATCTGAATGGAAGAACATTCTGGCAGGGAACCGCAAGCCCTATGGATGACGTCATATCACGCTTAAATACCGACCCCTAGAGTCCATGGAAAAAATTCGGTTGGCTCTGAATTGGCTGTGTTCAATATAACTTAGAAAGCTCCATCGAATACTTTCCGGGCGCATAGTTCATCAAGCGCTCGTCACGCAATCTTTGAAAACGCGCATTTTTATTAGCCGCGCTTGCATAGGGATAGATGGCGATACCACCACGTGGGGTAAACTCGCCGATGACTTCAATGTAAAGTGGTTTGATCAAATCAAAAATATCGTCACAAATCGTTTGCACACAATCTTCATGAAAATCACCATGGTTACGGAAGCTAAACAAATATAGCTTTAACGATTTGCTTTCAACCATATCTTTGTCCGCAATGTAATTGATAAAGATCTTAGCGAAATCGGGCTGACCTGTCTTAGGGCAAAGTGAAGTAAACTCTGTACAGATGAACGACGTCCAAGCTATCTTACCAGGGTTCTTGTTTTGAAATGCCTCTAGTAATTTTGGATTATAGTCAGAGCTATAATCGGTTTGCGTTTCACCGAGTTTGAAATTCTTTAGTTCTTCCGCTCTTGATACTTTTTTCTTTGCCATAACTGTTGTCTCTCTTAACCTTTATGCTAATCGATTGAAATACTCTTGAAGCTGGTCAGCGCCGGAATCTATGGTTCTAAGCACGTAGTGTGCTTTCAAGATTTCGCGTTGCTGGTCCGTTAACTCTGATTTTAATCCTAGCTGCTTACGCTTTTGGGAAATATGATGCAGACTGATCGCCGCCGCTACGGAAATATTGAAACTCTGTACAAAGCCATACATAGGAATTTTGATACGATAATCTGCAGCCGCCTTCATTTCCTCTGACACACCATCTTTTTCATTGCCCATTACTAAAGCCACGGGTTTTGAAAAATCGATATCATCAATCGCGACATTGGCATCAAGGGACGTCACGATTAATTTTCTATTTTCTGATTTCAAAAATTCAACGGCGGATGACGTAGATTTCCATTTGCGTTCCTCAACCCACTTTTCAGCACCACGAGTAACGCGCGCCGAGTTTTTAAATTTTTCACCCGTTTCAATAATGTGAAAAGGAGCAAAACCAAAAGCTTCTGCACTGCGAATAACCGCCGAGATATTGCCACGATCGTAAATGCTTTCACAAACCGTCGCGACTTCAAACGTGCGGTGAGATAAAACTTCGTTGAACCGTTGCTGCCTCTCTACAGTGATTTGCGGCAACAACAGATCTAGTACTAATTTGTAGTTCACCTTCAAGTGAGGTGAAACTTCAATGTCTTCAGAATGCGGAAACATTATACGTTTAATACGCTTGGGTTTTTAACTAAATCACGAGTGATATTTTTTTGGTGTGCTTCTAATGTACCGCCACCAATTTCCAGCAACTTAGCATCCCGCCATAAGCGCTCGACAACATATTCCCCGACGTAACCGTAACCACCCAATACTTGAATCGCACGGTCCGCAACGTTTTTGCTCATCGTAGTAGCCACAAGTTTTACACCGTCGCTATCTAAGCGATTGCCTTCTTTGTTGATATCAAGGTTACGAGCCGTTTCGTACACGTACGCTTTAGCTGCTTTGTATTCAGCGTAGGAATCACCAATATGTTTTTGGATCTGCCCGAAGAAGTTTAATGATTTACCAAATGCTTCACGTTCAATTGCGTACTTGTTCATAATTTGGATGCTACGACGAGCGATACCCAAAGCCATTGCCGCCAATGTTAGTCGTTCGATTTCAAGGTTCTTCATCATGTGAATCATCGAATCGCCTTCGTGGCCAATCAGGTTGGCTACGGGTACTTCGCAATTTTCAAACACAAGTTCTGCCGTGTTCGATGCGCGCATACCTAATTTGTCTTTGATTTTTTGACCAACGTAGAAGCCTTTCATACCTTTTTCAACAAGGAACGAAGACACCAAAGGACGACCATTTTTTTCGCCGGTCTTCGCGTACACAAGAACTAAATCGCATGGCGTTTTGTTTTCATCAATAGTACCGTTTGTGATCCACATTTTACGACCGTTAAGGATGTATTTATCACCCTTCTTTTCTGCCGTTGATGTCATCCCTAAAACGTCTGTTCCCACGTGCGGTTCTGACATACCCATTGCACCGATCCATTCGCCAGAGCAAACCTTAGGAAGGTATTTCTTTTTTTGTTCTTCTGAACCGTTTTGTGCCAGATTGTTTACTAACAACATGGAATGCGCTAGGTAAGCCAAGGCAAAGCCAGGATCTGATGACGAAAGCTCTTCGTGCACGATAACAGCCGCAGTCGCGTCCATTCCGGCGCCGCCGTATTCTTCTGGAACGGTAATTCCCATTAAGCCTAATTCCGCCGTTTTTCTAAAAAGCTCTAAGTTGAAGTTTTCTTTGCGATCAAATTCGTGAGCTTGAGGCTCTACTTCTGACTGAGTGAATTGAGCCAGCGTTTCGCGCAGCATCTTGTGTTCTTCAGTTGGGTTGTACAAATCATAGCTTTTGTAATGAGTCATAGTCAGTCCTTAGTTTTGAGAAGGCTCATCTATACAAAGGCTTAGCGCGAAAGTAAATCGCTTACTCTAGCCATTTTTTACGCCTTGCGGAAAAGCCTAAAATCGGGATAGTCTTGAGGGCATGAAAACGATCAGGGCCAGTCATATCGTCATTGGAACGGAATTAACCTCGGGGCAGACCCAAAACACCAACTCCCGCACCATCGCGGAATTTTTACAAGAGATGGGCATCAAGAACCAAATGCACATCGTGGTGCCCGACGATCGCAAACTAATTATGCAGTCGTTTGATTTCGCGGACCCTGAAACAGATTGGTTTTTTGTGTATGGTGGCCTGGGACCAACAACCGATGATTTTACTCGCGATATGGTCAGCGAATGGTCTGGTAAAAACTTGGTGTTAGATGAATCCGTTTGGCTGCACGTGCAAAACTTACTTCGTCAGCGAGGCGTAATTGTTCGTGATTTTCAAAAACAGCAAGCCATGTTTCCCGAAGGTGCACGCGTAATGGAAAACTCAAAAGGTACGGCTCACGGTTTTCACTTAACCGCTCGAGGAAAAGAAATTTTCGTTCTGCCAGGACCTCCAAAAGAAGTTCAAAGCGTATTTGAAAATTACCTGCGGCCCTGGGTCCAAGCAAATTCGCAGACTTCCGATTCAGAAATTACCGAAATTTGGAATACGATGGGCGTTGGTGAAAGCGAAGTCGCATTCAAAGTAGAGGCCTTATTGAAAGGCTATGAAGTCGTTGTCGGTTACCGCGTACATATTCCCTACGTTGAAGTTAAAATTACCTATTTAAAATCGCAGATACAAAAAAATCGACCGCTCGTGGATGCTATAAGTACTACGCTGGCTCCGATCCTGGTTTACAAAAATAAATATCCTTACCCCGAGTTTTTTAAGTCCTTCTTTGAAACTCGCCCGGCACTGACATTGATTGATGAATACACGCAAGGCGGAATACTGAATGATTTCCAAAAGTGGATTGGCCAATGGGATAAACAAACAGTGGCCTATTTCAATCATCCTGTTTCAACTATGCTGACTCCAAATGGACAACTCCCCCCGCATATGGCTTGGATATCAATCACGCGGTCTCAAACCAGCAATGCGATCGCCGTCGTGATTAAATCAGTTAATTTGGAATTAGATTTTGAAATTTCACTAGAACCCTTTGTGATGACGGTGCCAGAACGAAAACCGATCGTTCTAAAAGAAGTCATTTACAAAGAACTGATGACTAGGATTTCTAGCCATCAGAAATAGTTCAAATAAACTATCTGCACGCCGAAGATAGACTCGCAAGCCCAACTCTATGAGACGGTATACATGCTTTGGGTCCACACGCCCCAGAAACGTGACAGGTATCTACCTGCTGATAGGACACCAAAACGGGGGCACCGGTAATTTTAGCGCCAAAAGCCTTCACTAGGTTGGTGCATTCCACCATACCTCCAGCTTCGCAAAAGTAGTGACCATTTTTAAAAAAACTAATTTTTACCAAGCGCTTACAGACCTTTAAATCACCGCAAAACATTTGATTTTTAACAGGGAACTTTGGTTCCTGCCAACATTTTGGATCCTTGGACATTGGCTGACAATAGCTAGACAAACCCTGTGCAAATCCACTCGAGCTGAACATTTGCAATAAAATAACTAATCCAATAATTTTTTTCATATAATTCTCCTTTGTTGCAGAAACTGTGTTTAGAACACAATGAGTGTTGTGTAACGCGTGATCTATATAGTATCATTAAATGATACTATATAGATCACTAGGAGATACAATTGTCAGACTTAAACCTTAAAATGGTCGAGCCAATCAGAACTGAACTAAAGATTCGAAAAATTACCATCAAACAATTTTCGAAAATGTTAAATGTTTCCGAACCAACGACCAAACGTTGGTTAAATTCCAAAGGACTCCTCCTAGAAGACTGGTCAAGAATGCTCTCTGTATTGGGTTTAGATCCCATCGATATCATGGCCAGATCTAAATTAGTGACTAAACGACAATTTGAATACACAGCCAAACAAGAAGATGCGTTTGTTGAAATTCCAGGATTACTTGCATTTTTTCAGCACGCTCTGGAAGGCCTTAGCTCGGAACAAATAGCCAACAAACATAAATTATCAAATTCTGTGCTTTCGTTTTATCTAAAAACACTCCATGACATTGGACTCATTCGATGGGGAAATAGCTTTGATTTCTCGCTGGCTCAGTCGGGGGAGCCTAAATGGAGGAAAAACGGCGCCCTATCCAAGGCATTTCGCAATCAGGTTTTTAACGAATTAATTTATTCTCAGAAAGACTCTCAAATACTTCGACTAGGAATCTACCGACTAACTCAAACCGATATCGAAAAATTACAAGAAAAATTAAATGAGGCTTTTGAGTTCGCAAAGCAATCTGAAAACCGCGCAAGGTTAATGGTTGAAAAATCAGAAACTATAGGCCTCGCGACCCTTTGTTCAGCCTATCAACCAGACTTTTTGTATGTCATTCCGAATAAAAAGATAGTTACTAAAAAGTAGACTGAGCTCTACTTACCAAACCTTGTTTCGATAGCTTTTGAGTCTTTGCCCGATTCATTTTCTAGAATCGGTTTTAGAAATTTAGCGATTTCACTTCGTGAGTTTTTAGCGATATATTCAGGAGTCCCCGTTACCACAATTTCACCACCGGCATTACCGCCATCTGGCCCCAAATCGATGATATGGTCGACTGTTTTAATAACTTCCAAATTGTGCTCGATCACTAGAACCGTATTTCCTTGTTCCGTTAATTCTTGTAGTAGCTCAACAAGCTTGCGGATATCTTCAAAATGTAATCCTGTAGTGGGTTCATCTAGGATATACAGAGTTTTCCCGGTGCTACGCTTTGAAAGCTCTTTTGACAATTTCACACGCTGAGCTTCACCACCCGACAATGTCGTCGAGCTTTGTCCCAGAGTCATGTAGCTTAGCCCCACTTGATTTAATGTTTCAAGTTTTCTATGGATCACAGAATGATTTTTAAAAAACTCTAAAGCTTCCGCTACGGACATATCTAAAACATCAGAAATATTTTTATCTTTGTATTTAACTACTAACGTTTCACGATTGTAGCGCTTGCATTGGCAGACATCGCATGGCACATACACATCCGTTAAAAAGTGCATTTCCATTCGAACTTGCCCATGACCTTGACAGGCTTCACATCGGCCACCTTTAGTGTTAAAACTAAAACGTCCCGGCCCGTAACCACGCAGCTTGGCTTCTGGAATTTGAGCATATAGTTCACGAATCAAAGGTAATAAGCCAACATATGTTGCTGGTGTCGAACGCGGAGTTCGACCGATCGGTTTTTGATCGATCTCGATAATTTTATCGATGTGTTCTAAGCCAGTGATGGAATCAAAGGGCGATGGCTTCATTTGAGCTTTATAAAATTTAGCCGCTAAGTGTTTGTATAACGTATCCATGATCAGCGTACTTTTACCACTGCCGGAAACACCCGTTACACATAGGAATAATCCCAATGGAATCTTCGCATCTACGTTTTTCAAATTATTCCCACGTGCGCCTTTGATTTCGATAAACTTACCGTTACCAGGACGACGTTTTGTCGGCATCGGCACACGTTTAACACCGCTTAAGTACTGGCCCGTGATCGAATTTTTATTTTTTTCAATTTCTTCCGGCGTACCCTTGGCCATAATTTCCCCGCCAAGCTTACCAGCACCGGGTCCTAAATCGACAACAAAATCAGCGGCGCGGATCGTGTCTTCATCATGTTCGACCAGTAATACCGTATTACCACGATCGCGAAGTTCTTTGATAACCTTCAGCAAGCGATGATGATCACGCGGATGCAACCCGATACTTGGTTCGTCCATTACATATAGAATACCTATCAAAGATGATCCCACTTGCGTGGCTAAACGAATACGCTGTGATTCCCCCCCGGATAGAGTTCGTGCGGTGCGGTTCAAGCTTAAGTACCCAGTGCCCACTTGAAGTAAGTACTGAATGCGGGATTGAATTTGCGCGATGATTTTATCCGCTAGATATTTTTCACGCTCTTTAAGCTTTTTACCTTGAGAATAATTCTCTAGCCAAGATTTTAACTCTGTTAAATTTAGACTCGCTAGTTCAACTATATTTTTATCAGTAATTTTAACGTTCAAACTTTCTGGTTTCAAACGTCCGCCGTGACAATCCGGACAATCCTGAATATCCGGCTCGAACGAGTTTTCCTCATCATCTTCAGATTGCGCCTGGTTCTTCAGAACATATTTAACTTTTTCTAATTTACGAGAACCTTCATCGCCATCGGAATACACTTCTTCTTCAACGAAGTCTAATGTACCTAGGCCTTTACATGTTTCGCAGTACCCTCGAGGATTATTAAAACTGAACAATCTTGGTTCAAGTTCAGGAAAAGCAAAACCGCACACAGGACATGATGACTTCAAAGAAAATAACGTACGTTTGCCTTGGACTGTTTCGATAACGACTTGGCCATCGGCCATTTGAATCGCCGTATTCAAACTTTCAGCAATACGAGTTTTTACGCTTTCTTTTACAATCACTTGATCTACTACCAGATCGATGTTGTGTGCTTTAGTTTTAGTTAATTTTTTGGCTTTATCTAAATCGATGAATTCACCATCGACTTTGGCTTTGATAAAGCCTTTTTTAAACCACTTTTGAAATTCCGCTAGGAACTCACCTTTTTTATTTTGCGCCATAGGTGCTAAAATAAAAACTTTTGAACCTTCACCTAAACGCAAAACACCTTCCAGCATATCTTGCGGCGATTGTGATGCGACCGGAATATGATGTTCAGGACATTCTGGTACCCCCACTTTCGCAAATAGCAAACGAAGGTAGTCATAGATTTCAGTAATAGTACCCACAGTCGAACGAGGATTTGTACCCGCAGATTTTTGGTCAATAGCCAAAGCCGGCGATAAGCCCGTAATAGAATCTAGATCTGGTTTTTTCAATTGGTCTAAAAAGTTTTTTGCATAGGATGACAAACTGTCGATGTAACGTCTTTGTCCTTCAGCATAAATCGTATCAAATGCTAACGATGACTTACCCGAACCACTGAGGCCGGTCAGAACCGTAATTTTATTGCGTGGGATTTGGATATCGATTTCCTTAAGATTGTGTTCCCGCGCGTTTTTTATGGTTATAAAGTCATTTATTTTTTCATCTGGCATGAAGTGCAAATTCCATAGAGTTCAAGAACGTGATGAGTCAGCTTGAAGCCGTATTGCTTCGCTACTTTTTCTTGATGATCTTCTATGTTTTTATTTTGAAATTCAACGATTTTTCCGCACGCTGTGCAGGTCATATGATCATGATGTTTCTTTGGTGTTAATTCATAGCGAGTTGGCATAGAGCCCATACGCAACTCTGTCACAACACGTGATTCCGCCATACCTTTAAGGAATCGGTATACCGTTGCGAAACCAACATCAGAATTGATTTTCTGCACTTTTTCATAAAGCTCTTGCGCCGTGATGTGAACTCGGCCTTCGTGCAATGTTTGCAAAATCAAAATACGTTGAGGCGTTACTTTCAAATTCATCTTGCGAATGATTTGTTTGAGATCATCTTCTGTCCAACTCTCGTCAAAATAACTCGTTTCATTATTTGAAGGAATTGGCAGTACAGTTTCATCGTTATTATTGTGGCGGCTAGTGTGTTCGAACATTATCAAAAGTCTCCCTTGAACCAGGGATACTAGTAATGATAATCATTTTCAATTAGAATTCACCTGTGATGCATGTCAATATGGCTCAAAACTCAAAAAATGCCGTCGCGTTGTGCGAATGCAAGGATTCTAAATGACTCACTTTCCCCTGCCCAGAGCGCAGATCAGGGGTTTGCTTAAGAAACACCAATATCTTTCGGGCCGCATCCTCGCAAAACATCAGATTAGCAGCGTTCAGACGCGCAAACTCTTGTTCATCGGCGCGCTTTACGATTCCTTGCGTAGGCGTCCCTAGGGCCTGCTCAATACCTAAATACAATGCTGTGAAATCTTTCAATTCAAATTCGTCTTTCACCATAAGGGACAATGCAAGCTCACTTCGCTGCGCATGCGGAGTCGCGACAAACCCACGCTGGGTATACCATGCCGTTAATTCGGCCGCACTCAGCATACTTTGCTTTTCTAGCTCCGCAATTGTCAGCTGATGCGCCAGCGCTGCGGATTGTGGACACGTGCTAGAATAATCCAGTTTAAATTTCATTTCTGTATTCACACCTTCAGGCTTTAGAACAAAAGAAAACTGCAAAGGAACGGACTTGAAATACTGTTTTTCAGATTTTAGTGTTTTTACAGACACCGGTACAACCAAAGACATCGAGATTTTAGCGCTTGTGCTGAGCCCGTTTTGGGACGACACGAAGTTTTTCAATATTTTACGAATACCCACTAAACTGATTGATTCTTGCTGAGTGTACTGAATTAATAATTCGTACAAACGCGACATATGAATGCCTTTCGATGGGTTCACTAAGTTTACAAAAATATCAAATTCAGCAATTAGGTTAGTCGTTTCACCAGCGATTGAATGACGAACCGGCATTACAATTTTTTCCATGCCGACCCATTTCAAAGGAATATGGTCAGTGTCTGAGGATTTTTTCATTGCGTCGACTGTGATCATGTGATGCTTTATAGCCAATAAGAAAATAAAAGTCTAATGATGAAAAAAATCGTTTTAGCTAGCACTTCTAAATATCGCCGTGAACAACTGGGAACCCTTGGGATTCCCTTTGAAAGCATTAAACCAGAGTTTGATGAAGACACTGTTAAACATCAAATCATAGCGGACTTAAAACACCCACATAAAATCGCTCAAAAACTCAGTCATGCAAAAGGCTCCTCGATCGCTACGCCTGAGACCATCACTATTTCGGGTGATCAATTAGTGGCGCTTGAAGGCGACATTCTAGGAAAACCGGTTACGGTTCAAAAAGCGATTGATCAACTTATGCGCATGCAAGGCAAAACTCACGAGCTTGTGACCGCCTGCACCGTTTTTGATGGACTCAAACCAATTGAAATTTTAAATATCACCCAAATTACCCTTAAATCGTTAACAGTGGCTCAAGTTACAGCCTACGTAAATTTAGATCAGCCATTAGATTGCGCTGGCTCTTATAAAATTGAAAAGCATGGCATCCAATTAATGGAGTCTATAAAGAACGACGATTTTACAGCGATTCAAGGTTTACCGCTTTTATCTCTTGCCAAAGTTTTCAATTCCCTGAATATTGCAATTCCTTTTTTGGATGGAAAAACATGATCAGTGTAAAAAATTTCAAGTTATCGCAGGTAAAGAATCAAACTCTAAAATCAATGATAGAAAACGCGTATGCCGTGCAAAAAAATGCTTATGCACCCTACTCTGGTTTTCACATTGGTTCGTCCATAATCGATGCTAATGGAAAACAGTACACGGGTTGCAATGTTGAAAACTCGTCCTATGGCGGCACTGTGTGCGCAGAACGCGTTGCTATCTTTAAAGGTATTGCCGACAACATGAAACTGCCTCTACAGGCGGTTGTCGTCGTATCGTCCGAGAAAGACCAATGGCCACCGTGCGGCCTATGTCGTCAAGTTATGGCTGAATTCTGTGTTCCCAACACGATAGTGTTTTTCGGAAACAACCGCAAAGAATTCAGAAAAATTCTATTCAAAGATTTACTTCCAGAAGCATTTTCTAATAAATTTATTTTGAAATAAAATAGCTTTTTAGACGCGGACTGAGCAACCGAGTTTTGGGTCTACGTACTCGAAGCTAGAAAATGCTAAACCAGCAAACGCCCATTTTAATTTATCTAATCGAATTGTATCTAGTGATTCCCTGACTTTGCTATCGATAGTTTTACTGATCGGCGGATTTTTTTGATTTTGAACCTTCAACGTTAATACTACCGGCGAGCGCCACGTAAGCTGTTTTGATTTCAGAACAGATTGACGGGTCCATTTCAAAAATGTTTCGGTACCCGCAAACTGCACACCCCAATCATGAAAATCAATACGGATATCGCAGAACTCGCTACGATCAATCAACCGAGCAAACGTTTCTTTAACATACTGACAGAATCCCCAACGACTGCCGTATGATTTCTTACCTGAGCTAGATTTAAACTTTGCAATCCACGCATCGACTTCGACTAAGTTAAGTACCATGCCCGATTCAACATCGACGGGTCCGTTAAAGCCCAAGGTGATAAATGTGGATTCAAGGATGGGCGTGGTCGTACCCGCCAAGATTGGGGCAAACACCTCAAAACGCCTTAGGAAGGTCGGTGTGGTGTTTGCCATTGGAAATTACTCTAAAACAGCTTGATTAATTTGAACCGTACTTGAACGTCTGAATTGCTGGATCCAGTCGTCTTGCATTTGGTTAGACGCTTGCTGAGTCATCATTTTAGTTTCGTCACGTTTTTTATCTGCTTCTACAGTTTTCGTTTCTTTTAAGTGTAGAGCGTAGTGAACGTTTCTAACTGTCACTAATTGTTTAGATAACGTATTTTTCGGAGACAATTCTAATGCCGCCATTTTCAATTCTTTTTCCGACAATTTAGGAATCTGAGCTGAATCTAAACCAAAGAAACCAGTCTCTTCCCAAGTTAAACCCATCGTTTTTAAAGCCGCATTAACCGCATCCAATTGACCCGCTTTTAAAGCGTCAGCCAACTGAGCTTGTAGTCCTTCAAATTTATCTTTACCAATTAATTCCGCTGCAATTTTTCTTTCCACCGATGCTAGCTCTGCTTTCACTACTGGTTTTCTGTCTGTTAATTTTACTAATTGGAATGACGTGAAGCCCTTAACTGGCGCCGATACTTTGCCTACTTCTAAAGAAAACGCGGCCTGTTCAAGTGACATTTCTTTTTCACCACGAGCGAAGTAGCCTAAGTCACCTTTTTTATTTTTTGTACCCACATCATCAGAAAACTTTTGAGCTAACTGACCAAAATCTTCAGTTTCTGATTTCTTTTGAAGGTCATTAATTTTATCCATCGCTTTCTTTTCAGATTCCGCATTACCTGGAGTGAAGTTAGCTACGATCACCTGAGCCGACACTTTTTCCGGTGTGTCGTACTGGGAACGATTCGCTTCAAAATAGCTATTAACACGTTTTTTGAATTCGTCTTTTGCTAAATGATCAGTCACTTCTGCATCCGATACCGATACTTTTTTGCCTTGAGCCTCGCGATCCAAACGAACAAACTGGATGTTCCACTGCTGACGGCTAAGTTCGTTTAACTTATCTACTTCCATTTGTGAGGGACGAGACACCGCTTCGAACAATTGACGGGTACGTTGGGTTTGAACTTGTTTTTTGATTTTGCTTTCAAATGTAGCTGGCGATAGACGATTCGCTTCTAGTAACTGGAAATAGTATGAAGGCTGGAACTGACCATCTTTTTTAAACTCATTCATATCTTGGATAAAGCTTAGGATCTCTTTATCAGATACCAAGATGTTTTCCTTTTCTGTCGCCTGGGACAATAGCTCGAGCTGAACCAAAGACTCTACAGCCTGGCGGCGCATAGCTTTTTGGCGCTCCGGGTCGAAAGTGATCGGCTGACCAAACATTTGTGCATAGTATTCTTGCATTTTTTGAATACGTTGTTCTTCCTGGGCAAAGTCCGCTAACGAGATGAACGTACGGTTCACGCGAGCCGCATTTGAAGCGCCCCCGCCCATACCGCCGGAGTCATTCGGTAGCCCGAAAAAAATGAAAACGATTATAATTGGCAATCCAAACAACAGTGTTCCGATAATTTTCTTAGAACGATCCCTAGACTGTATCAAGCCTTTCAGCTGATCAAAGGTCGAACCACCTTGTGGCATCACATCCTTCAAAGTTTCAGATTCTTGTTTGTCACGATTTTCGCGGCCTTTTCTTGTATCCATATTTTCTCTCTTTGTTGATCGAGTTCAAATCGAAGATTAAATAACACCTTTTTTTCTAGCGCTTTTCAAGTCAAAACTTCCGCCAATCCCCCTAAGAAGTGGTGTGCCATTGACGGCTTATTATGTGTTGCTAGGCCCTGGGTGTTCATTTAGACTTATTTGTACGCACTTTTAGGAGCTCATTTTTGAATTTTTTAAATATTAATATAAAAAAACTGATATTCTTTGTCTTTGTTCTGGTCATGCCTTTGATCACCATCAACATGGAAGAAAAGCAAAACGATTCGGAATGGTTCAAACAACCTTTTTCTTGGTTAGCTGGACACTTTCAAGATTTTTTCTACAACTACAGTGCGGGCGTGAAAACGACTACTGGCCAGTATTTGAACTTGATTCATATAAAAAAACAAAATGAAAACTTGAAACATCAAAACCAAGAACTAGCAACTCGCCTTCTAAAGTTTGAGGAGATCAATCAAGAAAACGAACGCCTGAAACAGCTTTTAACTTTCCGAGAATCCACAAAAATGGATTTGATTGCGGCTCAGGTAATTGCCCGTGATTTGATTCCAGATCATAGCACGATTACGATCAACAAAGGCACAGAAGATGGCTTAAAAGAAGGCCAAGCAGTTATGACTCTTCAGGGTGCCCTTGGATATGTATTTAAACCTCTACAAAAAACATCTCACATTTTACTCATGACAGATCGTTATGCCGTTATTGATGGTGTGATCCAGCGAAGCCGTGCGCACGGTATTGTTGAGGGTAAAGGTAAAACCGGCGCGGTTCTAAAATATGTAGAACGTACCGAAGATGTTCGCCCGGGTGACTTAGTTGTCACGGGCGGACTTGATAATATTTTCCCAAAAGGCTTCCCTATCGCGATCGTTGAATCTGCAGAAAAAAAACAAATCAGCGTATCTTTGAAAGTTGATTTAAAACCTCTGGTGGATTCTGCCAAGGTAGAAGAAGTATTTGTAGTTTTGAACGCCAAGAACCAAGACATGTCTGAATTGATTCCTCCAACGGAGACTAAAAATTGAAATTTTCTCGCTTGCGGGTCGTACACGGCTTCATATTCTTTTTTCTAACCTACGTTCTATGTACCCTTCAAACTGTGGTTTGGTATCAGCTCTTTGGTACGTGGGCTTCCCCATTTTTCTGTTTTATTTTGTTCGTCTATTTTGGTTTGGACAAAGAAGATTGGAAATCAGTTATATACTGTTACACTTCGATTTTTATTTATTCACTGTTTACGTATTCATCTTTAGGTATCTTAATGTTGACCTGTTTGTTTAACTACATTCTGTTGTACATCGTTAAAAACCGCGTCTACTGGCCAGGAGCTGCCTACTTTACTTTGATCACCGGCGTATCGATTACATTATTCAATGTTGTTTACATTATTAACTCGTACTTATTTGAAACGCGCGTATCCCCATTGCTGATTTGGGATCGATTGTTCCAAATTCTTGCGACAACACTTTTAGCATACTACGCGTATCCTGTTATCAAGCGTTTAGATATTTTATTTAAGCCAGAGATGCCATCAGAAGTTCACGGAGAATTAAATGGCTGATTATGTCAGTAATCCCGACGAATCGAAAGAGTATTGGGGTCGTTATAAATATATTTATGCCTTAGTCATCACAACGTTCTGTATTTTTTCGTTGCGACTTTGGTACTTGCAGATCATTTCTGGTTCTGAACTGAGAGACTTCTCGGAAAAGAACAGGATCAAACAGGTCAAGATTCCGGCTCCTCGCGGTTTGCTGCTGGATCGTCATGGAAAATCGTTAGTACAAAACTTACCTGGCTTTGAAGCCATCCTAACACCACAGTACATTGTTAACTTAGAAGAAATGGCGGCACGCCTAGCGCCTATCTTATCGATGGAACCAGACAAAATCGTGACCCGCGTACAACGAAGTCGCCGCGTGAATGGCCCTTTTGCAACGATTCGTTTAAAAGAAAACTTAAGTCGTGAAGAAGTATTCCGATTAAAACGTATCAATCTAGATACTCCGGGATTGGAAATTCGGGAAACGATCATTCGTCACTATCCACTGAAACAAAACGGCGCTCAGCTGTTTGGATACGTGAGTGAGATTTCGAAAAAACAATTACCTTTACTGAATGAACTTTACAAAGGCGTACTAAAATTTGAACAAGGTGACATCATTGGTAAGAGCGGTCTTGAAGAAAACTTAGAACGCGAAGTGCGCGGTCAAGATGGTGTCAGCTTTATTCAGGTCGATGCCCATGGCCGCGAAACAAGCCTTAGAAATCCAAACATCATCGGTGATAAAATCACAGATCAAGAAGCGGCCCATGGTAACAATGCCGTTCTAACGATTGATCGTGATATCCAAGAAGCTGCACATAAATCATTTACAGATTTAAAACGCATCGGTGCGGTCGTTGCTATGAAATCAGATGGACAGATCTTAGCTTGGCTTTCTGAGCCTTCGTTTGACCCAAATGAGTTCGCAACCGCGATCTCGTCACAAACGTGGAGCACATTAATCAACGATCCGTTTAAACCATTAAGAAATAAAGTTATTCAAGATCACCATTCTCCGGGGTCGACATTTAAACCCCTTGTGGCACTTGCAGCTTTAGAAGAAAAGAAAATCACGGACACGCAATTAATCTATGCTCCGGGTGTTTTTTACTTCGGTCGACGCCCGTACCATGATCACCAAAAAGGTGGCCAAGGTTACGTGAATGTGTACGATGCGATTGAACGCAGCTCGAACGTGTTCTTCTATCAAATGGGTATCAAACTTGGGATCGAAAAAATGTATGACTACATTTCCCTGCTTGGCATCGGTCAGAAAACAGGAATCGAGTTAGCTCGTGAAGTCCCGGGCATCATGCCAAACTCCGCATGGAAAAAACAAAATCGTGGTGAAGAATGGCAAGAGGGTGAAAACTTAAGCACAGCAATCGGTCAGGGCTTCGTAAATACGACACTGATGCAGATGGTGGTTGCCTACAATACAGTAGGTCTTGGCGGCAAGGTCGTTAAGCCTTACGTGATTCAAAAGATATTGGATCAAGAAGGCAAAGTATTAAAAGAGAACTTCCCGCAGGTATTGCGTGATGTTTCGCAGGTTCAGCCTAACGGTGTGAAAATTTCTGAAAAGACATTTGCGATCGTTCGCGAAGGTATGCGCCGAGTAGCAAATGGTGAACGCGGCACGGCTCGCTTCTGGAAAATTCCAGGTGTCGAAATGGCGGGGAAGACAGGTACATCGCAAGTTATGAACTTCTCGGCGGATCAGATTTACTCGAATTGTGCTTCAAAACCAATTCACATGCGACATCATGGCTGGTACGTAGCTTTTGCTCCGGCAGTTAATCCCGAAATCACGGTCGGCGTTTTAGCGGAACACTCGTGCCACGGTAATACGGGTGCGGCTCCGATTGTTCGCAACGTTATTCAAGCTTACTTCCAAAAATATCATCCTGAAGTCATAGAAGAAGGCTTAAAAAATATGAAAGTTAAAAAAGCCAAAGCTCCTACAGAGTCTGGAAACGTATTACAGGAAGGAGAGTAATTTGGATTTATCAATCTCGTTAGAAGAAAAAACACTCGTCCGCCGTTTAGATTGGAATATCATCCTAGTTATCTTGGCCCTGAATGTGATCGGCCTTATCAATCTTTACAGCGCGACTCATGGACCAAATTCAAAAGAAGTTGAGTCTTTATTTATCAATCAAATCGTTTGGTTGATTTCGGGCTGGAGCATTTTCTTTATTACCACTCTGCTAGATTACGCGATTGTTTCGCGTATTTGTTACTTGGTTTATTTTGTGAATCTACTCGCTATCTTGTACGTGGATTTCTTTGGTAAGATCGCTCTCGGCGCCCAGCGGTGGATCGATTTCGGTTTCTTCCGTTACCAACCATCAGAGACGATGAAACTTGCGCTTATCATGTTGTTGGCCAAAGTGTTGTCACAAAGAAACTCATTGGGAAGCGGGATGGGTTTTCGTGAACTTCTAGCCCCGCTCGTGCTGGTCTTGATTCCGTTCGCACTGGTCATGAAACAGCCCGATTTAGGAACTGCGATGATGTTAGTTGCTATCAGTGGTTCCATGATCTTGTTTACAAAGGTGAGAAAGCACATCATCGTAAGCGCGATTGTTTTAATTTCGATTTCGCTACCGGTTGCTTGGGAATATGTGCTTCATGATTACCAAAAAAACCGCGTATTAAATTTCTTATCTCCAGAGAACGATCCACGAAAAACAGGTTACAATGCATTACAATCCCGCTACGCGGTAGGTTCTGGCCAGTTCTTCGGTAAAGGTTTCCGTAAAGGAACTCAATCCCAATTAGAGTTTTTGCCAGAACGCCACACAGACTTTATCTATTCGGTTCTTAGCGAAGAGCACGGATTCGTCGGCAGCTTAACCACGGTCGGGCTATTCTGTATTCTATTTTTCTTGGTGATAAGGATTGCGTATCAAGCCCGGGATAAATTTGGCGCTCTCATCGCCGTCGGAGTCCTCAGTTACATCTTCTGGCATATGTTCGTAAACATAGGCATGGTTATCGGATTACTACCCATCGTGGGGGTTCCCTTACCACTGCTGTCCTACGGGGGATCGAGCATGTTGACGACAATGCTAGGTCTCGGCTTGATTTCATCGGTCTCGTTCCGACGCTATTTATTCTAAATTTCATAAAACCCCCGATTCTTTTGGGATCGGGGATCTTTTTTTCGGCGCGATGGCTGTTTCCTAAACTGATCCTGAAACTACATCTGGTGCTGATACTGCGACTTATGAGAATTATTTTTATTATTTTAGTTTCGCTTTCTTCAACTTTATCTTTTGCAGCCAGTGATGCCTGCACGCCGCATGGATGCGGTATTGTTGGCGTAGCCAACCGGGCGCGAGGCAAGGAGGCCGCCCTCTAAAATAACAAAGTCCTTTTCCAAATGAAGGATCCCCGTCTCATCCGAAATGAAGCCATTAAAAGTAAGACCTGCTACTTGAAAAAAGCAGGGGTTTTTCCCAGAACTATAAACGAGAGACGATCTCTATTTTCCGGGATTAATCTTGATAACTTCAGAAACAATCGTTCCAATCTTAATGCTGGATTCGATTCTTAGGACGTATTTTCTATCATCATCGCTTAACCAGAAATAAATATCACCGATGGGCTTAAAGATGCCTTTAACCGTGATTTCTGGTTTGATGACGATGGCGTTCATTTCGCCGATTTCTGTGTCGATCTTTTCTTTGCGAATGGCTTTACCCTTGAACACGATGTTTTCGCCGGCGTCAGCTACGCGGAATGAGTATTCTTTTCCCACTTCCCATTTGAATAAACGCATATAGTAAGCGGCACTGTATACGTTTTGTGAAAATGGAGAAATATCCCATTCTTTCTTTTGTTCTTCTTGGCCATTCTTTTTAGTGAATTTCTTTTCCCAGTAGGTGGCTTTGTTATTTTTAATATCGAACAAGCCTTTGGCGTCTTTGATTTGCCCTGATTCTTTCACCGTTAATGTAAAAACATGGGGAACGAATAGCAAGTAATCAACATATGTCGTTGCTGAGTCTTTCACGCTATAGAATGACGAGAACATGCTCGATGATTCTAATTCGGTCGTGAACGTGTACGATTTTCTTCCGTTCACTTCTACGAACGGCCCTACTTTTAATCGCAACTCACCAGCTGCGACTTTAAAATAATGTAGCTCATGAATTACTTCTTCGCCTACTCGAAACGGATCAACATTTGGGCGCCGCCCACTCATCCCGTCTTTATCTTCGATTTCGGCTTGCTCGGAATCGACGGCAGTACCAGCAGCAGCAGACGTATCCTCAGGTTTCTTTTCCACCTTGCTAGTTTTACCTTTCTTAGTTTTTTTTGCTTTAGCTTTAGACGTTTCTTTTGTCTCGACTTTAGTAGCCTCTTTAGGTGGGGTTGGATTCAGCGGCCCTGTCGGAATATCCACTACATCCGGCGCGGAATCTGGTAATTCTTTGATGACGACTTTTTCTTCAAACTCTGCATTTTTTTTGAAGTCTTCTTCTTTCTTGTCCATCTTTAAAAATGAAGATGTGCAACTTCCCAAGAAAGAAACAGAACAAAATAGAGCTATGTATATTAATAACAAACGAATCACTGGTTTTATTAGATCGTATCTTAAGCGACTAATCACTCAAATTTTTTCCATCGTCTGTGGAGCCACATCCAATGTTCTGGGTGCTTACGGATAATATCCTCGGTGACATTGCAAAAGTGCTGAGTCAGTCGAACAATCGATACCTCTTTCTCATCAGACACCTTATCAGACAAGGAAAGCGCGGGCTCGAACACTACGTGCACGCGCCCATCGTCTGCTTCGTAACAATAAACAGGAACAACGGGAGCTTTAGTCTTCAAATGAAAGAGCGCTAGACCTTGGGCCGTGCCCGTTCGTCGGCCAAAGAACGTCGTTTCAATACCATAGGGCTTGCCCATAAATTGATCCAGTACAAAAACAACAAGTCCATTCGACTTTAGAGCCTTCAAAATTTGGAACGGCGTCTTTTCACCATGTGGCTCAATATGATTAACACCATAAAAACCACGCAAGGCAAACCACACATCATTCAGATTTTTATTTTTAAAAAGCTTAGTGATTAAATGCAGGTTACCTAACTCCGCACTGATCATGTTGGCCGCTAAATCGCCACTACCAATATGCATACCCAACAAGAAAACACCTTTGCCCTGCTGACGAGCTTCTTCGACGTAATGCTTGCCATCGAAAACGATGTTTTTTTCGCGCCAGGCTTTATTCATATAAGGCATGTAAAACAAATCAGCCACACTACCCGTTAGCAGTCGCATACTTCGACGAGCCATCTTGATTTTTTCCGCTTCGCTCATATTTGGAAAAACAATACCCATATGATGAAGCACATCTTTGCGGCGAAGACGCAAAATATCGAACCACAAAATTCCAAGCAATCCAAATAACCAACGACTTCCGCGCCAGCCGATCAGGTAGCAAACGAAGGATATTAAACTAGTGTAGAAATGAAGTAATCGTTTCATAAAGTGTTTGGTTTGCCACATTCGGACGCGGTTCCCATTTTACAATACCCAATGGGACATCGCTTGGCCATATATCTTTCAATTTGGTGTAATCCTTTTCTGTGGTCAGAAAATGATGAAAATTTACAGGCTTATTAAGGATCAGCTTAACGTCGGCCTCAGTGTACTGATGATGATCTCTGAATTTTTTTTCAAAAACTTCGTATTTTGGGTTTAAATCTTGTACGATCTTTTTAAAATATTCCGGACGCGCAATAGCCGAAACTAAAACAAACCGACGAACAGTGGTGAAATCATTCTTCCCGCCGATTTGCATTCTTTTTGGGCCCGCAAAGTTCAACTGAGGAAAATTGGGAAACTCAATCTGAGTCAATTCAAACGTCCAATCCACCTGCAAACCCGAGAACGAAATCATTTTTTTTATTTCCGCTAGCCGTTCCGACGGAATGAAATTAGTTTTAGTCCAAAAAATAATATTCGCTTTTTGGTAACCACTTAGAGGTTCACGATAACGTCCCCGTGGTATCAAATGATTCTCTTCATCCATTTGGGTCACATCACACAGAAGAATATTACAATTTTTCTTTAAGCGCAGGTGTTGAAATCCATCATCTATAAATACGGCATCAATTTTTTCAGTACGAACAATCGCTTTTGCCGTTTCCACTTTCTTCGGACCTACGTATACGGGTACACCCGTCTTTTGAAAGATCAATAATGGTTCGTCCCCAAACCGTTTTCCATCTGCGACGTCGTCACTTTTCCCAGGTTCAACTTTCACAATTTGTGCAGACGCTGCTTTATAATTGCGACTTACAATGCCCACGCGCGTGCCTTGGGATTGAAGCAAATTAGCAAGATAAATTAAAATTGGAGTCTTACCTGTGCCACCAACGGTCAAATTACCGACACTAATTACAGGCATCGACAACGTCGTGACTTTCTTAAAACCTTTTTTGAATAGCCAAGTATTAAACAATACTAACCCTAGATACACATATGACAGCAAACTCAAAAGCCACAGCACTGGAAAAAAATACTTCCTATCCGCTTCAAGATCAGGAAAAAGTGCTGACGACGTTAGCTTCATTTCGCCTCAAGGTATGAGTTTAAAATACGAACTACTTTTTCAGTCACTTGCCCTTGGCCCAACTGCGTTTTAACTTCCTTCAGTCTCATTTTCTGTTCGGCATACACGTCAGGTTTTGAAATCAATTCAAATACTAATCGTTCTAGTTCGTCTGGAGTGGCTTTTTCCTGAAAGCGCTCAGGACTAATTTCTGCGTTCATGATCATATTGGTAATTCCAAAATACTTGATACCTTTAACTAAAATTTTTGCCAGCACGGCCGTTAGCCATTTCATTCGGTACATGATAACCATTGGCTTTTCTAATAAACCGACCATCAATGTCGCCGTTCCCGACGCGGCCAGAATGATATCAGTCAAAGCGATCATTTTGAACGGATCTGTTTTTAGCATAATGAAATTCACTTTGAAATTATCTAAGTACGGCATCAAATCTTGTTTCTCAAAACTAGGTGCGCACAAAATTACAATTTTTAAATTAGATACTTTATGAGACAGGCGACGAGCTACTTCTAACTGCATCAAGAACAATTGCTGCAATTCCCCATGACGAGACCCCGGCATTAATCCCAATACGATTTCGTTATCCTGAATTCCGCAGCGACGACGCTCCGTCATAATCCATTTTTCATCTAACCATTCCGGCTTTAATTCATCGATCAACGGATGACCCACAAATTCATACGGTACTTTGTGAGTTTTAAAAAACTCAACTTCAAATGGAAACAATAGCAACACTTTATCGCAATAGTCTCTGATTTGATGAACACGCTTTTGCTTCCACGCCCAAACTTGTGGAGCAATATAATACACAACGGGGATATTTCGCTTTTTTAGTTCCTTGGCTAGACGTAGATTAAATCCTGGGTAGTCTAATAGAACAGCTACCTTGGGAGGATTACGATCCACTTCAGCTAAAACTTCATAAAAAACTTTTTTGATTTTAGAATAGTGCTTGGCAACTTCAACGACACCCATCACGGCCATATCTTCAGAACGCCCAAAACGACGAAAGCCAATCGCTTCCATATCGTTTGAACCTACGCCATAAGCGTCAACGTCTGTACCGTTCTTCTTCCATTGCTCAAGAATTCGCTGAGCATATAGAACCGAAGACGCCTCCGCTGATATGATCAATACTGAAGGTTTTTTCATGTGCGAATGTGTTTATCGATTTTGTCGGCCCATACCATGGCCCGCAATCCATCTTCCGCAGTGATAAAAGGTTTCTTGCTATTCAAAATACAATCCACAAAATGATTCGTTTCTTCCTGAAGTGCATCGACTTTTGCGACAGTCCAATTAGTTGTTTTGATTTTGTCTTCAACTTTAGCTGCTGCCGGATTGAATTCATACATTTCAAGCTCATGAATTCCTGTATTAGCCGTAATTGTTTTAGCTTTACTGTAGGCCTTTAACTGGCGAACGCTTTTACCGCTAGCACGATTCACAGAAATGTAGACAGATTTCGATTTTCCGTTATCTAATGTTAGATCAAAATAACCATTCACTGAATCTGGTTCCTGCGAAACAATCACGTCACCACGAACAGAATGACTCGTAACTTTTCCATTTTGACATAACCAGAACATCAGATCGATATCGTGGATCATCAAATCAAATACTACGGAAACATCGGAACCGCGTAAATTAAATGGCGCCCAGCGAGTTAATTCAAAGCTAGTGGATTCACCTGCCATTTTATTGGCTACATCTACGATAGACGGATTGAAACGTTCAATATGACCAACCGTTAAGAATGAGTTCTTCTTTTGGCTAGCTTCAAATAGTTTTTCAGCTTGCTCCAAGGTCGCTGTCATTGGTTTTTCAACATTAACCGGAATTCCCGCTTCGACAAACATCATCGCCAGTTCATAGTGAAAGCGTGTTGATGTAGCAATCGTGACTAAATCTACTTTTCCGATTAAATCTTTTGGATTTGTGTAGGCAGTAACACCCAACGAAGTCGCAATCTTTTGCGCTTGCTCGGCGCTAGCATCGCACACACCAACAAGCTCGCAGTGGGGATTGTTCTTATATTTCTGAGCGTGAAAGTTACCCAAGTAACCAACGCCAACCACTGCGGCTCTTAGTTTTTTCATTCTTTAGTCCTCTAAATTTATTCTTCCATATCCGAGTTTTTACCTCTGGAAATGGCGATGCCTCGCTTAGATTGCTTAACGAAATTTATTAGAAAGTCTATATTTTCAGATGGTTTACATTCTGTTGCTATTCGCGCATACGCTTCATCTAATGTGCTGCTGCCCATAATCAGAATACGAATCGCTTTATGAACATTAGCTACTTCTTCGCGCGAGAATCCTTTTCTAGCCAGACCAACTTTATTAGTGGCTCTAACCAAAGCATAGGTGCCTTGAGCGCGACTGAACGGTAAAATATCTTTATTGATCACCGAACTACCGGCGATAAAGGCATTTTTTCCAACTCGAGTAAATTGATTAAATGCACACACCCCACCGATCGTTACGCTATCTTCGATCACACAATGACCACCAATATGAGTATCATTAGCAATAATGACATTATTACCAATTTTACAGTCATGCCCCACATGAGTGTATGCCATCATGTAGCAGTTATTACCCATTTCCGTTTTACCATCGCCTTTGTTGGTAGCTAAGTTGACAGTAGAAAATTCACGAAATGTATTATTATTACCAATGATCAATTGTGTCGGTTCAGATTTATAAGTGATATCTTGAGGAGGTCCACCGATAACGGCGCCTGGGAAAATGTGATTGTTTTCGCCAAGTACGATGACTCCGTAGCGGGAGCCAACGGTCGCATGACCTTCGATAATGGTCCCCTTTCCAATTTTAACTTTACCTTGGATTAAGCAGTAGGGACCGATTTCGACGTCAGGCCCTAATTCCACATCGGGACTTAGGACACTTGAAGGATGTACTTTCATATTTATTTTTCTTTTTCGAATGCCTTAACAACTTCGTCAGTCAAGTCATGAGCCGATTCCACGTATAGAACCATGGCTGTGTTTTCAAGAACCATTGAGTAGCCTTTTTCTTTAGACATTTTCTCGATGATTTTTTTCATTTTCTCTAGAATTGGTTGAGTCAATTCTTGTTCTTTCTTTTGAATTTCACCTTGGTTCTTTTGAACCACTTGCTGGAACTTCATCATTTCTTCACGGAATTCGTCCTGCTTTTTAGCTAGAACTTCTTCTGAAAGAACGCTTTTCTTTTTCTCGATGTCTTCCTGCATTTTCTTTAGGTCGCCCTCTTTCTTTTGCAGTTCTTTTTTCTTTTTTTCGAAATCAGCTTCTAGTTCTGTTTTAGCTTTTTTACCAGCTGAAGTCGCTTGAATTGCTTTTTGCAAATTCACAACGCCCGCTTTAAATTCGGCTGCAAACGTATTAAGTGAAAAACCAAGAACGGCTACCACTAACAACGATGACTTTGTCATTTAATTCTCCTATTTCATGCACTGAATTATCATTAAGCCTAGATTAAAATTTCAACCCTGTCTAACGTTAAAACGGGGTACCGATAGAAAATTCGAATACGACGGCTTCATGTAGGTATTCACGATTTAGCGGGAAACCCCACTCAAAACGTAAAGGACCGATGGGCGAGAACCAACGAATACCAAATCCAGTATCCGCAAAGAAACGCTCGTCTATGATTGTATCTTCCGCTTGTCCGACATCATAGAATGCAACCCCATACATTTGCGCTTCACGGATCAATGGGAATAATAATTCACCTTGATACATAAGCTGCTGCGAGCCACCGTAATAACGCTTCGATTTTTCTTCAATATCTGTCATGCCAGGGATGGCTTTTAACTCGTTTTCGATTTTTGTCGATTTAACTTGTCGACCGACACGGCCATAGCGGTAACCACGTAAGCTGTACGGACCACCCAACAAGTACAATTCATTGAACGGCGGTAGACGGTTTGGATCGGTCGACTCAATACGTGCGTACGAAATCGAGTTTCTGAAAACTACGTCCCAGAATAATGTCTTAAAGAAGCGGAAATCTGCATTCCCTTTATAATATTCTAAATTACCGCCAAATGGCCCCGTTAACGAGTAACCCAAACGAGCATAGATACCTTTAGTCGGACGGAATCTATCATTTCGAGTATCGTAATCTAAGCTCACACCCAACAAACCAGAATCACCTTCGGCTGTATTTAGAGGGAATAAATCGTAGTCAGTGATGTTATTACCGGCAGCGTCTGTCACATTCGTCAATTTTGTCGCCGTGTAGGTGTAGCTTGTGTTTAATCGTAAATAGTCACCGAGTGGGTACCCCAAGAATACGGAACCACCTGTACGGGTTTCATTATAATCCAGACGACCCGAGTTTTCACTGCGGAAAACGCGGAACCCCAATGACCACAATGAATCACGGAAATATGGCTCAGTGAATGTAAAGTCGTAAACGGAATACTGAGACGCCAAGTTTAAGCTGACACCTAAGTTCTGACCGCGACCCATGAAGTTCGTTTGCTGAACACTACCTTGCAATGTGAAACCTTGCGCTGAACCGTAACCCGCACCTAACTGAATCTGCCCAGTATTACGTTCTTTAACTGTGATATCGATATTAAGGATATCTAATTTATCTGGCGGAGTTGAGGTTTTAAAATTCACCTCATCAAAGAAACCCAGACGCTGAATATTTTCTAACGATACTCGACGACGAGTTTCATTGTACAGCTCTCCCTCTTTAATTTTCAATTCACGTCGAACGACTTTATCGCGTGTCTTTGTATTGGAAACGACATTGATGCGACCGAAGTAAACTTTATTACCTTTATCGAAATCAAACACGATGTCGACTTTTCGTTCTGATTCCTTCACTTTCCATTGCGGATTTACGTTGGCAAATGCGTAGCCTAAATCTCCATATTTCGCTTGTAAATCAGCCAAGTCCCTTTGCAGTACATCGTATGCAAAGATCTTGTTTTCATCTAGCTTCATTGTATCTAGTAATTCTTGCCTCGAGAATAAAACGTCGCCTGAAAAATCGATATCACCCACATCGAACGCTTCACCTTCATCAATATTAATAGTGATGTAGATGCCTTTTTTATCCGGAGTCACTGTCACTTGCGGACGGTCGATTTTTGCTTGAATAAAACCTTTATTAAAATAAATGAAGCGAATACCCTGAATCCAGCGTTCGAACATA
Source organism: Bdellovibrionaceae bacterium UBA2316 (assembly GCA_002345205.1). GTDB lineage: Bacteria > Bdellovibrionota > Bdellovibrionia > Bdellovibrionales > Bdellovibrionaceae > UBA2316. The sequence goes on along the minus strand of DDVI01000031.1, from coordinate 15,719 downwards.
TCCTGCTTGAACTGGCCCGATCCAGAAAGACCCGTGAAGTAACCTTCCTCCGCCACCAATTGATCAATAATCAACTGAGACGATGGAACTTTTTTGTTACCTAGGAATGTGATCTTTTTAACTTTAACTCGATCGTTTTGCTTAACCGTAACTTTGATTTTAACTGTTTCATCTTTAACTACGTCTTCAATTGCGTAGTCAATTTTAGCCAAAAAGTAACCTTTGTCTTCGTAAAACTTTTGAACCTTATCTTGACCTTCTTTAAGTTTCGTAATGTTTAAAATTTCGTAAGACTTAATACCCAGGGCATCATTCAGTTCTTCTTTTTTAACGTCTTCAGAAACGCCTTCCCATACCACTTCAGCCACTGATGGTTTTTCCAGAACTTTGAAAACGATTGCTTTGTCGCTACCCACGTTTTCAATGTATACTTCTACGTTAGAAAAAAAGCCTGTTTTGAAAAGCGTCGCAATGTCTTCGCGTACAGTAGTTTTAAAATCAGCCGTAGAATAACTTTGGCCTTTTTTCATTTTCAAACGACTTATGATCGAGTCTTTTTCAATTTTCTTTTGACCGTCCACCTTGATATCAGCAATCGCGATCGATTCACCCAAGTTAACGGATTCAATTTTTTTTAAATTAGGATTTTTCTTAGGCGCAATTTTTTTTGTTTTGGCCGCGGTTTTTTGTTGCGCCAATGACGGATTTGCAGAGAAAATCAGACTCAAAAAAAGACAACTCAATGTTAGATAAAATCTTGTCATGTGCTCAGGATATTAGGGCCTATCTGTAACGAGTCACAACCAAAAAAGCAGCGTGTTAGAGGCGGATTATTCGGCCCAGCGACCGTCTTTAAGGTGCAGAATTCGTGGGAATTTCTGGGCAAAGTGCAAGTCATGAGTGACAACAACAATAGCAATCTTTAATTGCTCGCGAATCTTAAAAAATAGTTCCTGAATTTTATAGCTATTCATTGAGTCCAAATTGCCCGTAGGCTCATCGGCAAAAAGAATGCGCGGCTGTCTGACTAAAGCACGCGCAATGGCTACTCGTTGTAGCTCGCCGCCCGATAACTGATTCGGATAATGATGAAGACGATCGCCCAGCCCCAGGAAGGCTAAAAGCTCTTCTGCCTGGCGAGTTGCGATCCCAATATCTTGATTTGCGATACGGCATGGTAATAACACGTTTTCTAATGCTGATAGTTCACTCAAAAGATGATGGAATTGAAACACAAACCCTATGGTTTGGTTGCGAAAAAGCGACAGTTGTTCGTCATCCAGTTGGAAAAGGTTCTTTTCAAGGTAAACAAGCTCGCCCGACTGGGGGTAATCTAAAGTGCCCAAAATTTGCAATAATGTCGATTTACCCGATCCACTGCTTCCGACAATACCGATAGCTTCACTTTCTTGAATATCCAGACTGACACCTTTTAAGATCTCAAGGGTCCCATTTCCCTGCGGATAGCTTTTAAAAATATTACGAGCCGATAGAAGTACATTACCCATAACGAAGTCCTTCCACAACTGACAGATTTGAACTGCGTAGCGCGGGCGCCAGAGTTGCGAAAAAAGAAATAATAAGAGTCGCTAATGTGATAGCAAACACATCCACTAAACGAATTTTAATAATTATATTGTCGATTTTATAAACAGAACCAGGAATCAAATCGAATTGATTCTGCAGAATCATAAATCCCTGACATAAAAAGAACCCCAGAACCAATCCCAAAACTACGCCCACGAAGCCAAGGAATAACCCCTGCAAAGTAAAGATTTTTAGAATTTGTTTTTTTGAAACACCTAGCGTTTTCAAAATCGCAATGTCGCTATTACGCTGAACAACACCTACGTAAAGCGTAGATGAAATATTAAATGCAGCGACGATAACGATGATTAAGATAACAAAGAAAATCACCACGCGTTCAATTTCGACGGCATCAAATAGATTTTCATTCACATCACGCCAGTCACGAATCAAATACTGCGGTCCTAACTTAAGCGCCATTCTGAACGCCGCTCCGCGAACATCGCGATCGTCACTGAGCTTCATAATTAAACCCGTATAACGATCACCAATAGCCGCTAGTTTTTGCGCTGACGAAATATCGGTGATAATTAAACGCTCATTCCATTCATATTTACCTAAATCCAAAACACCTGACACACGAAACTCAGCCGCCTGACGCTTGAACGTCGACGGATCAACAGAATCACTGATGGGCACAACGACATTGATTTTATCGCCAACTTTAATATTTAAACGTCGCGCGATTCCTTTACCAATCATCGCCTGTGGAAATTTAATACCATTTTCTGTGTAGTTCGAAATATCGTTCACACCTTCCACTAAACGCTGATTCAAATTGATGATGTTTTTGTAGCGATCGCTATCAATACCTTGAAGCAAAATTCCAACGATTTGCCCTTGGCTTGCTAGCACCGATTCTATATATACGAAACGAGTCGTCGATTCCAATTTTGGTTCAATTGTTTTTAATTCGTTTTCAAAATCTTTCCAATACGGTTTTGATTTGTTTTTATCGATCACTTGAATATGGCCCGTTACATCCGTCATCGTTTTCTTTAGAGTGGCCTCAAAACCACTCATGACCGCCATAGACACTAACAAACAGGCTACCCCTAAAACCAACCCCAATAGACTCAACGGAGTGGAACCTTCTAAAATAAACTTGCGGGTAAACAAAAGCTTCCACGCAATAAATACTAGCGGATTTTTGGTTGTGAAACTTTTTAGACGTTCTTTAATCATTGCGGAGCGACCTTCAATGACTTCAGATAGGCCATCACGAAACCTTGCAGATCCCCATTCATGACGTCTTGCACTTGGCTCGTTTCAAATGACGTTCGGTGGTCTTTAACCATTTGGTAAGGATGCATAACATACGAACGAATTTGCGAGCCCCACTCAACGGCCTTTTTTTGCGCATTCATTTCGTCTTTTTCTTTATTACGTTTTTCTATTTCTCGCTCATACAATTGTGCTTTAAGCATCTTTAATGCTTTCTCACGATTTTGAATTTGCGAGCGCTGCGTTTGGCATTGAACAATAATTCCCGTCGGCAAGTGGTACATACGAACGGCAGAATCCGTGCGGTTGACGTGCTGACCACCGGCCCCACTGGCACGAAAGGTTTCAACTTTTAAATCATCGGGTTTTACTTCGATATTAATTTCATCATCGATCTCGGCCCATACGAACACCGATGCAAAGGACGTATGTCGTCGAGCATTGCTATCAAATGGCGAAATTCGAACTAACCGATGAACGCCACTTTCTGCTTTTAAATAGCCGTACGCATAGGCGCCTTCAACTAAAATAGTACACGATTTCAATCCGGCCTCATCGCCATCATTGCGATCGATTAATTCATATTTAAAACCTTGCTGATCGCAATATTTCAAATACATACGTAGAAGCATTTCCGCCCAGTCACATGACTCTGTGCCACCCGCACCGGAATTGATAGAAAGGTACGTATTGTTGGGATCAAGCTCACCATTTAGAACACGCTTCAGTTCAAGACCCTTACCTAATTCTTCGATTTGATTTACTTCGTTCTTGGCTTCTTGAAACGTCGGTTCATCATGTGCCTCCTCGCTCATTTCAAGGAGTGTTTTGGCGTCTTTAAGTTTTTTGTCGTAGGTTTCCCACTCTTCAATCGCTCGAGTCAGCAGGGATTTCTCTTTATTTATTTTCTGCATTTCATCCGGCTTGTCCCACAATGATGGGTTTTCAGCCGCGAGAAGGACTTCTTCAAGACGCTTTTTCTTTTTATCTAGGTCAAAGATACCCCCGGAGTTCACTTCCGAGGCTTTCAAGTTCTGAGATTTTTCTTTTTATTTCACTGACTTCTGTAACAAGAGACATTTTTATACGGTAACGAATGATGGGGGGTATTACAAAAGTATTGTTGTGTGACGCCACGCCTATTCTTAAATACTGGAAACCGGGATGCCGCAGCCGTTTGACGTTCGACGTTCAGGGTTTGGCGTACCGTTTTTCGCTTGGGTGATTATTTTTTCTTTGTTTTCTTTTTTTGTGCTGTCGCTTTTGCCGGTGCCGTTTTGGGTGCTGGTTTTGCTGCTTTTTTTATCAACTTCTCTGTGGTTTTTACCGGTGCTTTTTTCGCTACGGCTTTTTTCACGGTAAGGCTTTTCTTAGGTGCAACTTCGGGCGCCTTATTTTTTTTGCCGACCTTTGGATTACGAAGGTTTTCAAAAACTTCGTCCTGAATGGACATCATCAATTCTTCATCTACTTTGCTTTTTTCGTGATCATAACCTAGTAAATGCAGAACACCGTGAAGGACGATGTAACCTAACTCATCTTCTAAAGTTAAACCGTGCTCTTTGGCTTGGCGTGAAATCACTTGCGGACAAAGAACAAGTTCGCCCATCGATGCAGGATCATCTGAACTAAAACTTAAAATATCCGTTGGGTAATCCTTGCAGCGATAATTCCAATTTAATTTTTTAGCATCATTTTCATTCAAAAAAACTAAAGATACTTCGAGCGTCTTTTTTTCGTTATCAATGATTTTCTTTTTTTGCAGCTCGGTAGCGATGCCCTTGATCCATTTGTTCAAAACGTCTTCGGACAAATCCATTCCGGAGTCATTGATAATATTTAATTTCATAAGGCCCTATTTCGTCTGTGACTGTGAAATATATCCTAATCCACCGCCTGCACTTTTAGGATAATCTATCCTTTGATGATATATACCCAAAAGGATTTTGACAAAGGCTTGCTCGACCTTTGATAGATCTTTTAGCGTCAAATTACATTCATCTAATTGCGCGTCTGTAAATTTTCTTTGAATAATATTACGTACTATATTTTGCAAACGAGTCGGTGTTGGCTCATCCAGCGATCGAGCCGCTGCTTCGATACTATCGGCAAGCATGACCAAAGCGGATTCACGAAACTGTGGTTTTGGCCCTGGGTATCTGAATTCCTCTTCGGAAATTTCTGCATCCCCGTCCTGGCGTAAGTCTACAGCTTTGTTATAAAAATAGGAAATTAGGGTCGTACCATGATGCTGAACAATACCATCAATGATTGGCTTACCCAGTTTATATTTCATCCCCAGTTCTACCCCGTCTTTTACGTGAGCAACTAAAAGGGTTTTACTCATAAACGGAGAAATTGAATCATGGGCGTTCTGACCCGGCTTTTGATTTTCAATAAAGTAACGTGCATGCTCCATTTTGCCAATGTCATGGTAGTAGCTCATAACCTTGGCCAATAATGGATTCGCCCCGATTTCTTCGGCCGCGGCCTCAACCATGCTCCCGACCATCATCGAGTGATGATACGTTCCCGGAGCCTGAATCAGCATCTGTTTTAACAACGGATGATTCAAATTAGATAGCTCTAGAAGTTTAACATCCGTCGTATAATTAAACAAGGATTCCACCAAAGGAATCACCATCATCGTAATCAAGGAACTAAAGATACCGCCCAAGAACGCTGCCGGAATGGCGATATATACCTCGGTCAAAGATTCATCTTGTTCGATCTTTGCAATCAACATCAGGAACGCCACCAGCAAGGCATTGATCAAACCAGTACGTACACCCGCCCAATAAATATCGTTCCGCTTTTTACAATTTAAAACACCTCGAGCCGCTGCGATACCACCTACCAAACTGACAATCGCGAACATGAAATTAAAGTCTTCCATGATCGCAAGGCTTAACGACAAGAACGCAGTAAATAACCACACGAGCTCACCTGAAGAAATGATCAAACCAACGATCATTGGACCAGCAGCGACCGGCGCCGCAAACAAGAATACCGAATGCGTAAAGTACGTTCCCCATTTTGAAATGAAGGCGGCATCAGCGACAAACATATAAAACTTGGTAAGCACGATTATACCCAGAATGATGATCATCATCACCGAGATATCTTTAGTTTCAAATTTGATTCTATTTTGGGTGAAGCGACGAATGTAGGAACTGAACACTAGCACCGTAACTGACAACAACAGGGCCATCGCCAAGGCCATAAAATCTTTCTTCTTGTCGGATTGAATACTTTCGATTTGTTTTAAAACAGCCATATCAAATGGCTGAACTCGGTGGCCTTTGTTTACTAAGATCTGATTTCGCTTGATCGTAATTAACACGGGAGAAATCGATTCCCGCGCTTGCGATTTACGAGAGGCAAGTTCTTGTTTGTTCAAAGTTAAATTCGGGATAATTAACGCACGCGCCAGGTACAACAAATTGGCGCGATCGGATTCATCCATTTTATCTAGCACTTTTTTATCTAGGAACTGAAAATGATCTGGGTTCTGTAAATCTAAAATATCTTTTTTTGTAATTGAAAATTCACGACCAGAATTAGATTTATGAACCACCCTCGCAACGACTTCGTCTTGATGACTAGGAATAAATCGATCCGGTGATTCTGCAATTTTCCTAGCATACCAAAGGTCTAAATTTCTAACTAACGAATTTTCAATACGAGCGTGGAATCGATGTTCAATTAGCCATTCGAACAAATAATCCGCTACAGAAACACCTAATTCTTTTTCAAAAATCGCTTTGTGAGTGAAAAGATCTTTAACTAATTTCTGTTGCTGAGTGTAACTACGAGGCCAGTTCAAATCACGCATTTGATTGCGCATATACCGGAACGATCGATAAATATTTCCGGCTAATCGATCAAAAACGTTAGTATCGTAGTCAAAAACGACCGGAATATTGGCTTCTGCCTTCATACGTTTTTCTTCGGTAGTAACCTCGTCTACCATTTCAAATGTTAGCGGAGAAACCATATCGACTGAAGTTACATCGCCGACTCTAAATGTATGTGGAATTTTGATTTGAAAAAAAATTAAATACGACAGTATTAAGCAAAAAAGCAATACCGTAAAGACTTTACGAATAGAAAACGTAGATTCTAGCCAGTTTAGATAACGACCAAAAATCGTTTTCTCTAGGCCGAGCTGATGAACCCAATCCAAGTACTTATGACTTGGGTCCTCATAACTGTGACGTTTAGAGTGAGTTTTCGACGATGACGATACCGCATCTTTGATGCGATCATTCAAACGCGTTACTCGATTTCCGCCTTCAGAATTTTGGTCATTCCCCATACATTAAACACTTCGGCATAAATGCCTTAAATTTGTATTGAACTTTCTTAAAAAATGGACAAATCTGGGCCCACATCGAGTCTAAATTTATGCCGCAAGCTCCTGATAATTTTAACCTTTTCGAATCACTAATGCAAATCGTTAGATCACTTCGTGGTCCAGATGGTTGCCCTTGGGACCGCGAGCAGACTCATCAGAGTTTAACCACATACGCAATCGAAGAAGTCTATGAATTCGTCGAGGCCGTCGAGTCTGGGAATGATGCCTTAGTTAAAGATGAATTGGGAGATGTATTATTTCAGGTGGCACTGCATGCGGCCCTAGCCGAAGAACGTAATGCCTTTAAGATCCAAGACGTCATTGCCAATATCAACGAAAAGCTAGTTAGACGCCATCCCCATGTGTTTTCCGGCAAACAGGTCAGTGGAATTGATGATGTTTGGAAAAACTGGGAAGAAATCAAAAAGAACGAAAAAAAAAACTCACCTAAAAAAGATAACGGGCCCTTTGATTTCCCAAGCCACCTACCGGCTCTTCAGCGTGCGAACAAGATTGGTGTTAAATCGCAAAAACTGCAATTCGATTGGGCCAATTCAGATGACGTTTTGAAGAAAGTTTGGGAAGAAATTAACGAACTTCAAGTCGAAAAAGCCAACGGTGACCAAGCCGCCATGGAAGATGAGTTCGGGGACGTTTTATTTTCACTCGCTCAATGGGCGCGTCATCAAAATATCGATCCAGAACAAGCTCTCCGTAATGCTAATCGCAAATTTGAAACGCGCTTCAATGCCATGATGAAAATCGTCGAAAGCGAACAGAAAAACTGGAATGACTTAACCGATCCTGAAAAAGAAGACGCCTGGTCAAAAGCCAAAAAGCAAACGGCAAAAATCAAATAGATTAATCTGAAAACATCGTTTTCCTTATTCGGTGCTTCCCCAAAACTCCAGGTTGTGAAACGGTCCTTTATTGACTACTACTAGCTATACTATGAGTCGTTTTTTGTATTTGTTATTTGGCTGGTTTTTTTTAGTGATTGGGGTAATCGGGATTGCTGTTCCTTTACTGCCAACGACCCCATTTCTGATTCTGACGGCTATTTGCTTTTCTAAAGGATCCGAGAAATTGCATACCTGGCTACTGAACCACAAGATACTTGGCCCACCTATCAATGAATGGAATAGCAAGGGCGTTATCCGTTTAAAATACAAGATAATGGCCACGACAATGATGTCGCTGAGTGCAGTCTTTGTCTACCCAAAGCCTTATATTCCCACGATAGGTAAAATAGGTTTTTCGGTCTCGTTCATTCTTGTAATGATATTTATTTGGACACGTCCTTCGAAATAAATATAAAACTCAGAATTATTTTTCATAGCGAAACGAATTCCTCAAAGTTCTTAACCGAGTAAACTCTTCTAATGAAGATACCTTCATAAACGGATTGTATTTCAACTCTACACTTAATGGCGCTGGTAAACTAGGAATCGAATTTATTTTCTGTTTTTCTTCTGCCGTGAAATCTGCCGCACTCACTAAATCATTATCAAGACAAAAGGCCAGATTGGCCTGAGTGTATTCGTGCGTACAGTACATATCAGTTTTCACTGGTAATCGTTTAATTTTCTGTACACTCTCAAAAAGTTGCTGAAAGGTACCATCAAAAATTCGGCCGCAGCCAAAGCGAAACACGATATCACCGCAAAATAGAATTTTATTTTCGCGCTCAAAAAAGCAAATGTGATCTGGCCAATGCCCCGGCGTTTTGAATGCTTCAAACGTGTGGCCGTTCCATTGAAATGAATCAGAATCAGCCGCTATATTTGCAAAACTAATTTTCTGAATTTCTGGGTACTTGCTTAGAATTTCAGGAACTCCGCCGATGTGATCATTATGTGAATGGGTGATCAATAAATGGGTTGGATTTAGATCTAATTCTTCGATAACTTCGATTACCGGCGGCGCGTGCCCTGGATCAACGATGAATGCATTTTTAGTATCATCCGTGAGCACATAAACATAATTATCATCCAATATTGGTATCGCTATGACTTTTGTATGGAGCTGATCTAGATAGGTTTGAATATAATATTGCTTCATCCACCAATTAGACTACCCTATATAAATAACTTAAACACCCTTTTTTAGTTCCGAGGTTCTATGTCTGACAGAAAATTTCTTCGCTACCAACCAGATCCACAATCCGTTGCTCTTATTGACTTAAAAGCGTCAGGACGCGATTTCAAACCGACAATCACAGCTATTATATTAAATGAATCGTACTCAGGTTGCGCGATTGTGTTTGCCGACAATGAAATTATGAAGAAAGGTACCAAAGTAAAAATCAAAATCGGTCCTTTAGAAATCATGAAAGCGGAAGTCGCATGGGTCAAAGTTCTTGAAGAAAATATTCAAAAAGTTGGAATTCTTCTTTTAGAATAGAACTCCGTCTATTTATTTTTGATAGTTTAAATACACATATCCCAGCGCCACCAGGACAGCTGGGAAAATGCAAATCGGAATAAAGAAGATAGAATGTTCGAATCTTCTAATCTTTAAATAATTTTTAAAATCTAATATCGATAGCGGCAACATCAAAACGGCCGCTACAAATAATGTAAGACTTAGATTACTATAGTTCCAGTTAGGTACGTATTCAGCAGAGAATGTTTCAACAATATAGGAAGCAAGGCCTACAATTAAAAGCCCCAATATTCCGCGTCCCTTCCAAATAATCATCGAAGCCTACCCTCTTTTTACTTAATTTTTAGCTCTAAACTATTTTGTACTTTATTAGAGGCATCACGAAGTTCGAAATTGATTTTCTTGCGGGCCCAATCAATTTTCATCAATCCAAAGTTTTCAACTTTAACCGGATCGCCCATATAGGATTTATCTTTTTCATCAAGATCAGAGACGCGATTGATCCCACTCGCCGTGATATCATACAAAGTTCCCCAATCTTTCACGTCTTGTTTAGCAATTGTTCCCAAATGACGATCGCCACTGACAATGAATAGATTCTTAGGACCGACTCGTCTTAATAAGTTTAAAAAACGTTCTTTTTCTAGCGGGAAATTCGCCCACTTTTCAAAGCCATGTTCTTCCGCAACGAACTGAATGCTAGACACCACGACGCGGACATCTGCAGGTTTACGTAATTGACGTTCTAACCACGCCCACTGCTCTTCCCCAAGAACAGTGGCTTTTTTATCATCAGTTGGACCAAATTTCCTAAGCGGATTAGCTGGATCTTCAACTTTTTTCAAAGGCGAACGGAACCAACGTGTATCAAGCATGATAATTTGCAAAGTTGGCGATTTCTTTTTAACACCACCTAGAATTTTAGTGTGGTAAATGCCCTTTTGTCCCATCGATAATGAATCACGAACATAGGTCCACTGATTCAAAAACTCGCGTTTTGCATCTTCTTTTTCTGGACTATCGGAACCGGCATCATTGACTCCGTAATCATGATCATCCCATGTCGCGAAGATTGGAATGTGTTCACGGAACCGACGGAATTCGGGAATCAGATTTAATTTTTTGTATTGAACCCCGATCGGTTTTGTTTCCGGCTGCGAAGCATACACATTATCACCCGAGAAAATAAATAACTCAGGACTATTTTTTGCAATTACATCCCATAATGGTTGTGGTTTGTCCTGATGAGCACATGAACCAAATGCAACCAGCTCTGGCGCCGTTGCCACATCAATTCCGCGAGGAATTAGATCGTTATTTTTTGGACGTTTATTTTCTTGGGCTTTGACTTCATCTTTTTTAACGGCATCTGTTGCTGTCGATGCAGACTGACAGCCAATACCAAGAATTAAAACAAAAAAAAGACTTAAAACTAACTTCATCACAACCTCTGGTGGAAAAACAAGAAAGCCTTGAAATCAAGGCTTTCTTTCTGTTGTAGCAAGAACTTTAAATGACTAGCGACGCTCAGATAGTGGCGTGACTTTTCTTTGGCCAGCACCGATGTACTCGCTCAAAGGACGGATAATACGGTTGTTAGCCGCTTGTTCCATAATGTGCGCCGACCACCCCGTCGTACGCGCCATTACGAAAATAGGAGTAAAGAAATCAATTTCAAAACCCATCATGAAGTAGGCGGGTCCTGCTGGAAAATCTAAGTTAGGGTAGATTTTCTTTTTCTCTACCATTACTTTTTCAAGGCTATCGTACATACGCATCCACTTAGTTTCGCCCGTTACATCAGCCATTAACTGAGCATACTTGCGCATAGTAGGAACGCGTGAATCACCTTTTTTGTAAACGCGATGACCGAAGCCCATCACTTTACGTTTATTAGCTAATGCATCTAACATCCACTGTTCAGCTTTTGCTGGATCCGCGATTTCTTTCATCATGTGCATAACCATTTCGTTCGCACCACCATGAAGAGGACCTTTTAAAGCGCCAATACCCGCAACTGTGGCAGAATAAATATCGCTTTCAGTTGATGTAACAACACGTGACGTGAATGTCGACGCGTTGAATGAATGTTCCGCGTATAGGATCAACGACACGTCAAAAGCCTTCACTACTTCTTTCTGAGGAACCTTTCCGAAGCACATGTGAAAAAAGTTTTCGGCTAACGATAGATCTTTATTTGGAGGAATAAAATCCAAACCCTTTTTGAAACGGAAATCCGCTGCAACCATAGTAGGAATTTTGGCTAATAAGCGAACCGCTTTATCCAAGTTAGTTGCAGGACTAGCATCCCAAACACGCTCATCTTCGCAACCTAAAAAGCTCACGCCTGTACGAATGGAATCCATTGGATGACATTTTTTTGGAAGGGCTTTAATTACGTTCAGACTGTCTTTAGTAATATCACGGTATGATCTTTCTAATTTTTCGAATTCTGCTAATTGAGTCGCCGTTGGCAATTCGCCTCTATACATTAAGTACGCGACTTCTTCGAAACGGCAATTTTCAGCTAAATCTTGAACTGGGTAACCACGGTAAATAAGAGAGTTAGTATCTGGGTTAACCTTCGAAACACTTGATGTATCGATAACGGAACCTTCTAAACCTTTTTTGGTATTAACCTTCTCTGGTTCTGGTACGTAATCGGGATTCACATAATTATCTTGCGTGCTCATTCTTCCTCCTAAATTTTAAAATTAAAAATACTTTTATCAAAATCGTTGTAGTCTTCGTAACGAGTTAATTCGTAAAGTTCTTTACGTGTTTGCATATTCGGAACGATATTTTCCTGAGTGCCGTCTTTGATGATTTGATCCAAGCCAACGTCTACGGCTTTCATCGCTAAACGCAAAGTCGTCACCGGGTAAATCACGATATTGAAACCCAAATCAGATAATTGCTTTTGAGTTAATAATCTGGATTTACCGAATTCCGTCATGTTCGCTAACAAAGGAACTTTGATGGCTTTACGGAAAGCTTCGAATTCTTTTTCATCTTGAAGCGCTTCCGGGAAGATAGATTCAGCCCCAGCATCCACATACGCTTTGGCGCGATTGATAGCCGCTTCTAAGCCTTCAGATGCGCGAGCGTCTGTTCTGGCCATGATTAAAAAACCAGGATCTAGTTTTTTACCACGATCCGCCGCTTGAATTTTTTTAACCATGTCTTCTTGGGAAACTAATGATTTATTATCTAGGTGACCACAACGTTTTGGATTCATTTGATCTTCCAAATGACCACCGCAAATACCCATTTCGATCATTTCTTGAACGGTCCGAGTTACGTTCATTGGCTCACCAAAGCCTGTGTCAATATCAATCAAGCTTGGGATAGAAACTGAACGTGCGATTTGACGACCACGATTAGCGACTTCAGATAATGTTGTTAGGCCGATATCTGGGTAACCTAAATCGTTAGACATCACCGAACCTGAAATGTACACGCCATCAAATTTTTTTCTCTCAATTAACATGGCTGACAAGGGCGAGAAAGCGCCAGGCATAACTAATAGTTTGCCCGATTTTAATTTATCTCGAAACAGTGCCCGTTTGTTACTTGCGGTGATTTCTGGAAACAACATTAGAAAATTCCTTTAGTGTCTCGTTTGTTCGAAGTTAACTTTTCGATTGGGATTTGAACGTTCAATTGCTGAACCTGCTCTGGCTTTAAATCCATTAAGTTTTCACATAATGAGATGAACCGATTACGTTCGTCTTTAGTGATGATGTCTTCTGTTAACATATCAAACTTGCGGATGTAATCTGCGCGTTTAAATGGTTTAGCGCCCGCTGGATGCGCATTCGCTACGCCTAATTCATCAACTAATTTAGTTCCGTTTTTGAATGTGATTTCTACGCGGCCACCGAAACGTTTTTTATCCGGATCTTGTGCGTGGTACATTTCTGTCCATTTAGGATCTTCAGATGTAGTGATTTTGTGCCATAGAGCCACCGTGTCTGGACGACCTGCGCGTTCTGGAGCGTACGATTTAACATGATGCCAGAAACCATCTTGTAGAGCGACTGCAAAGATGTACATGATCGAATGATCCAGAGTTTCGCGAGATGCTTTTGGATCCATTTTTTGAGGATCGTTCGCGCCCGTACCAATTACATAATGAGTATGGTGCGACGTATGAATTTCAATTGAAGCAATATCATCAAAATTTGTGATTTTTTGTTTCATACGGAATGCTAGGTCGATCAACGCTTGAGATTGGTATTCCGCAGAATGTTCTTTAGTGTAGGTATCTAAAATCGCTTTCTTAGCTTCACCCGCTTCTGGCAATGGAACTTCGTATTTTCCGTCTTTACCGTCAAGCATGTAGGCAATTACTGAATCTTCACCTTCGTAAATTGGCGATGGAGCACCTTCACCGCGCATAACACGGTCAACCGCTTCAACGGCTAACTTACCCGCGTGCGCCGGAGCGTACGCTTTCCAAGATGAAATTTCACCTTTACGAGATTGACGAGTGTTGAATGAAACGTGAACGGCTTGTTGAATCGCTTGATATACAGTTTCAGTTGGTAAACCAAGAAGAGTTCCGATACCGGCTGCCGATGCTGGACACAAGTGAGCAATATGATCTTTTTTGTGTTTATGTAAGCAGATACCTTTAACAAGATTTACGTGAAGTTCGTATCCCGTCATCATACCGCGTGCTAGATCTTTACCATTTTTACCTAAAGTTTGCGCCACCGCTAATATCGGAGGAATGTTATCACCTGGATGAGAGTAATCCGCCGCCAAGAAGGTATCGTGGTAATCAAGCTCACGAACCGCAGTTCCGTTCGCCCATGCTGCCCATTCCGGAGAAAATTTTTGATCGTTTGGCATACCAAATACCGTGGCGCCACCAGTACGTGGGTGACACAGAGCCATAGCGCGCGCAGAAGCCACAGGACGTCGGTTCGCAGACGCAATCGCTACAGAGGCATTATCGATCAAACGATTAATAACCATTTCAACTGATGCTGAATATAGGGCCACGCTGTCAGTAGCCACTTCAGCCATTTTCCAAGCTAATTGATCTTTACGATCTAGTTTTTCCTTTGACGGATACACACGAACCAAATGTTTCTTCATAACGTTTCCTTTTTTTAAGATGACCCAACGTACTCCTTATGACTAAATTGGGTCAAATAAAAGATAGGAAATGGGATGCTGGCTATAGAAAATAACGGAGAGAAATTCTCGGAAAAAAAACTACTCGAAAGCCAAAAACTTTTGGCTAAATGCGTACAGCAAATTGCTCAAGAAATAGGCCCCGGCAGGACGGAAATCGAGGCCTCCGAAATCACAAAAGAGGTTCTAAAACAAAATGGTTTCGGAAAGAACTGGCACCCTCCGAAAATCCGTTTCGGACCTAACACCATTAAAACCTATTCTGAGACATCGGCCCCCGATGTCGTTCTGCAAAAAAATGACATTTTCTTCTTAGATTTGGGCCCGATTCTACTGGATCACGAGTGCGATTACGGCGAAACCTTCGTTGTCGGCGATAACGCGGCCCTGATAAAATTAAGCAATAGCTCCAAAATCCTATTCCAAAAGGTGAAAACAAAATGGGCAACCGAAAAACTGAGCGGCGAAGCCCTGTACCAATACGCTCAAGCCGAAGCCAAAACGATGGGCTATGAATTCATCACAAAAGGCGCCAGCGGCCATCGGGTCGGGGACTTTCCACATCAGGTACATTACAAAGGAAACCTCATCGGAGTGACTGAGTCAGTCAGTGCAAATAAATGGATTTTGGAAATCCAGATTCATGATCGTGGTTTAAATCGAGGGGCATTCTTCGAAGACATTCTTTAATCGGTGGACTGCAGCGGTTCGAGGTTCGCCGTTTGAGTTTCCCGTCCCGTTTAAGTTTTCGTTATCGTTTTTTCCTGACTGAGGACTTTTACTAAAACTGAGTTACCTCAGACCGAGGCGCCTCCTCTGAAACTCTTTAGTGTACGTGCCTCGCGAATCTCTCGATTAATTTTCGCTAGCCGCTCGCTGTTTTCGAGTTTGCGGTTTCTTTTTCCTGCATATGCACTTGTCTGGCCTTAAGGTTTTCTAGCCTTAATCTTTTTGTAAGGGGTTGGTTCAACATTCATGGAATTTTCAATAACTCTTTGGAACAACAGGCCCCTGACCTTTG
>DDVI01000141.1 GCA_002345205.1 Bdellovibrionaceae bacterium UBA2316 | reverse complement strand
TTGGGATCTATGAAAAATCCCGGGTCCGGCCTCCTTACTCTGATATGGTTACACTTATAGATTTTGCTATAATTATTGCATGAGTATATTTCAGAGAGTGCTAATCAGCGTAGTCATGGCGGTCTTACCTGTTTTATTCATTAACTGCTCTAGTTCCTCTTCAAATTCAGATACGCCGGCAACAGGACAACCTGTCGGCAGCGTTGAAAACGTTGTAACGAAAGGCAGTCGGACATTGGGTGTCGATATTGTCGATGAGTCTACGGCTAGCACGTTCACTCAAAATGTTACGTACGCAAAGGCGATTGGGGCCGAGTACTTTATTTTGGATATGCTGTGGAGTCAGATTGAAAGCGGCGGAAATGCGGCATCGTGCGCAGCCGGAACTTATGTTGATATGGGAAGCCGATTAGCTATCTTGAATTCGACTCTGCCAACAGTCGATATCAAAGTCACAATCAATTTCAATCTATCAACCACAAATATCTGGGGATTGCCAAGTGTATTTAGTCCGTCTGATTTCACTGCCGATTCAATCCTAACGGCGACTCAAAATAAAATCGATATCATCGCTTGCCGTTATGTGAATGCCCTCAATTACGTTTTCTCTCAAATCCCAAACGTAAAAGTTTCAAGTTTACAAATCGGAAACGAAATCGATTATCTTCCTCAAGCAACGAATGCTAATTTCTGGGCTAACTATTGGCGCTTTCTTGCGTCTGCCGCAAGCTATGCCCGCACGATTCGCACAACATCGATTACATCAGCACTACCTGGCGGTGTAACGGCATCTCTATCTGGTTTGACTGGGGGTAAAGGCGAAGTGATTCGTTTAGGTTTAAACGCACTCAATGCAAATATTAGTGATTTTGTCGCGGCCAACTATTACCCATTTGAAGCCGGTGGTTCGAGTGCTAAAATTTCTTCAATTTCAAGTGCGTTCGCTTCCCTTATCGAAGCCGCGGGAACGAAAACTATTCGTGTCCAAGAGTACGGATGCCAAAGCGGAACGGTTTCAAGCAGTTCAACCTCATTACAAACGCAGTGTTATGAGGAACTATTAAAAATTTGGGATGCGAACACAACGAAGATAACTCACATCAATCTGTTGCGTATGAATGATTTATCATATGCTAAAGCCTATTCTTCGGCCAGCAACTATTCAACCCCGTCAGTGCCCGATGCGACCTTTGTGGATTACATCCAGACATTAGGACTTCGCACAGATGATGGCCAAGATAAGCCCGCCTACACCTATCTTAAAACTGAATTAAAAAAACGCGGTTGGTAATTGATTTTTAATAAGCATCGATTACGCTAATGGTATGTCATTATCGTCGTCGCATCTTGATGCCTTCTACATGGTTACTCAGGTCTTAAACTTCACAAAAGCAGCTGAAAAACTAAATATCACTCAGTCGGCTTTATCTCAGCGTATTTTAAACCTAGAAACAGAATTAGAAACCACTCTTTTTATTCGCGATCGTGCTGGTTTAAAGCTCACGGAAACCGCGGTCAGCTTAGTGCGTTTTTGCCAAATGCGAAAAACGTTAGAAGAAGAATTCCTTAGCCAAATTAAATCTAGCAATCCAAAAGAACTCGGTGGAACGTTAGGCATTGGGGGCTTTTCATCTATTACGACTTCAATTCTGATTCCGACACTGGCGCCCTTTTTAAAAAAACATCCCAACGTCCATATTTCCATCTATTCCAAAGAGATAGACGAACTGGTAGCGATGATCAAACGAAGTGAAATTGATTTTATGATTTTGGATGATCGCCTGCAAAAAGATGAATTAGAAAGAATTTCCCTAGGTTTCGAACACAATGTTTTGGTGGAAGCCAAAGACTATGTCGGCGGCGATGTATTTCTAGATCACGACGAAAATGATTTAACAACGCTTAACTATTTAAAAAAATTCAAGCGCATGAATAAAAACATCAAACGCATTTATCTAGACGATGTACACGGAATCATTGCAGGCTTAAAAAGTGGCCTAGGACGAGCCGTTGTGCCATTGCATTTGATTAAAAATGAAAAATCTTTGACGATTGTAAATCCAAAGGAATCATTAGATGTTCCGGTGTACCTGTACTATTTCCATCAGCCCTTCTATTCCCAGCTACATCAGGCGATTGTGGCTGAACTCAGCCACAAATTTAAGGATGCTTTTAATTAGAATACGACTCGCATTTGTACCCACGCATCGTAGGCTTGATTAAACAATTTCATTTCCGATCCTTCTTCGCCGGCGCGGCCCCCTAAAGCCAACGTCCACTGAAGGTCTGAAATACCCGTGTAAATCCAAGTCACGCGATAGTACTGACTGCGATCCGTATTATTTAAAATAGCAAAGAACAATATATTCGAATCATTCCAGCTTCCTGGCTTCATCATAAAAAGCGAGGCCGACGTGTACGACTTACCCATATAAAACGGTACAAACTGACCAGCGGCTAATCGGGCTGCGTATTCAGCCCTATCACTCGCCCCGTTTTCTTGCCAAAAGCCTTCAAGCCCCAAGGTTGCCGTATCGTCATCGTTATATTTAAACTCGTAAGACAAACCGCCACTCGCGCTTTTATCAGTGGCCACGTCCGTTTGCGCACCCTCAAGATAGATATCAAAATCACTTAGTGCGAACGAGATATCCGACCCCAATCTAGTTTTTTGCCCTTTACGGCTATAGGCCGACATTGTCCACTCTGACGTATTAATCGGAATTTCAAAACGCCCCGCTAGACCATTCTGACTGCTTTCGTTTGCGGCCTCGTTCACACCGATTAAATAGAAATTAGATGCGCGCCAAGGAATATGGGCTTTCACCATTGAAATCCCAGAACGCAAATCTTCCTGGCGCAAAAAATCACGTTTGGTCATGTTGATAAAATCAGTTGGATTCCAAAATTTAGAAGCCCCCCATTTTATCTTCTGGCGCCCGACCGTCCAAAAAATTTTTCGACGAGTATTAAAACTAATTTTCATTTCATCAAGGTAACTTGTGTTTTGTTTTTGCGCACCACCGGTCAATGGCGATGGAACCGACTCGTCCACTGCGGAATCATGTAACAATCGTCCTTTAAAAAAAGCACGGACATCATTTTTCATTTGCGCATCTAGATATAATTCTAAAGTCATCGGACTCGTAATATAGTCCTGCACTTTTGATTTTTCCAATTGGTACGCCATCCACTCGGCTTGCAGATAACCGCCCATCTTTAAACGATCGGCTTCTACAATACGATGATCTTCGGCCTGCATCCCTTTATCTTTTGAAAACCCTTTTTCAAATTCATCTTCGATATTAGTTGCTGTTTCGCCAGGAAAATCTTCGGCAGAAACACGAAGTCCTGCCATTAACAACCCGGCCAGAAAAAACTGGAATAATTTCAGCATTATTTACTCTTACTTTCGATCCATGCTTTCGTGAACATATTCTCTTCCAGTTTACCTAGATCGGTGTCTTTCACTAATACGATTGTAGAATTCCCTTTTTCCAATTCGTCAAAGATACGAATTTCTTCTGGAATCCAAACGTCACCTTTTTTAGATTCGCTGTATTTCTTATTCCATTTTGGATAAAATGCCGAGCGCATAAGTTTACCACTCAGAGCGTACTCTTCCCTCTTTAGAATATTCTTATCGGCTTGATCTACCCATAAATTTAAAACGGGATAGGCCACGTCTTTACCTTCTTTCGCTGTTAACTTAAATTTGTAAACCTTGTAATCACCCAATTTATCAGAACCTTCATATTTCGTCGTGTACTCTTCTGTTAAGCGCGATTCGTCAAAATCACTACGTCGCGAATTCGTGCCCGCTAATTTTTCGCGTTCTGTTCGACGTTCCCACTTACCAGTACCAGGATCGAAGTTCCATAAATTCTTGTCGATTTTTAAGTAGGCCTTTCCGGCTTCTTCCTTTGGTTTAGTGAAAAGGATCATGAACTTATCATCTGCATCGCGACGATAAACCATCGCCTGGAATAATCGAGGTTCCTTTTTTCGTTCGGTCTCTTTCACAAACACTAATGATTTGTAGTCACCAGAGTTTCGCTGACGGTCATCCACTAGTTTAATGATGTCATCTGCCTGTGCTTGGTTTAACTCGTCTTTTTTATCTGTGGCCGCATCAGCGGCCCAAGTTTGCATCACAGGAACCATGACCAAGGACATACTCAAAAAACTTTTTAAAAGTGTAACTTTCATTTTCAAAACTCCTAACTCTGATTAATAGCCGTAATAGGGCTCAGTTTCGCGGCCTGAAAAGCTGGAATCAATGAACCCAGAGTAAAAAATATAACTAAAGAAAAAAATGTCATGAGTGCTTGAGCAAGCCCAAATGTAAATGACAAATTATTTGTCATTAGAAACATTTTAAATGCATCACTTTCAATTGGAATAGCTGCCGCATTCAGTACCTGGCAAATAATTGTAGCCAGCACCAAGCCCGCCAGTGTCGAACTTACCGATAGAATCAAGGACTCGAGCAAAAACATCCATAGTACTTTATTTTTTTGCATTCCTATTGCACGCAATGTTCCAATTTCAGTGGTACGTTCTTTCACGGACATCCACAATGTATTGATCAAACCCATTACAATGATTATCGATAACACTATCGTCAAAATAAACGTCAGAGCACCTAACAGACTAACGATCCATTTTAGAAATGATGTTTCGTCTTCCCATGTAGTGATATCGATCTTTTGCCCAGTCCATGATTCACCGGCTACGCGATCAAACTTCATCCAGAACGGCGAAGACTCTTTTTCCATCAGCGTGTAGCCCTTTTCCGCAATCTCTTTACGCATGCGCGCTTCAACCTTGGGTAAATCAGATAACTTTTTAAGGTAAACCATGATCTGTCCAGTCGAGTCTTGTTTGTTTTGATACAACTCGCGCACATCTTTTGCATTTAAGTACGCATTGAACTGTGACATCATTCCGACGTCTTTCAATATAGCGACTACTTTCACGTCCTTAGTATTTGTCATATTGCGATACGTTGGTAATGAAACCGTTACCATATCGCCGACGCCCACTTTGAGTTTTTTTGCATGAACTTCAAATAAAGCTAAAGTACCAGACTCAGAAAGTTTTGATAGATCCGCTGGATTATTTGGATCCTTCGATATTTCAACTTCTAGTCGACCCAGAACATTTTTTTCCTGATCCATATTCACGCCCCACATGGGAATCATCGTTGAATCCGTTTCAGAAATTAATTTCCCATATGCTTTCACACGATCAATTATAATATCCGCTTCTGGAATGTTTTCCTTGGCATACTTCATCAATTCCGGATACTTGGTTACCATCGGGTTCGCAGAGCTTTGACTGACTTTATAGAATCCAGCGATATTCAGATGCCCCGTCATTAAGGCTGTCCCATTAGCAATCATTGTCTGTTGTACTCCGTGAACAAGTGCTAGCAATAAAGAGAAAATCACAGATACAAAGACAATTGAAGCCGCTAACATTAAACTACGAACCCGACGTTGAAGTATGTTTCTGTAGGCAATAATAAAATATACTTTCATTTTACTCTCTCTTCTGCATCGCCTGAAGTGGCGATATTTTCATCGCTTTCCATGCCGGGTATTGAGTGGCCAAAATGGCAATAATGACCATAACGGCCATGACTAAGAAAATTAAACTCGGGTTTAAATGCAAATACAGTTTTGGACCGGAAAAGAAAAAGGTAGCTACATCCCCAGATGCGGGAATTCCGACCTTGCCTAATATTACGACTAACAAAGCACCTAAAGCCGCACCAATACCACCAAATAATAAACTCAAGAACAGTGTTTCATAGAAAAATAATCGATAGATAAACTGAGCATGAGCCCCAATTGCCCGCATCGTACCAATTTCTTGCTTGCGATTCATTGCGGCCATTAGAAGTGAATTCATTATCATTAGACCAGCAAGTAATAACGAGATTCCAATAAAGATATTTAAAATAGCTTTCATCATGAACGTCATTTGGCCAATGAAACCGGCGGCATCTTGCCATGATACGGCTTTAATTCCCAACTTGTCGCTCTTCGATAATTCGTTAATTTCCTTAATCACTCGATCCACATTAGATGTGTCCTTCAGGAAAACAGCGGCGTGCAAGAAAACCCCTTTGGTTAATTCCTCTTGGGTATAGGTAGCACCCATCACTCGCTTTTGAAACTTCAGATCAATTGTTTGAGGTTTAGCTTTCGGTTTAATATCTTTAGTAGCGGTGGAACTAGAAAATAAGTTTTCAATAGAATCGCGTCCGACATCGTCTAAACCCATTTCCGCTTCGATTTCTTTATTTTGTTCGCGACGCTCATCTGTCATGAAGCCATACAATTCACGCAAAGAAACCAAGTCCATCACGCTAAAATTTCCCGCCAAGGGCGAATTCTCGAAGCTTTTAAATCTAAACGTTCCGTATACTTTAATATTTACAGCCGTTGATGTGCCCGCTTTTGTGAAAGCCGATAGCGGCAATACATCACCAATTTGAACTCGATGAAGAATCACATACGGCGCAATCTCCTTATAGAAAAAGTCATAGCGTTCCTGAAAGTTTTCATCACTCATGCTTAAATAGTTTTTAAGCAATGTTCGAAAATCTTTTTCTTCTGTTCCCAATAGCTTATTTAATTTCTGGGCCACGGTTTCTGTTTCTGCCGGTCCAAGCTGCAAATAAATTTCAGCCGATTGTTCAACATTAGCTTTGATTTGGTCTTGCAGTTCTTTACTATTAGCTAACGTTAATTTGTCGTCTTTCATTTTCTTTTTAATTTGGTCCAATCGCCGAGCGATTCGATGTTTAACCATATTTTCGTAAAAGAAATCATGAAATAGAAACCCACGAGTTCCTGGCGGGATCATTTCACCTTTAACAATCTCAAACTGAGGAAATTTTTCTTTAAATAGTTGAGGATCTGTGCCCACGTAGCTGAAGAAAATCATATTATCATCAAAAATAAGTGGCGCGATTTTGTTCGCCAAAAACTCAATTTTGTTTTCAGCATTAGAGTCAAAATCGTTCCAAAACTCCTCTTGATCTACTTTCTCTAGATTAATTTTAGCTTGCGCAGCATCGGCTGCAGATAAAATACCGATCTCTTCGAATTTCCCTTCTAGATTTTTCTGAATTTCCTGAGCCAGAAATCGAATACGACGTTTTTGAGAATCAATATCATTTTTATCCACATTTGCACTCTTATATGACTTCCGTAGTTTTTCCAAAAAGTGATCTAAGATGTTTCCTGGATTTACCTGCGCAAAACTCGTTCCCATGGGAACAACTGATACGATCTCTGGATTTTTCATAAGCGCTTTTTCAACAGATTCGAAACTATCTACGTGGCCGACATCGGTTGGCGAGCCATCCATATTCCCAAAAACCGAAAGTTTATCTTTTGCACTTTCGCTATAGATCTGGATATCACCAGTAATACTTTGAGTCGTACTGCTTTCCATCCCACCAGAGATCCCGTTAACGAAGGAGTGCCCCAGTACGGCCAGAAAAGCACCAAATGCTAAAATCACACCAACGACCAATGTTCGCATACGATGTAAGAACACATTTCGTGCGGCTATTTTTAATACCATCCAATGGGTCATAATCTATTCCTGAATACGTCCATCAAGCAGGCGAATAATACGTCTCGCCTGATTCATGATAGAATGGTCATGGGTTGAAAACAAAAACGTCGTTTTTTCCGTGGCGTTAATTTCCTTCATTAAGTCGATAATATTTTGCCCGGTCACTGAATCCAAATTTGCTGTTGGCTCATCGGCCAACACTATTTGAGGTTTTGTTACCAAAGCACGTGCGATTGCGACACGCTGACGCTGGCCGCCCGACAGTTCACTCGGTCGATGTTGTGCGTATTGAGTCAATCCCACGCGGTCGATAAAGCGCATGACTTGATCTCGACGTTCCTTGGGAGATTGTTTGTTTTGCAACAATAATGGAAACTCAACATTATCAATCACATTTAAAACGGGAATCAAATTAAATGATTGAAAAATAAAACCAATTGTATGCAAGCGAAGATCCGTCAATTGCTTTTCTGTTAACGAACCCGTTTCTTTACCGCCGACAACGACTTTGCCAGACGAGGCCGTATCCACGCAGCCAATCAAATTCAAGATTGTTGTTTTTCCAGATCCACTGGGGCCGGCGATAACCGTGAATTCGCCAGCGTCTATTTTTAAATTAATACCCTTCAAGGCAGAGACTTGGACTTTATCTAAGAAATAATTTTTTTGAACATTTTCAAGATGAATCGGTTGCAAAGGAACCCCCAAAATATAAAGGAATAAAAATCTTCCCTTATATTTTAGAAGTCAGCAATTTCTTTTTTTAGAAACTAACTAGACGCAAAAATCAATTTTTCTATTGAGCCGCTTGGTTTACTGTGCGGCCACTATAACGAGGCACGAAAACGTCTCCGTTTCGGATGTGATTTTCAATTTCTGCGTTGACTAAAGGATCTAATCGTCCAGACAGAAGTCTTTCTTTCAAGTTCGAAACCATCTTAACAAAATCCTTATCAGAAATTGACGATGGATTATCGCGTAGATTTTCAATAATTCGGATCATGTACGAAAAATCTGGACCCAGCACTGACATCAGTGAACGCGCTGAATTCCAAAATCCATTTAGAAAATTCGTTTGATTGATATCCGCATCATAAAAACGACCCGTTAAAATCATATTGATAGAAATCAAATAATCTTTCAAATGATAGCTTTGCGACGGCGTAATCAATGCTAATCGCGCACTGGGTAGCGAAGACTTATTACGACTGAAAAATGCTTCGGTACTTTCTAAAGCAACCTTAATCCAACCGTATTGCGCCCCCTGAGATGTATTGGTAGAAAGCTTTAAGTAATCAGCAACACGCACCAAGATGGCCCATGGATCAGAAACTGCCTTTCCATTTGCATCATAGAAAATAAATACTCGACCATCATTCGCTCGAGTCACGTATTGCATTTTGCCGTCGATTTCGCTAACACTTAGGACACTCATAAAATCTGCAGTTTCTTGAATTACATAACGATCAGGATTAGCTTTTACCATTTTTATAACTTCTTTAATTTGCTTGTCTGTAGATGTTGGCAAAATGTATACGCCGACACCCCCAGACTCGTCCGGAACTTTCACCACGTATTTGCGTGGAGATTTATAAAATGGCTTCAAATTGGCTTCGCCACGTAATTCCGGCGGAGGACCAACGATTGTCTTTTTAGGATCTAAACCTTTTTCTATCGCAAGCGCCTGGGCTTCTTTAGTTACCAGTGAAAGGATACCTTTGTGGTCGATCAGGCGAGTTCCAAGATTTGATAAATAGATTTTCTTTTTATGAAGACTATTTACTAAAGATTTATTTGAATTACTTGAATCTACGGGGTCATTACCAAACTGATCGTAATTAGGCTCAACCAGAGGTTTACCATCAGGACCGCGTTCAACATTGTAGACTCTTCCTAGTCTATCTACCTTATAAACGTAGGCCGTTCCCGGAAGTAAATTCAATCCAGGATACCGTTTATTTAGCTTAGCATTTTTTTCGACTACACTTGGCAGCTTAATCCCAATACCGGGATGGGCCAAACTTCCATTTTTTCCAGCGCGTGTGTTTTCCTGAATTGCATTGCCTTCTTCTGATCGTGAATAGACCGCCCAAATTTGTGGATAGCCTTCGTAGTCTTTGGAACCTACGTGCTTCACTTTTTTATCTCCTAGTTGATAGTAACCATCAACCACTGGAAGTTTACGTCGCATACGTACGTAACCATCACGATCGATAAACAGATCTGATCTTTCAACTAAAGGCATTCCCGAGAAATGCGCAATCATCGAAATATCGGGATGAGCACCATTATAGATGCCCGTTCCTAATTCTACCGATAAGCCGTCTTCGATCATTTTTTTTCCATGACCGTCCATAACATCAGCTAATTTTTTAAATGCCTCATTTTTGCTTAAACCAATCGCTACTTTTTCAAAAAGCTGAGGATCCGATATCCTTAAAACTTCAAATAACAATGTCATATTAGAAAACCCACTCGGAGTTCCCGCATTAATTTCAAAAATATGACTTAAATGTTCATTTAATTTCCCAAACGTAGCATCGACACCATAAACAGATCCGAATAGATAATCTGCTAATCCTTTATTAGGAACGGACGGATCAAAATAGGGCGAATTTTTCATTTCGTTAATAATGTAGCGAATTTCTTGCTCTGTTAAATTTTTGAAAGGATACGCTGAAGGCGGAGCATCGGGGTTACTCATGAAAACCTGCAGAGTTTTCCTCATTAACTCGAACGTGGGCTCCATGCCTTTAACCAACGCATCGAAATCCTCTTTTTGAATGACCAAAGGGATTCCGTTTACTCGCACGTCAAAAGGCTTACCTTTTTTGTCCTTGAAACCCATTCCGAATACACGACCTAAAATATCGGTAGATACATCGTCGATCTTCTTTTGCAGTTCAGGCGAGCGATTTTTTATAAACTGTGCTAAATCCGCAGTCCCTTTACGTAATTTCGATACAACTTTTTGCAATTGAGTTGAACCAGAATTTCCTGATTTAACTTCGGAATTAGCGCCAGAAGAAAAACTAAGAAGTGGATGATCAGATGGTAATTCAAAAATACCATTGTCCGATTTAATCATAATCGAATTCGGATGCTTGGTTAAAGCCTGAATATCAAGCGAAAGGGGGGATACCTGTCGTGTATTTGCGTAGACGGATATACAGCCGTCTACGCTTTTGACAGATGCGGCACTGGAATATATGGAAAACAAGGTCCCAAAGACAGTTAATGAGATATAGGAATAAAATGATGGTTTTGAAATTGTGCTTTTCATAGTGACTATATATAAAAGCAATTAAGATTCCAACAAAGACATGCCAAACGGCGAAAAAGGATCATTAGGTAATAATAGATAACTTTAACTAACTAATACGTTCTATTTAATGAAGACGAATCTTCTCTCTGTCGAACATTTGAA
The DNA here is from genome assembly GCA_002345205.1 of Bdellovibrionaceae bacterium UBA2316. Classification (GTDB taxonomy): domain Bacteria; phylum Bdellovibrionota; class Bdellovibrionia; order Bdellovibrionales; family Bdellovibrionaceae; genus UBA2316. The sequence continues at coordinate 25,718 of DDVI01000141.1, read as the reverse complement.
AATGATTTCAAATTTTAATTAATCCTTGTTATACAAATTACTACCTAATGATGTAATGACTCAATCGAATATTTACTGAGAAATTTTTGATTGAATCATTTTTTTACAATTATTTTAAATGAACTAATTGAACTCTATTTTCTGATTTGATTGATTATTTTGAGCCATCTCTTCCTCCCGCATTATTTTTTTGAACTACTCTAGTCTCTTCATGATTACAAAGTACAAACTCTGTACAAAACTCCAATTGCAAGCAGGACGCCAATTCCCTTTGTCTGAATAACTAAGGAAGGACATAATTATGGCTGCTTATTTCCCCTTTTTAGTCAAAAATTTAGGGAGCAGCTCCACCGTAATTTAACAAGCTAATCTTGTTTACGAATTTGAAATGCCCTATGACACTTTGCTGTTATATTGCCAGATTCAAGTACCAAATAACCTAAATTTATTAAGTTTTTGTAGGCAAACACATTTAAGGTTGCTTAGGCCAGTTTTCTGCTGCAAAAGAAGGCTATGGAGACTTTTATGAAACGACTCGTGACTGTGTTACTTTTAAATCTAGTTTTGAATGCGGCCGCAGCTGTGTCTACTAGAGCCCTGACAGAATCTGAGCGAATGACGATTAAAGCCCATCTCGATTCCATTTTAAAAAATAGTCAAGACGAATGCTATGTCAATGCCTCTAACTTTAACAATATCGATATTCTGTCTTTGGCGAACAAAAAAAAGAAACCAATTATCGAAAAAACTACACGAAATTTATATCTACGTGGCGACCTTTCGGCGACCTTGAATTTAGACAAGACAGAAACGCTACTCCCTGAAGGTACGATCACAGTCGATGCTTCTAATCGCGTGATTGTAAATTACCGCCGTGCCGCTTCTCTGAATCCCGTTGAAATCAGATATTCTGAAATTGAAACTCAAAATATCGTTGAAGTTTTTGTTACCCACGTATTTGAAGCCCTATATGAACAACCAGTTTGGAAGTATTCCCTGGTCGACCTTGACGACGGTAAAACGAAAAGGCCACACGTTCGCTGCAAGGCCAAAGGTGATGATGGCTTCCAAAAAGGCAAAGCCGTCGTTAACCCAATCGAAACGAATGCCTTCACATTTTTAGATCTTGAATTTATTATTCCGGAATATTGCCAAACTCAATGTTCGGACTTAACGATCTCGCCAACCCGCGCCCCTGTTTTCTAGTTTTTTAATCGGCGCTCAAAGAAATCAATCACAGTTGAATACACGTGTGTCTGATTTTCTTTTCCATAAACTCCGTGCTTAGCACCCGGGTAGGTCACTGACTCATATAGTTTTCCGGACGACTGAAGTTTTTTGAATAGCAGTGTTGAATTTGTAAATAGAACATTATCATCGGCCATACCATGTATCACCAATAGATGACTCTTTAGGCCAGTCATCAAAGGTAATGTATTGGCTTGCTTATAAGCGTCTGGTTGTTCTTGAGGTTTCCCTAAATACCGCTCTGTATAGTGCGTGTCGTATAACGCAAAATCGGTCACAGGTGCCCCCGAAACAAGCGCTTTAAATATACCAGGTGCCTTCACTCCTAAACTCAGCGCCAAGAAGCCACCATAGCTCCAGCCAAAGAAACCGACTCGTTTTGAGTCAATGTACCCTTTGGAAATTAAATGTTGAACGCCCGCGACTTGGTCTTCGACCTCAACTGTTCCAAATGCATGCTTTAAATAGCCTTCAAATTTCTTTCCCCGGCGCGCAGATCCTCGATTGTCAAATGTTGCAACTACAAATCCTTTTTGAACATAGACTTGCGCCATCAAACCTCGTTTTCCTGGCCAAGATTTAGTTACCATCTGAGCCGTTGGCCCACCATAACCAGTCACGACCAGAGGGTACTTTTTAGTCGCGCTAAAACCAGGTGGTTTAAATAACGTATAATAAATCGTTTCGCCCGTCGCACTTTTAAAGGAATCAAACTCCGGCTCTACTAGTGTCGACTTGAACGGGAACAAGGGATGCCCCTCGACAACCTCATTTGCATTTAACGTAGACACCAGATCCCCGTTACCTTTATGCAAATACACTTGTGTTGGTGTCACCGGTGACGATCTGAAATCCACAAACATATCGGCTTTTTCGCTCATGACGGCATTGTGCCAACCGAGTTCTTTAGTCAGGAGCTGCGGCTCAGTCTCTGATTCTAAACTGACTCTATACAGATTTTTTTCTAACGGCGTTGGCAAACCAGCTAAGAAATACACCCAACCCAGCTCTTCATCCACACCAACAACCGTATCCACGCCCCAGTCACCTTGAGTTAAGGCGCGAATCAAAGTACCATCATTTTTGTATAAATATAAATGCTTAAATCCCGAACGATCTGAGTGCCAAATAAAACGACTCGATTTTTTTAACATTTTCCCTGTTGAAATTAAATTCACCCACTTATCGTCCGTTTCAGAGAACAGCAATTTATTCACTTTTGTAACAGGGTCGTATGAAAAAATATCCAAGCGTTTTTGATCTCGCGTTTGTATCTGATAAATTAATTTATGGTCCGCGTTCCACTTAGCATTCGCCAAATAGATATCTTTGTTTTTCCCAAGCGGTATCCATTCAAGCTTTGGCTTTCCTTTCACCACATTAGCCATATTCACAACCGCTAATTGCACGACGGCATTTGCGGAACCCGCTTCGGGGTAACGTTCCTTATGAACTACAACTTTATCGGCATCAATATCGTAACGTTCAATCAGCTTTACTGACGATTCATCCGTTTTAGTCAGAGCCAGGTACTTATCATTGCTCGACCACCAGTAACCAGTAAATCGATTCATCTCTTCTTGAGCAATAAACTCGGCAACTCCAAAGGCCACGGGCCCCTTACCTGCGGTCGTTACAAAGTGCTTTTTGAAATTTTTGGAGTCAACAATAACTAAGTTCTGATTCTGAACAAACGAAATAAATCCATCTTGAGGTGAAAAGCGTACATCCGTCGCATTTGTATTTCCTCTAGTTAGTGGATTTAGTTTTTTTCCTTCAACGGTATATAAATAGAGTTCACCCGCGGCTGGAAACACCAATCGCTTGCCATTGTTAGACCAGTAGTATTCGATTATACCTTTTTGACTAATGCGCTGACGTTCACGTCTGGCTTTTTCAGTTTCCGATAGCTCACCAAACTTTAATGAATTGGAATCTACTAACATTCTAGGTTGACCTGTTTTCAAGTCATATTCCCACAGATCTAACACTTCGTAATTTTCCGCTTTGGGTTTTAAAAAAGATAGTCGGCTACCATCAGGGGAAAACTGTAGATTCATCACCGATGAGCCATCTAGCTCTGGACTCTGGAAAATGCGTTCGATGGTTATGGTCTGATTGGCCGTCGCTGCTGTGCTTGAAAAATTAATAACAAATGTAAGTAAAACGATTTTTAATTTAGACATCCTTGATTTATCGCATCCGCTTCCGAATGCGGTCAAGGGAAGCTAGTTACAATCGGATATTTTGTTTGGTGTGTTTTGGGTGAACTTTAAACTCGCCACGGTTATCCACTTTCTTCATCATGAGTCACAAGACCACCGAATTTTCGATTACCCCATAGACGGAGCCTTTCAATATAACCGTATGCTGCAGGAACAACGACTAACGTTAAAAGCGTCGAACTGATCAAACCACCAATGATCGCAACCCCCATACTTGTACGTTGCTTAGAAGCTTCATTTAAACCGATAGCAACTGGCAACATACCCGCAATCAACGCAAAGCTCGTCATCAAGATAGGACGCAGGCGATTTTTACCCGCTTTTAAAATGGCATCGTTTAGGCTCAAACCACCTTGGATCGATTGATTCACGTAATCCACCAGGATAATCGAGTTCTTGGTCGCAATACCTAATAACATCACACATCCGATCATAGAGAACAAGTCGAGTGAGCTTTGAGTCATCCACAAAGCGTAAAATGCACCACACGCGGCTAGTGGAAGAACGAGCATGATCGTAAATGGAATGATGAATGATTCATATAACGACGCTAGAACCATATAGATAAATAAAATACCTAAACCCATCGCCACGACTATATTGATTAACAGTTCTTGAAAATTCTCAGCCTGACCTACAAATTTATAGCGCATTCCTGGTGGCAATGGATGATCGACATCCAATAACTTTTTAACGTCATTAATCGCACCGCCCATGCCTGGACCTTTTGGATTAATATCACCTGTGATTTGGATGTAACGAATTCGATCCTGACGATTGATCGTCGTTGGGCCTTGAGCTTCTTTTACATCAGCAAATAAACGAAGGTAGGTTAAACGTTGATTCATGGCAGGGATGCGAAGTGTACCTATCGTTTCACGAATATCACGTTGTTCTTCTTTCAAACGGATACGAACATCATACTCACGACCATTTTCACGGAACACCGCTGGCGTTACACCTTCGACAAGTGCACGTAGCTCAGCACCTACTTGAGTATTTAAAACACCCACACGTGCGGCACGAATCGGATCGATATCAACTTGAATTTCTGGCTTACCTGGACGGAAACTTGTATCGACATCCAACAATGCCGGATGAACTTTTAGTTTATCCATTACAAATTTAGCTTCCTTTTCAAGAAGGGCTTGATCTGAACCTACGATGTTTAAAGTAAATGGACGCTGATTACCACCAGATCTGTCTTGGTCTTTAACAACAGGATTCGCATAGGCAAATGGTTTTAATTTCTCACGTAGCGCCGCTTTAAACTCGCTCGTGTTCATCGTACGCTGTTTTGATGGTACCATTTCTACAAACATCGACGCTTTATTTGATTCCCCGTTCGCATTACCAACTGTTAATACTGTTTGGAAAATTTCTTTTTGATCGCGAAGTAGCAAATCGACCTCTTTAGCGACCTTATCCATTTTTTCTAAACTTGTGCCTGGCGGTAAATCCAAGTTCACCATGAACTCACCGTTGTCTTGCGCTGGTAGGAACGTCTTAGGAATGTATTTAGTTATAAACAACGAGAAAATGAAAATGCCTAGAGCCGAAAACAAGATCAACTTTGGACGTCCCATTGCGACTCTTAGAATCTTCACATAGAAATCCTCAAGCCACGTTTGGAAAATATCAAACTTCTTCAAACCTTTTTCCATGAAGGCCATAAGTTTATTATCCGATAGTTTCTTATGAGTAATTGACTCGTGCCCTTTACCTGCAAAGTACGCCGACATCATTGGCGCCATCGTGATCGCATCTACTAAAGAAATCATCATAGCAAAACAGATCGTTAGACCGAACTCCTTGAAGAACTGACCAACCACACCTTGAAGAAAACCGATCGGACCGAATACCGCGATAACCGTCATCGTCGTTGCAATAACGGCTAAAAGAACTTCTTTCGTACCTTCTAAAGAGGCCCGCTTCGCTGATTTACCCATTTCGATATGGCGGAAGATATTTTCCCGTACCACGATCGCATCATCCACCAACAGGCCCACAGCTAAGGACAGCGCCAATAACGACATGATATTGATTGAAAAGCCCGCAACGGCCATCAGAATAAACGCACCCAATAACGAGTTCGGCAATGCTAACGAAGTAATGAATGTTGAACGAATCGAGGCCAAAAAGAAAAAGACCACGATGATCGTTAAGATAATACCGATAATGATCGTCTCATACACGTCCGCAACGTTCGCACGAATAGGTTTCGCACCATCTTGTACCAAGTGCAGAACACCTTGGCCTTTGATTTCCGCATTGATGGCATCAATGCGTTTTTTAATGCCGTCGGCAACGGCTACGGTATTTGAGCCCGACTGACGATAGACGTTTAACAAAACACCGGCTTTACCGTTCACGTAGGTACGAGACGTTTCATCCACCAAGGTATCGACAACGTCTGCTACTTCTTTGATTTTGACAGGATGTTCAAAATTTTGAAAATTAATCGGAACTTCACGAATCTCTTGAATGCTTTTGTACTCACCCAAGGTACGAACAACATTCGTCGTATCACCACGATCTAGTTTACCCGCTGGCGTATTTTTACCTGTAGTACCTAAACTTTGACGAATAGATGACGCTGAAATTTCATGATCAGAGATTTTGCGTAAATCTAATTCAACACGGATTTCACGTTTACGCCCGCCCAGAATTTCCACCATACCAACTTGATCTACTTGTTCTACACGTGGCTTGACTACTTGATCTGCCAAATCGAACAACTGCGCTGGTGGTAATGTTGATTCCAAAGCGATCGACAAAATCGGCTGATCAGCAGGATCAACACGACGGATAATTGGCTCTTCTACGTCGTCTGGTAATTTATTTCGAACTTTGGCTACGCGATCACGCACCTGTTGTTCGGCATATTTGATGTCTATCGCCAAACTGAATTCAACGATAACGATACTCACACCTTCTTGGCTGATAGAACTTAATGTTTTGATTCCCGATACAGAGGCTAATTCATCTTCGATTGGTTTTGTTACAAGTGTTTCCACTTCGCTCGGACCAGCACCAGGATATGTTGTATTAACAGCTACGATGGGGAATGTTACGTCAGGAAATAAATCTACCGATAAACTTTTCAGCGACAGAAAACCTGCGATCATAATTAAAACAAACAAACAGGTGATGAATACAGGACGTTTAATCGACAACTCTACCATAAAGGGCTCCAAATGAACGAAAGCCATCATAAATAAATGATGGCTTTCCTTAAAAAGCAGGTGACTGCTTTACTTAGTCGTTTTTACTAACTTAACTTCGGCTCTACGACCTTTAGGAGCAATCAAAGTTCCCACGATAACTGGGCGGCAATCAGCTAATTTAGCACTTTCTTTACCGCTACAATTTGTTTTCGAATTTGGATTTTGTGGGTGCAAGAATCCATCTACGTTAATGAAATAGGTACGACCAACACCGAATGATGAACTACCGCCACCACCACCGGCAGCCGCCATACCAGATGTCGACATAGTGATACGCTGTGGGTACGTTTCTGGCTTGTAATCTACGTCTAAATCAAGACTTAGATCATTTGTTGGGTCATCGCTACGAGTGTAGTAACCTCGAAGGACAGGTTTACCTACGCCAGTCATGATTGCCGTTAATTTAAACTTAGCTGTGTGAACTGGAACTTCTGACGTGTTGTAATCAACAGAACCAGTGTACGTACCTTCAACTTGCTTCAATAATTTAAATAACGCTTCATTGTTTTGGTTACCAACACCATCACTTGGTGCTTGTGTATTTTTATCAATCCATTTTAGATCTGATTTACCCACGATTCCATTAGCCGATAATAATTCCGCAGAGAATATTCCCTTTCTGAAGTTACCACGCAGAGACACGATATCCGAAGTACCCGTCGCTGCTGTAGCGCCAGCCACACCGGCCATCGCGGCACCCGCACCGCCATTAACTGCGGCAACTGAACTTGGGAATATAACTAAATTGTAAGTATCTGAACCAACGATATCATTGTAGCTAACTGCGTACACTGTACCCGTTGCCATATCTGATCGTTGCAAATACGCCTTAAACACTGGACGACGAATTGGTTGACCGTTTTTATCAGCGCCGCCCCATTCTTCTTGGACAAAGATAGACATATTTAAAGTTACATTTGATTGTGGGCGATCAGAAAATTTGATTGTACCGCGGTAACGACCAAGCACGGCTGAATCCTGCGCCTGGTAACGATCTTTAATACGAACTAATTTAGCTGCCGCTTTTTGATTTTTAGATAAAATCAAATCGCCTTGTAAATAAAACTGACATTCCGTATCTACGAAGTTATTAGAACAATCTCTATTTTTAACTTCAATGGCAGAATAGATAGTACCAGAGAAATTAAATCCAGTTCCAGAAGCACTCACTAAAGAAATTTTTTGTGGGTACGACTCAGTTTTATAGTCTACATTTAGTTCCTGATTGTAATCCGTGATTGGGTAAATATCTAATCGCTCATAGAATGCTTTTAGTACGGGTTTACCTTTTTCATTTAATGTCGCCGTCAATGTCACACGAGCATGGATTGGGTTTAGTGTCGCACCAGGAACCAAAACCATTCCTTCGTATGTACCCTCGACTCGATTGTATAAGCGAAGTACTTTTTCGTTGATGTCAGCTTGAAAACCTAAGCTATTAGCTTCTGCGGATTTGTCTTTACGAATTAAACTCAACTTTCCTAAAATACCCGCACCCGTTAACACTTGCGCTTCGATTGTATCGCCCGCTAGCTTTCCACGGATTGACGTTACCTCTTGAGTCGTTTGGCTAGAACCATCGACTCCGCCGGCCGATGTCTTGTCGCCGATTTGAGTTGGGTTCGTTAAGATCAGGTTTTGGTTATTAGGATCAATGAATGTGTTGTAATTCGCTTTGAACATTAACCCTAAGCTTAAATCATCCGCGCGTTTGAAATAGGCACGTAGTGCTGGTCTAGCAATAGGTAACCCATCAGAATCAACGCCTGAATTTTCTTCTTCCATAATCAAACCTAACTCAACATCCACTGCCAACTGGTTTGGACGGTCAAAGAATTCCAGTTTACCGACGTAGCGGCCTTCAGCTGGTGCGTACTGTTGAACTAACTTAGCACGATCGTTTTCGCGCTCTTTAGCACGGTCCGCGGATGGATCGTTTTTATCAAACGAACACGCGCTGATAAGAGTTGCTATTAGAGTCATTTTAAAAAATTGGACCATAGCGTTTTTCATAGTGTTCTCCATTATTCTTTATCCTTAATTAATTCATCACGCAGAGCCGCCCATTCGTTTAGGGCAATAAAGTAATCACCAATAGCTCGGGAGTGCGCAACCTCAGTAGTGTTTAAAGCATTCATCGCATCAATTAAATTTCTTATGTCTGTACGGCCTTGAGTATACGAACGGTTTAATTCGTTCAGTGCTTTTTCACGGAATACTTTTTGTTTAGCAACGCTATCCAAAACTTGAAATGCTACTTCGACTTTACGTTGAGCTTGTCGCTGACGATCGTCAAATTCCAAAATGTATCGTTGTTGTTTCACACGTTCTAGCTCTAGAGTTGCTTTCTTATTTAGAATCTCTTCTTTACGAACGTCTGACCCAAAGGCATGCGATAATCTTAAACCAACATACGCATTCGGATGACTCCCCCGAGTTAACTCACTCATAGATTCACTTGAAGATTCATCCACGCCCGTGGCACCTAATTTAGCGATCAGATTCAGCTTAGGACTATTGTTTGAATCCACATATTTTAATTCGTCCTCTACCGAAGCGATTCTTAAATCTTGCGACTGTATTGAACGAACGTCTTTAGCACCTTTAGGAGTCAATTTGGGAATGGGTGGGATGTTTTTAGGAATATCAAATTGAATCTCGGTATTAGGTGGCAAGTTTAAGAAAGTCACTAGTGATTCTAATCGCCTTAAGTAGTCTTGCGATCCTGTTTTAATATTAGACTGACGAGCTTCAAATTCCGCATTCACCTGATTTAGTTCCCCGGGAAGCGTGTAACCTAGCGAACTTTTACGTTGAATACTGCCAACAAGCTTTTGGTAACGATCGCGGGCACTCAATGACTCGTTAAAGTTTTCTTGAGCCACATATACATCCCAATATAAACGTAGCCCTTGTAAAACCAAATTCTGGATTTCATCACTACGAATTAAGTTTTGAGACTTATATAAGCTTTCGGCCGCACGAATACGAGCCCGGTCTGCGACGCCAAATGAATTTCCCCAAAGAGCTTGCTCTATGCTTACGCCCCATGAATCGAACGTGATCTGACTCATACTCGCTGCTGTTTGTGTTGAACCAACGGCCGCAAATGAATCCCCGTCACGTTTTTGTGATGTGCGAGCCACATCAAATACCAGACTTGTACCGGTGATTAATGATTTACTAATAGAGGCAACAGTTTTGTAGCGCTCAAATCGGTAGTCACCGATCAAAGACAATGATTCTGATTTATCAACTTGATAGCCAGACTCGATTGACCATTTCCATTCATAGTTTCCATAAACTAAAAACGGAGCATATCTGTATTGCTCATAACGAAGATCGGTTTCTTTTAGACTCAAAGATTTTTGAATCACAAGTTCAGCCATTTTCGCTTGGCTAAGGGTAATTTTTTCTGCGTGTACACTGGTCGATACCACTATAAGGCTCAACACCAGACGGCTGATTTTTTTTACCATAAATAAGAAATTCCTGCGCCAATTCCGATTGGCTGAATGTTGTAACCTTCAGATTTCATAATGACGTCACGATAAGTCAGTCCTAAGTCTGCACTGAGTGAATCCTGAAGATGATATTGAGTTAACAAACCTAAACCTAAGAAGCTTGCTTTTGCGACTACGTTAGATAACGAGTTTTCTTTATTGCTGATTTGGCTTTGCGCCACGCCCACTTCAATTTGATAACGTAAATCAAAGCGCCCACTAACAAAAAATTTATTTTCTGCCGATACGCTCGCAAGATAGTGAGCTAGAGTTAACGATTGGACATTGGCCGCAGAAATTTGCTTTTGCTGAAAGCCAAGCTTCAATGAATAGGCATCAAATAAAACCGGTGCCCAAGGAACCATACCTAGTTTTAATGATGGTACCAACGCAGAGCCTTCTTTTGTGAAATCGTAAACAGAATTATTATCAGATATGGATGTTCCTGAGAGTGAGTAAGAATCAATATGCACGCCGACAGGATAGCGAGTTGGATAACGATCATCATTTAAATCAGGAGCGCGCATAACTAAAATGCCAGTGTCCTGCGGTGATTTGGTATGAGGAACTTTTACCTTTGAATCGACCGCAATCGCCTGTTGAGCTTGCTGAACAATACTTGGCTTTTCAACGGGTGCCGATTGTTTTTTTACTTTAGAAACTTTAGCCGCTTGAGATGAAAACGAAATAAATGCGAACACAATTAAAAGACTATTGGCCAGATGTTTGAGCATAGATAACTCCTATCCGAATCTTGGAAATGTAGTTAGTAGCACGAACGAATTTAAGGTCAAGAAACCTTTATGACCCTCTTGGAATCGCCCAAAAACAGTGCATATTTTTCCGGATTATTGAACGATCGTTTAATTTTACTTGACCTAATAACTTTACTAGCGACGAAGCGGCGGTCTAAAAAGACTGGTTGTATAATAATCTCTCGCCTCAAGGTAGACGCCCATTATGCAATCAGGTTCTAGAGTAATTCCTAAGTTTTCAAAAATAAAAATATCCAATTTCAGTTTAGGTGTTGGGCATTTTTGGTGAATGAATTCAAAATAAATTGAGCGTATTTGCGGAAGTGGAATCAACTGATTAAAACGAAATGGACTCTCAGCAGGGAACAAAATCGTTCGCCCACGCGAATCGGTGTAGTTAATATTAGTTGCTAAATTATAAACGTTATAAAGTTCAAGATCATCCCACGTTAAGGTGTCTCGCTTTACCGGTTGTTGATACTCTCTATTAAAATGGGGTGGCAAAACAGTTCGTGAATAAGAAAAGGGCGCAGAAAAGAAAAATATAATTAAAATTAAGAATCTCAAATGAAACCTCATTGATAAAACTGCACGCAGTGTGTTTTATTTTTTTCAATGAGGCAAGGCTCTTTACAGACGCGCACGCTCGAAATGGGTCTCTAAAACAAACAAAGAGACCGAGTTTACAATAATCCCTTCTGTTTTAAGCTTATCTAGAAGTTCCTGTAAATCCAGAGGTGTGGCCGTACGCGTCTTTAATAGCAGGTCATCTTCACCAGCAACGGCATGACATTCGATCACTTCATCAAACTGTCCAACTAACTTTGCAGCGTCTCGGCAGCTGAGCTTTCCCGTTTGAACGCGAACGAACGCGCACACCGGAAGACCGATTAAATTAAAATCTATATCGATCCCATACTGTTTAATGACACCTGAGTTTTCCATTTTCTTCACCCGGCCATGGACGGCAGGTCCCGTCAGATTTACCTTCTTACCCAAATCTGCAAACGATATTTTCGCATCTTGAGACAACGCCTTAAGAATATTAAGATCGGAATCATCAAGCTCGATGTGTGGACGCTTTCTATTTAATGCCATTCGTATTTTCCATTAAGTGTTTTCAGGACCTTGCTTAATCCTATTAAGAATATATGCTAATATTATGAATAAACTTAAGCAAGGCCACATTTCACTTAAACGCGGACAAACTCTTAAATTTGATTCCATCGAACACAATGCGACTTTAATCTGTCGTTCCGGTTCAGTGTGGGTCACAGCCTCTAAAGATCCTAACGACTATATCGTAAAAGCTGGCGACTCGATCACCTTGGATGGAAAAAATCAAGTCGTACTCGAAGGATTATCTGCTGACCTAGAATTAGATATTCAGTTGTGCGCTTAAACTGCAAGCTCGGGTTATAAATTATTTAGGACAGCTTTTTGAATCTGCTCAATCAGCTCTACCTGATCCGGATTTACATGAGGACCACGCAGTATCACCTGCCGTTTTGGTCCTTTTAGTAACTCCCATAGCTGCCGTTGGGAAACCGGTGGAATCACCGTATCGTTATCGGTTTGAATCACGAGCGCGGAGAAATTTAATTCTGGCAAATGCTGTTTTGGATCCATCAACAGCGTCGGCGCGATCAATGCCGACACGATAGGACCAAGCAAAACCGGATGCATGTACTCTTTCAAATTTTCGCTCAATATCGCCGCTAGATTCACACCTGTGCATACGTAAATAGATTTTTCCAACTGCACACCCATTACGGAAAGCCCCTGTGGATTCATCCACGGTTGGCGTGCTAACCATACCAGGGCCAAGGCAATCTGTGCCGGTGTTTTTCTTACAAACTGTAAAATCGTTCCTGGATCTTTTTGAAAATCGTTAGCCGCATATGGATATTCAAAACCAACTAAAACACGATTTGGAAAATCGCCAATCAGGTTGATACTTTGTTCGCCCGTAAAGAAGCCAGACACAATCATCAGTCCATGCAAAGTGCGGGATTGACTATACAAAAAACCTTTTGGTCCACGCGCTAGCAAACTGATACGACCGGCACCGAAATGATCTAACTTGATTCTGTAAACCTGAACATCGGCATCCTCACGAACCAAATTTGCTTCCGTCGGCGTCGCAAATGGGGACGCTTTTAAACCCATTTCAAACTGAATTGTATGTGCTGAAATTTGAGCCGAATTCAGTGGTTCCGCAGTTACGTATGTCAAAAAAAGCAATACGATGACAAAAGCGATATCAAATAGAATTTTTTTCATGCGCTTTTATTGTCGTTCGATGAGTATTATGTCAAATATTTTACATACCTAGATAGTCTACCATGTGAAGAATTTTCCAGCGCCTAAGTATATCTGGATATGGTTTTGAAGATGGCGTAAACCTCAGCCACTATGAAACGAATCGCCTTGTTTTTCTATATGCTAACTATGATTTTGGCCTGCCACAAAGTTGCGAACAAAACTCCAGCAGAGGACCACACAGCAAAAGCTACTACCTACATCGATCAAGGTGACTATTCATCGGCGATTGAACTTCTTGAAGATACTCTTAAACACGAAGACACGTATGAAGTTAGATTAGTATTGGCATCAGCATATGCAGGGCGCGCCGGCGTGAAAGTAGAAAATTATTGGGATTATTTAATCGGCTTCGATGCATTCGCAAAAGATAAAGGACCTGAATCGTTTCCTGATCTTGTTCCTGCTGACGTGCTTCCGGAAAATCTAGAAGATAAATCAAAAGAACAACTAAAAATACTAAACGAAAATTTTAAAGACCTTCAGCGCCTTGAAAAGAAAGCGGATAAAGTTCCTGTTGTTGCAGAAACGGATCGTCCTGATTTAGTACGCGCTCGCGAACTATTACAAGGCACATCTACTGGTAGTTCAAAACTGTATCGTTCACTTCTAACTGTGGTTTTAGTAAAATCAGAAATTCAAGATGGCAAAGCCCTTGTAACGGCATGGTCTGACAAAAAATTCGATCCGTGCTTCCCAGCGGTTAAAGGACTTTCAACTTGGTTATCTAAAGTTTTATATTTGGTTAGCGAAGGCTTGAATGATTTGGGCAAAGCTTATCCAGATGACAATGCTAACTACCAAGCTATGCGCGCCGATGTCGACAAAGGCAACGTTTACACTCGGCAACTTCTTTCTTACCAAAAAACAGCGGACACATTATGCACAAACAAAAAATAATTGTTTTTGCGGCTGTCCTGTGTGGCGCCTTAGCCTCTCATTCCTATGAAGCTCCTTATCGGTTCTTAAGCGGCGCACCTGGTTTAATGGGAACGGGACTACGACAAAGCTGTTATGCCTTAGACGTACCGACAGATATCTTGCCATGCAACCCTGCCTTTATTGCCAAGGAAAAAGAACGCCGCTTTAATGGCAATTTATCTTTGGGCAACAATGTTTCCTACTTAAAAGAAGCTACAGAACTATCACAAGGTCGCGCCGATCAAAAAAGCATTCAAACTTTGTTTCAAGATCATGAAAACAACGAACTGCAAACACAAATCGAATTGGGTCTTGTTCAAGAAACATTTGGCTGGGCCATCACTCCAGTCCTTGTAAACTACAGCACGTCCTTTCACAACCAAGCTCTTCCTAAAATTTCACTCTACGCATCTTTGGAAGAATCGGCACGTCTACAATTTGGTAGCTATCTTTCAGATGACTGGTCCTATGGTGTCCAACTGCGCTATGTACATCGTCGCTTTGTCGCTTCACAGTTTTACTTAACGGATGCATTAGTCCCTGACGGTCGCTATCTATTTGAACCAAAGCAACAGTATTTGTTTTTTATCGAACCCGGTGTGATGTACGCACCCAAAGACAGTCCACTTAATCCTGAGTTCACAATTGCCTTGGCCAACTCTGGTTTTGTGAATGAACGATTCTCCGAAATACCGGTAGAACCAGAATTCCATTTCACATCTAGTATCAATCCCGAATTTGAATACGGCCGCTTTAGTTTAGGTGTCGACGTTAACTTTAATAAGAAGTTACGCGAAGGACCAGGTCCACTGACACTTGGTGGTTTCTATGAGTTTGGAATCCTGCGTTTGTTTGGCAGTTTAGCACGAGATGAAAACGGCGTCGGATTTGGAATCTTTAATACCTGGTGGAATATGGGCGTAGCTCATCGTAATGAAACGTATTTAAATCCTCTTGATGAATCAATTACGATCAGTAAAACCCACCTGTTCTTGGGCATCGAAATATGAATCTGATTCCTTGGAATCCTTACGTGCCGAAGATGATCGTCGCGGCACAAGCTTTATAGTCTCGGGGAGCTTAGTTACAATCGGAAGTTTAATTGCCATTCCTGCAACTGAAGACGCTGCTACTAAATTAGTTTACGGCGTAGCTAGCAGTGCCGGTATAGCTGCTATCACATACGGTATATCTAATATTTATTATGGACACTCTTACAATTCGTTCTATGAAACGTTAAAAAGCTCCGAGCTATCCGATAGCCAAAGAAGTTCGCTTGTGAAAACATTCTTGGCTCATGAACAAGAACGCCTTGAGCGCATGCGGCGTATGCAGATGTGGGCACATTTTTTTGCGGCCGCTATAAATGGCTATTCAGCTTCGACCGAAAAGGATACGAACGCTAAAACCTTCTTCGCAGCTTTAGCGGGTTTAAACTTGGCGCTTGGTTTGTCATTTTCCTTTTAGTCTTGACAAGATTGTTCCTAAAGTAAAAAAGTCTGACCAGGGGGAAATATGAAAACGACTCAATGGCTTTTGATGAGCGTTCTATTTTTAGCAACTTTAGGTTGCAGAGAGGAAGTCGACGATCAAACCATCGTACAAGGCCCCGCCCTCAATTTTGTAAACCCAGTTCCTTCTAAACGAAATTTCTTACAGAACAATCAACGTCACAAAGTTATCGTCGCCGCCATAGATTCTGGCACGGACTATAATCATCCTCAGCTACTAAATAACATGCACTTTACTTTAGATGAAAATAGTCAGCCTGTCGGATTAGGTTACGATTTCATTGGTCAAGATTACTGGCCGTCACCTTACATAGCTCGTACTTTAGATATTAATCCCGATGCTGACCAAAAAGATGTTCCGCCTTCCCGCAATGCGCGTGAGCAAGCGACACGTATATCGGCTGCTTACCCTGAGCTTGCAGCCTACTTGAACCCACTAAGAAATGTAGAACAGGAATTCGAATCTGGCGCATTCCACGGGACTCACGTATCTGGTTTAATGGTACATGATGATCCACGCATTGGATTACTCGCCTACCGCGTGCTTCCTATCAATATAAAATATAAAAATGGCCGCCAAGATTTAGTTCAAGATAAAACAGCGATTGCATTCAATAATATTTTGCAAGCGATGGCTATGGCCGTAAAAGCAGGAGCCCGAGTCATAAATATGTCTCTCGCACTAAAAGGAAATCCTGCGGGCGACAACCTATTTAATATTTTTGAAGACTCCACGAAAAAACAAAAAGTTTGGATGGCACAAGTAAAAGATTTTATGGACAGAAATCCAAATGTGATTTTCGTGGCGGCGGCCGGCAATGAATCGAAGTGGGTCGATGACAATATTAATTTACAACTACCTTGCGGAATTTCAGCACGTAACTTAGTGTGCGTCGGCGCTTTAGATAAAAATGAAAAGTTAGCATATTTTTCTAATTTGGTATTAAGCCAAGCCGCATTTGTTGCCGCTAGCGGAGTTGACATCGAATCCTCTCGGCCAACATTAATGTGCGATACATCTTTTTTATCCCAGCTTAAAAATGAAAAAACTGAATATCCCTACAACAATCCATCGAGCCTCAATTATGCTATTAAACAAGCGAACGAAGACTGCGTGGGTAAAGCCCCGATTCGCAAGGCCTCTGGAACGAGTATGGCGTCACCGGCCGTTGCCCGTGTCGTTGCCAAACTTGTCATTGAGCATCCGAATCTTTCCGGAGAAGAAATTATTAAATTACTAGTCGATGGGTCCGAGAAAGTTCAGCTCGGTCCGCTGTTGTTGAATAAAGTTAAAACGGATAAACCATCTTGGTCTAAAAACTAATCCACATACCAACAGGTTAATCTGGGCGCCGCTGGATTTACCGCGTAGGTTTTATAAATATCCATTCGGCATTGATAACTTGGATAAGCCGTAATTAAAGATCGATCGGGCTTTTCATCGCTTTCTACTGACGGGTCTGCAAACGGCAGATCCGTTTCAAAATACACCTGCAGGGACTGAATTAAATCTATACCACTCGTTGCAACCCAACGACAACGCTCCCTATCTGTCGCCATTTGACATTGTTTAGATGTGACCGCTTCAAATTCAAAATGAATTAAATGCGGAGCTGTTTTCTTTAGCCAATCATAAACTTGTGGCAAACATTTAGCGGCCGCAAATGTATCCGCCTGTCCTTCCGATGACGACCAGTGAATGTTTTCGCCTGGAAACTGCTGCCGGGGCAAACCACCCAACTTGTGACCGAATTCGTGACAAAGTACTGCACTCAACGCGCCTATCGTCATGAACTTTGCTCGTACCAATCCACCATAGAGCAAGATATAAAAGTCTCCGTCAATGACGTTCGAACCCGCGCCCATATAAGAACTGTTCCAGTCTATATCACGTTTCCAGCTGATAGTTTTATTTCCTAATTTTTTCCCAAAAAGCTCATCAAACATACTAAGCACCAATTCAAATTCAGCTCTGGAAATGCGTGATAGGTTTTCATCCACCGAAAACGTGTATTTAATAGGAAACGTGCGCTCTACTTGATGTGCGCAAAGAGACCAAGAAATAAAAATAATGGCAAAGAAAGTCTTCACATAGAAAGATATATAGACTCTTGCTTTATGAGTCTAGCTTTAGTCTTCAGTTTCTAAAGAGTCTTCCCGAGACCCTAGTTCCCTTTTGCCACGTAAATCGTTAGTGTGATCCCATGACTTATCAGTTTTAAATTTATCTATGCCATAAGAACCGCTACTAGAAAGGGTTTTGAGATACGCCAGGGAAGTAAGTCTCATATAGATACGTTGGGGTATCAATGAAACTCGCTCAATTTGTCACACGCGAAAACGGCGTGACCTTTTGATAAACTATCGTTATGTTTAAATTGCTAAAAGTAACTCTTATCTTTTGGTTACTTTTCACGCTTTCAGGCGCATGGATTGACCGTTTGGACAACTTTCACAATGGGTATTTCTACTTGTCACACCAAAATAAAATTGAAAATATTTTGCAGCGAATATCAGAATACCGCCATAACGGATTGATTTCGCAGCTAGATAAAGACATGGGTGATACCCTTCAAAGAACGGGCTCCTACTACACTCTGCTTAAATTTTTAGGCGCAGAAAAAGATGACTTAGATCGCCCTCTCGAGGAAGGCTATGTAGAGGATATGAAGCAGCTGACTACAACTGAAGGAATTTATCGTCGTTCTAACGATCCGGAATATTGGGGATTCGACCCAAGCAACTGCAGTCGCGATCAAATTTTTGCGGCTCAAGCGGCGATTGTTACCTATCGTGATTTTAACCGCGGACGTTCTTTGTTTAAACGCTTTTTTAAAAGAGGCTTTCTAAATCAAAATGTTCGACATAATTGGTCCTATCCGTGGGAAAAATCATATGTATGGAAAATACCAGATATCCCGACTCCCTCGCAAATGTCTCTTCTTCTTCGGGGATTAGGTAACCGATTAGTTTATCCTCTCGTTTTTATATTAGATGCATTTATCATTGCCGATATTCAGTTCTTTAGGCGACTAGATAAACGTCAGTTATGGGATTACGACATTAAAGTTCTTCCCGCTTTGATCGCTGCAAATTCCTATCTTCCAACCCTTTGGTCTCGATGGGGCTTAAGTCTGTACTTGCGTGATCGACAAGATATTGCACAACGTGTTCATTATTATAATCAAGACCAGTTCAATGGCATTAAACCCTTGGCAGATCTGTATGATTTGTCGCTTGCGAAAATGAATGATCAGTTTGTAGCAACATCAAAAACATTCGGAATCCCTATTTCCAAAATGTCTAAAAGTCGCAGCATTAGTAGCGATAGCGAATGATCTAGTCTAGGTATTGAAGAAAAATTCAACAATTTTACCCCCCCCCTTTAAACATTTGTTTCACTTGCCGATCAAGAATCCATCTCATCTATAACAAGGAATTAGTATTATGAAAAAATCAGGTTTTTCACAGTGGTTCAAAGGCATCAAAGGGAGACTTCTTTTCGCCGCCGTTGTACCGGTTATTGGCTTCGCAGTTGTATTTTTCGTCGCACTTAAAGGCATAAACAGAACAAACATTATTGTAAAAACTGACCACGAAACATTAATACCGAATTCAATTTTTCTAGGAGATATGCGCGTATCTAGAAATCGTTTTATAGGAAAAGCGTTTGAAAGTATCGTAGTTGCCGATAAACCAGAAAAAAAAGATAAGGCAATTAAAGCTATGGAAAAAACAATGGGCGAGTTTGAAAAGGCCTACTCGGGGTATTCGAAAGCACCTTTTATAAATGGCGAAGTGGCCGTTCGCGATAAGGTAAAAGGGCAGATTCCAGAATTTCTAAAGTTGATGAGTTCAATTACTGAACTTTTAAGAAGCTCTGAACCAGAAAAACATGCGCAGGCGCTAGAGATGCTAAACGGACGTTTTGATGTCCTAAGCAATCAAGTTCGCGATTTTAACTTAGAAGTAAGTCAACTCTACGATGGTGCATTCGTAGCGGAAAGTTTAGGTGCGGAACAAACCCGAGCAGACGTACTAAAATGGCTTTGGATAATTACTTTAAGCAGTGCATTTGGTATCTTTGGTATTCTAATTTGGGTGGCGTCTAGCGTTTCAAACTCTGTAACATCGATCGCAGAAAAAATTAACACGGCAAGTTCAAGTGTTGCCTCTGCCGTGGGACAATTAAATGCAGCCGGTGCCGGATTATCCCAATCATCAACTGAATCCGCAGCATCCCTCGAAGAAACAGTTGCCTCACTTGAAGAGTTAACGTCTATGGTTCAATTAAACTCGAATAACGCTCGTCAAGCCGCTGAATTATCAAAGTCCTCTAAAGAGGCTGCCGAAAATGGCGAGCAAGAAATAAAATCTCTAATCCTGGCGATGAACGAAATCTCTGTATCGTCTAAAAAAATCGAAGAGATCATTTCAGTAATTGATGATATCTCATTCCAAACAAACTTATTGGCGCTGAATGCAGCCGTTGAGGCAGCGCGCGCTGGTGAACAAGGTAAAGGTTTTGCTGTTGTAGCAGAAGCCGTTAGAACTCTTGCTCAGAAGAGCGCCGTTTCTGCCCGTGATATTTCAACTTTGATTAAAGATTCAGTCGGCCAAATAACAAAAGGCAGCCAGATCGCTGATCAAAGCGGTGCCGTACTTACCAATATCGTAAGTTCAATTAAAAAGGTTTCTGATCTGAACACAGAAATAGCGGCCGCAAGCACAGAACAAACTACGGGTATCGAACAAATCAGTAAAGCGATGAATCAGCTAGATCAAGCCGCACAAGTTAATGCAAGCTCAGCAGAAGAGATTTCGGCGACTAGCGAAGAAATCAGTCGTTTAGCGAATACCGCCCACGACTTAACGGTTGAACTAAACGCAGTCATTTTAGGCGGCGACAAACCTGGTCATTCACACGAAATGACCAAAGTGAAATCGTTAAAAAATCCAACAAACGAATCATTTCGTCACGCAGGCTAACTTATCCTATGGGAGCAACCTGGTTTTTTCTTCAGTAGTTGGCATTCTGCACGTACTTTGCTTTTTAAAAAATCGATATCGATTGCGTGATACCCATTGATAAATGGTATCACGCAGAAATCTAGGAACTACAAAAAAAATCAGGGCCGCCTTCCAGGGCCAACCAATATCACCTAGTAAATATAATATGGCAGATGATCTTTCATAAGTTCTATTGTCCCGCCAGTACACGACAGTATCACTATCGCTTAATATGTATTGTGGAATTACTTTTTTTGCAGTTTCACCTTGCAATGAAGAAAACAGAATTACTTCGCGTTTATCGCGGGCCATTCCCCAGTCCACCAGATAATTGCACAAAGAACAGTATCCATCGAAAAAAAGTATTTTCATTTACCTTCGCCTTCATTTAAATTATACATAAAACTAAATTATTGCATTTATCGTCATATGACGCCGGTCAAAAGTCTGTTTATTAGCATTTTTAATGACCCCGATACCCCCTGAGTATGTAAAAATATAAGCTGACAAAAATAGGAGGAAGAATGAAAAAATTAACTACCCTTGCGCTTTTATTGGCCATTTCAATGTCAGCGTGTGTGTCGAAATCGACGCATGAAAAACAAGTGAAAGACTTAAACCAACAACTGGAAGCATCTGTTGTCGCTATTTCTAAAGCTAGAAATGAAAACGTAGCTTTGACTGAAGAGAGAAACAAACTACAAGAAAATCTAATGGCCACTGCGAAGGACCGCGGACAACTAAAAACATCACTAGACGAAATGAAAAAAGCGATGGAAGAAATGCGTCAACGACAAGCTGAACAAAAACAACGTTTGCAAGAATTTGAAGATCTAACAAAGCGTTTTAAAAAACTTACAGATTCAGGCGCCCTATCCGTGCAATTTATTGATGGCAAAATGGTTGTGAGTTTAGGTTCTGATGTATTATTTCCCTCTGGTTCAGCTAAGTTATCAGCGGCGGGATTAGATGCGCTGAAAGAAGTAACAGCTCAGTTAGCATCAATTCCAGACAAGCGCTACCAAGTCGAAGGCCACACGGACAATGTTCGTATTGCGACAGCAACATTTCCATCAAACTGGGAATTAGCAGCGGCACGTGCGATCAATGTAACACGCTCAATGATCGAAGCCGGAATGCCAGCTGAACGTGTCAGCGCAGCTAGCTATGGTGACACTTCACCAAGACAAAGCAATGATACGCCAGAAGGCAAAGCCGCTAACCGTCGTATCGCGATTGTTGTGGTTCCTGATTTATCGACAATGCCTGGCTATGATCAGCTAAGTAAAAAAAGCACTCCGTAATTAACCAAACCACAGTGACCGTAGATCTAGATGCGGTCACTCTTTTAGCAATGTGAGAATAAAAACTTTCTCACATTTAAAAAAATTCAGATTAAGGCTTGTATTTCCCGCTAAATGCTAAACTGGATGGCAAACCATTTTTTGAAAGACACTGTTGAAATTTTTCTTTAAACTCTGAAGCCTGTTTCTTTTTATCAGACACACCTTTCACTTCGCCTCGTGCCCAACCTGCGCACTTCTCTGCGCGTTGTCCTTCTGCAATTTTTTTATCCAATTTCGGCATATCACTCGCAAATGAATTCATTGCAAATAATAATGTCACTAACGATACTAAAACTTTAACATGTTTCATGTCTCTTCCTTTCGGGTAAGTGTTACTTAACATGGTAACAACTTTCGATTACGCACGAAACGATGTATTTAATGTTATGGAGTAATGTCGAGGTCGCGCTTTCTTAGC
Source organism: Bdellovibrionaceae bacterium UBA2316 (assembly GCA_002345205.1). Classification (GTDB taxonomy): domain Bacteria; phylum Bdellovibrionota; class Bdellovibrionia; order Bdellovibrionales; family Bdellovibrionaceae; genus UBA2316. The sequence goes on along the minus strand of DDVI01000141.1, from coordinate 3,232 downwards.
TGACCTTCGCGGCGATAATTGGCTTCTCGTAAATTTAGTTTTACTTCACTTAAAAAACTGAGCTGTCGTTCAACCATTCCATCAAATACTTCAAGCAAATGATCGTGGGGACGCTGACTTAAATTAAAATTTTGGTAATTACCAAGTAGGTCAATAGTATGGTGAATAGCTTCGATGGTTGAATAGCAGTGAGCCGCGGGTTGTTTTCGCACTCTGAAATTTGAAGGCGTTACGGGAGTAAAACAAATGCGTGGGAGTTTGTTAATATTCTGACTCTGGCGAACCATACGTCGAGCCGTTGCCCACGTCCCATCAATAACGAAGATTCTTAATTTTTTATCTTTAAATATTAAATCTTTTCGTTCACTTTCTGATATCTGTGACACGTTTACAGATTGAACTCCGGGATATAAAATGACCGAATGATATTCAGGATCAGCAATAAGCTCATCTATCTGTGGATGATCAGTAAAGTTTTGCCCTTTAATCAGATGAGACCCCTTCAAACATAAATGCGACATTCTACCCGTAGCGATTCGGCGTTTAGCTTCAATCGGATGGATCAAGATTACGAAATTAACCGGGCACTCAATAGGCTTAATATTTTTGCAGTAACAACTAAAGTCAGGCTGAATGCATGTACTGCATAATGTTCTGTATTTAGGAGCCTGGGCTTTAATTTCTTCCCGTTTTTTGAAGTAGTCGTGTGTATTCATACTCACAATCATAGCAAACGCGCTTTCAGATAGAAGGTATCGCCTCGTTTACAATGTGAAATAGGACTATGGTTGAGTACACCTTAACCGCCCGTTTGGGCTGCCCAAAAAGGGCGCTCGTCTAAAAGAAAATCACTCCTAAATATATGAAAGGCATCGTCTATTTAAAAAAAGCCAATCTATTCGTAGACCTATTTTAAATCTTAGCGTGCCCCTTTAATTGCACGTTGGGGTAGCAGGATGTTTTATGATCAGTAGATGGATATGTAGTTTATTGTTTTGCTTAGGCTTACCCGCATTCGCCACTTCTGATTTTTGGGAAGTATCCGCTCATCGCGGTGATCGCGGGACCTATCGCGAAAATTCAATGTCGGCCTTGGTTCACGCAATGGACATTGGTGCCACCAGTGTTGAATTTGATGTGCACCTCACTAAAGATCGCGTTCCCGTAATTTACCATGATTACAAATTAAACCCCAAAGATTTTGTTGGACTATCTGAACCGATTCTAATTAAAGATTTAACATTAGCAGAACTTAAAGCCATTCCCTATTCAGATCGCCTTGCTACAAAACCGGGTGATACCGGGTTAATCACATTCGAAGAGTTCTTATTGGCCGTTAAAGAGCGAGAAAGCCAAAGCAAACATACCATTCCCCTTCATTTAGAAATCAAGAGTGAAAAAGAGTTCATTCACGAATCCGCTCCAATTCAAGAAATGGCAAAAGAAATTTCTGATGTAATTAGTAAAGTTCGTATCAAAACACCGATTATTGCACGTGCATTTAACTGGGACGTTCTTGCTGAATTTATGAAATACCAACCAGCGATTCCCCGCATTTTGTTAGTTGATCGTGGGTATTGGAAAAAAATTAACTTCACCGCGGCAATTAAGCAATTTCAGCCCATTGCATTTGCTCCCAATTTTCATGATTTGACAGCTAAATCTATTGCGCACTTACGAGCACAAAACATCGATGTAAATCCTTGGACCGTCAATGATCCGATGGCGGCTGATAAACTTTTGAAAATGGGCGTCGCCGGAATTACAACGGATTACCCGTCTATATTTTTAAAACGCTACGATCCAATTCTAAAGAAGAAAGCGTGCATGGGTTTCTATCGTTAAACACACGCTTTAGCGAATAGTTTTCACTTTTTAAATTTATTTCTTAAATGCCTCAGCCAGATTAAGTATTGCTTTTGATTTATCTTATCCGCATTTACTCCCATAAAGACAGCGGCACTTGGAGTTTCCACATCGGGACAAAAAAGTCGTTTAATTGATCCCGCCTCACAAGGGCCAGTGGCCATGATATCGGGAATCAAAGCCACATTATCTGAATTTTTCACTACCTCAATAGCAACCAACGCAGTCTGAATTTCATGACCCGACATACGATCCTGCCTTGAAATTGAGACCGAATCCAAGGCTTGTTTAATTGCACTTCCATTCCAATAAGCTGATTTAGTCCAAGGATACTTTAGCAATTCGTCTTTAGAAACTTTGCCATCCAGCGAATGAGATCGATTAACATAGAAAGACCAGTTTAATTTTCCGATTTCTTGAACGGTCCAATTTTTTGGCCAGTTAAACGGCTCCAGTGAAATGGCGATATCCAGTACACCTTCAAACACAGTATAGCGCAATTCTTCAGGTGAAAGATCGATAAATCTCAGCAGATGCTGAGATTTTGTCTCTTTGATCCCAGCCAGAAACGCATCCGTCAGATAGACATTTAAAAACCCGCGTGTTCCCACCGTGAAAACCTGCAACGACCTTTTCTCACTATTTTTCGAAGGCAGAAGTGTGTTAGCTTCAAGTAAAAAATCTTTAGCCTTATTTGAAATATAAATTCCATCAGGAGTCAGACTATAACCCGTCGCCGAGGTTCGAAGAATTTCAACGGCGAGGACATTCTGAAGCTGTTTCAATTTTTTCGACAACGCCGGCGGTTCTATTTTAAGAGATCTAGCCAGAACTCTCAGGCTACTGTGCCCCGAGAGCTCTGAAAGAATACATAGGTCAAAGAAAGAGACGTCTTTTAACCGAAAATCCATTAAGGCACTAATATCGCATCAATAACATGAACGATTCCATTTGAAGCTGGAACATCGGTTATGACCAATTTAGAATTGTTGATATAAGCGGCACCGTCTTTAATATTCAAAGTTAACGACTTGCCATTTATAGTAGTAAAAGAACCCAGACGAACTACGTGGGTTGAAGTTAAAAATCCTGGCACCACATGGAAAGTTAGAATTTGAGTCAGAAGATTTTTATCTGCCAATACCGTAGAACCGTAGAATCCGTAGAACCAGAAGAACCCATCTTGTACCTCCCTATCGGAAGGTCTCTGATTTTTCTAAGCCTAAAAAAGAAATAGGCTGTGACCCAGCCTACCCAAACAGCCGACCCAAAATGGCCTAAGCTATTGATTTTATTATAAATTTGGTAGGCCCGAGGCTAATGTAGTCAAACCAACCGAGTTAGCATAGGACGAGCTTACAAGGTT
>DDVI01000025.1 GCA_002345205.1 Bdellovibrionaceae bacterium UBA2316 | reverse complement strand
GGGGGAGAATTTCGGGCCTGGCACTTTAAAAATCTGGTCCTATGGTCTGTGAAGTCTAAAAATGAGACTCCGATAGAGCTAGTATGAAATGGATTTTAGTTCTGGCTCTGCTAGGGATTCACTCTTTAGCCTCGGCCGATGAGATTTCAATATTCGAAGTACGCAGAAACATACCGTTATCTGATACGGATCCTGTTTATAAAGACTTCTACCTTAAGGGAGCCGAGGGCGGCAAACTTAAGAAGAACCAAGTTATCACCGTTACTCGCAAAGTGACGATGAGGGACTCTACTGGTTCCCAGGTTATGGGGGAAATTCAGGCTCCCGTGGGCCAACTCAAAGTGATCGCCGTCTACGGAAAAATCGCGGTTGCCCGCGAAGTTAAGCTTTTCAGCCGCGAAGAGCTTCCGATGCTTGATAACCCATGGTTTATGATTGGCGACTCTGCCGAAACTAACTAGTCCCTTTAGACAACCGCTACCCGCCTTGTAAAAGATTCCAGTGACCGCTTTATTAGAAACTGCTAATTCTTACGCCCATGACAGCAGCGGCCAATACCTATATCAAAATTAAACTTAAAAATATCAGCGCGGATGCGGAATCCACCATCACTAAACATTGCTTTGATTGCGGTGCTTTAGGTGTATCGGAAGCACTGAACTTCGTTCAACCCAATTTGGTTTATGATCCAAAGGTTTTGTATTCAAAAAATATTTCGGTTGATGTGTTCTTTAACGAGCGCCCCGGCTGCAACTTCTTTGATGGATTGACGGACATGGCTCCTCAAGTCGATTGGGAAATTACGGAAGAAGAAACAAAAGATTGGTTAGAAGAATGGAAGAAAGGTTTCAAAGCCTTTAAGCTTGTCGATAAATATTGGGTTGTACCAAGCTGGGAACCGGTCCCCACAGAATGTCCCGTTCCTATCTTTATCGATCCAGGCATGGCATTCGGTACCGGTACGCACGCAACAACTCAGATGGCGTCTTACCTAATCGTGAAATACGGCAAACAACAATCGAACCTAAGCTCACAATCGTTATTAGATGTGGGAACAGGCACAGGTATCCTTGGCATCTTGGCTCGTCATTTGGGATTCTCCAGCGTCAAAGGTATCGAAGTAGACCCAGAAGCGATTCGCGTCGCTGGCGAAAACGCTGCAAAAAATAATACAACTCACTTTGAGATTTCAGCAACTCCAGTTGAAGAAATTCGCGAAGCTTATGATATGGTTGTCGCGAACATCATTGATGGGGTGCTTTTAAAAATTAAAGCTAGCTTAGTAAAATGCATGAAAACCAATGGGTCTATGATCCTTACTGGTATTCTAAAAGAACACGAAACCGAATTCCTTTCTGATTTCATCGAAGATCAAAATTTGAAAATCGAAATGCGTTTAGAAAAAGATGATTGGATCGGATACTGGGTTACTCATGCGTAGATATTGGCTCGACATCAATTTGCAAATTGGTGAACAGCTAGTTATAGACAAAGATTTGTTTCATCATATCTTTGATGTTTGCCGTGTTGGAAAAGATCAACATTTTGAATTACTGAATTCATCGGGCCAAGGTTTCTTGGTTCACGTCGATACTGTAGAAAAAAAACGCGCGACTGTTTCAGTCGTCGAAGTTAGAAAAATTCCTGAATTAAAACATCCACACATTCACTTGTTCATGTCGATGCCTAAGTTTGCAACGCTAGAATCGGTGATGGAAAAAGCTGTTGAAATGGGTGTTCATTCTATCCACCCGTTTTATTCCGAGTTTTCCTTTGTCAAAAGTATGCAAGAAAAGGATTTACAGCATAAACTCGAACGCTGGCAGAAAATCATCGTTTCAGCAACTCAGCAGTCTGGTCGTGGAGAACTGATGACGCTATCCAATCCATTTGCTTGGAAGGATTTCTCGCAGAAAATTAACCAGTTGGCTATTGATCTGTGTCTATTCTTTTATGAGGGTGAGTCGGCCCTCAATGCGAAGCAAGCAATTGCCCAATTTAAGGAAAAACAGAAAGATAAGCCGATCAAAAACATAGGATTGGTCATTGGCAGTGAGGGTGGGTTTTCCACCAATGAAATCAAGGGTTTAGAAGACCTTGGCTTAAGTCCGGTCACTTTAGGTTCTCAGGTTTTAAGGGTCGAAACGGCTTGCCTTACTGGACTGTCCATCCTAAAGTATGAATTTGATCTTATGGAGGCTTGATGCAAAATGAAGTAGATCCCTTCGAAGAGTTTGAATTCAAACCAATCACAGATGGTCTAGGTTTCCACAGAAACCAACAACCTCTGAATGAAAATGCAGCGGTTCAGCCAAAGCAAACGACTTCGACACAGAAGTCTGCGATGGCATCTAAAGCTGCGGCTTCTGCACATCAAACGGCTCAAACGTTGTTTTCTACTCCACTTCCGAATAAAAAATCAAATACGCCAATTAATACATTCGACGTAGACGGTTTGGATTTAGACACTTCATTTCAAGCGCGTTCATCAACTGCTCAAGGTCAAACTCACGATATCGTCGACGAAATCTTAAAAAATATCGAAACGTCAAAACAGAAAGCTAGCCAACAACTCGAGATACCTAAAAATCAAGTTACAAAAATCATTACGTCTAAAGTGGAAGCTACGTACAAAGCATCAGGTCCACTCATGACAGCGATGTTTTTAGATTTAATGTTAGTAACAGCTTCGACGTTATTATTTCTTGTCGCATTACTAGCGATTACTAAAATTGATCTTCTTTTAAATATCAGAAACCCAGATGACCAAGGGGCTGTTTACATTTCTTTATTCTTGTTATTCTGCAGTGTCTGTTTCATTTATTATACTACGTTCCGCGCTTTCCTTGGTTACACACCAGGTGAGTGGGCTTACGATCAAAAGATTCAGGTTCGTGGTGATAAAGTCGATTTCTTTACTTTAACGAAAATCGTTTTACGTAGCGTTTTAATTCTTGTTACGGGCGGCGTGATTTTGCCTCTTATCTCGTGGGCATTTAATCGTGATTTCCTTGGGGAGTTTTTAGATCTTCCTTTAGTTCGCAGAAAATAGTTATGGGCCAATTTTATCCTGATTCCAAAGCCCTGCTTGAAAAGCTGGGCTCAATTCGAAACGGTAAAAAAATCGTATTTACAAACGGCTGTTTTGATTTACTTCATATTGGCCACGTTAAGTATTTAAAAGAGGCCAAATCTAAAGGTGATTTCCTAGTCGTAGGAATTAATGCGGATGCCTCTGTTAAGCGCTTAAAAGGCCCGACTCGCCCCATTCAGAATGAAACCGATCGTTCAGAAATTTTGGCAGCCCTTGAATCTGTCGATGCAACGGTAATTTTCACCGAAGACACTCCTGAAAATTTAATAAAAATGGTGCATCCCGATGTTTTAGTTAAGGGTGGCGATTGGAAAATCAATCAGATCGTTGGCGGCGAATTCGTACAAAGTTACGGAGGCCAGGTGTTATCGTTAATGTTTATCGATGGCAAATCAACTACTTCCATCGTTTCAAAAATAGAACAGAAATAGTCCTGCTTTAATTATTCACTACCTTCGACTCGCAGACGGCTCTAGGCGCTCATGTTAATCTGATAGACATGAATTACTTAAAACTAATCCTACTCTTCTAAAGCGTGGAAGAAAGGTGTAGTTCCTGTTGAGTTTCATTCAAATATTTCTAAAGCCAATCAAGATCTATTTTATAAAGCCTGCCAAGAGTGGGGCAAGGTCACTAAAGCTACTAACCGTTGCTGGACAGAGTTAGGCGCGGGGGCCGCTGGCGGTGAACGTGTATTTAACTTTGCCGCTGATTGGTGTATTCGTACGATAAGCTTTCGTTAGGATCGATGGATAATAGTAGGCCCTATGATTTCTATTCGATCATGGGACGCGGGAAAGACTTTGTGGCCGCTTCTGTCTTTATAGTATTGCAACGGCAATACCAACACCAAGGCTCTAGGTTCGCTATTAAGTGCTTTTATTCACAAGTGACAAGCCTTGGACATTTCATGCGGGTGCGGTGCAGTTTGTGTGTACGCGCTAAATTGAGATTCTCAATTAGAAACGTTTTCCGATTTTAACGATACCAGTAGTTTCATAGAAACGCTCGGCGTGCAGACCTAACTGGAACGTTTGAAAATCATAAGCCAGTCCCGCGAAAACGCGATTTTGCCCTAAATCTTCCGTTGCGGTTTGATTATCCTCGGTAAGCCCGTTATTACCACCAATGAATGTACCGATGATACGCGTCTGCCCAAACCCCGCATAGAACGACCAATATTTTTTAAAGTAATTTACGATGAAATCCATTCCCGTACTTTGAATACCTAATAAATTTCCAAAGTTAATTCCGCCACCATGAAGAAGTACGTCGATAGCCACAGGCATATTTTCATCTTCGTATAGTGTGTACTTGATAGAGCCGCTATAGCCCGACATTTCCGTTTGTAAAAAGAACGGAATAAATTGCAGCGAAATTTCAAGGTTATGGTAGAAACCTTTTGCGAACCCCAATCGCGTCAGTATCTGATTTTGCTGATCGATCGACGTCATGCTGAGATGATTTACATCAGAAAAAGGAATTGATTCTAACTGCGAGGAGAATTCGATACCATCGTAACCGCCCAGCATATAGCCATTCGAAACATACTTTGTCGTACCGGCAAAGCCGATCGATTTCATAACGGATTTTCGTTCGTCTGAATCTAAACCATTAGGTAATTTTAAATAAGCAAAACTAGGAGCTGCGAAGAGCAAGAATGCCATCGCAACTGTTATGTTAAGGCGTGTTTGAGGCGATCGAAGATAATTGCTGCGAAAGCGCAGAGCCAAGGCTTGCAATAGTTTGATTTTGGCTAGATTTAAGTACTTCAGCGATTGGTAAAAAGTAATCCAAAAAGCTGGAAGATTTGATCTCATTTGTTCCTCTGTTACTGCGCGCGCCATAATCTATCGTTTGGCCATTTTTAATATTTTGCAATCCTAAAATAATGACTTCACCAGCTTTGACAACTACTTTTAGGTCATTTGACTGCAACGCTTGCGCTAAAACAGGTAATTTTTCCGCTTGGCTGAACGAATTCAAAAACTGTTCTGAATACGTCTTTACTTCGGCACTCATCGTTTCTTGATTCATCGCTACTAAGCGGAATGTTTGATACGTCGGAGCATAATAAGCCAAATAAATGCCTACGGATTGAACCTTAGCTTTATCTGAACTGAGCATTTTACCTAAGAAATCATAAAGTTCACTTTGTTCAATCTCACCATTTTTAATTGCAGATACAAGCTGACCAATACGCTCTGTTTTAGGATCCGTTAATAGATCTACGAATTCAGAGATACTGCGTTTGTTTGTCTTTTCTTTCTCTTTTTTAGGATCTTCGTTTTGCTTGTTTTCATTGCCATTGCCAGACTGGGCATTCATACGCTGACTATAGTTTGAATCAGGCTCTGAATTCATACGTGGTTGTTGGTCTCTGGGAACAACATTAACTTGCATACCCTTTTTCTTAGCATCCTCTTTTTTAGCCGTATCTTTTTTAGCGTCCACGGCCTTCTTTTGAATAGGGACTAAATTAGGCTTAACATTCTTTTTATCAGCGTGTTTACCTAGGTCTTTTTTAACGAATGGATTTTCAAATCGTGAATCGATCTCACGACCATCTAGGCTAAACTCATTAGCGATATCAGTTTGAGGACGAGCCATTTCAAACGAAATCTTATCGGCAGGATTTACGTTTCTAGGTTTAATAGTCATTAATTGATAGAACATATAGACTGAAACCAGCGCTAATGTTGAACCTATTAAGACTTCTAATTTGTAATCCTTGAAAAACATAAACTCCTCTTACGAATAAGAAGAGCATTAAGAGTGCCAAGTTCTAGCGCATCTGAGGGAAAATGTGTCTCACAGAGAGACACATTTTCATACCACCATGAGACAGTGACAAAAATTGAAATACATCACAACTGAAAAGGCGTTGGGCGCGGGCATAGGAACTTGAAGCGAACACCGGCAAAAGCAGGATCACCAAAGCCAGGTACCCGCTCAGTATACTTATCGACACTGGTTTTGTTGCAGCCATTCCCGGCGATGAAAACGTCAAACTAGCAAATGCGCAGTCAAAAAGTTGTTCGGAGATTTTAGACGATTTAAAGACGCCCAAAGAAACTAAATTACTTCTTAATAGCTTTGATTTTAGCTTTGGCCTTTTTAGCTTCAGCAGAGGCTGGGAATTTAGCGATAACTTCTTCGTAGAATGTCTTAGCTTCTTCCTTCATACCTAACTCACTGAATGCGTACGCAATACGGTACGTGCTTTCGGCTACTTTTTTGCCTTTAGGATTTTCATCGCGATATTTTTGATATTGGATGATCGCTTTCTTCCAATCATTTTGCTTAAAATGTTCATCTGCTAACTGAAGAGGTGTTTTCTTTTCCGCTTCTCTTTCAGCCACTTTTGCTGAGCTAGCTTCTGATTTTAAAGCGTCTACTTCTTGAGTCAGCTGCTTGATGATCGCTTCTTGTTTCACAAGTTCTTCTTGGTAAACGGCTAATTTTTTATTCGCTTCACCGACTTGTTCATTCATAATCTTCATCTGTTTTTCAGATTCAGGATTTTGACGACTTAATTTATTTTCAAGGACTTCTACTTTGCCATTCATTTCACGAATTTCTTGTTCTAATTCAGCTATACGATTGGCCGTGTCGGCGTTAGTACGTTGAAGGGTCGTCACTTGCTGAGCCATTACTTGTTTAGTTTCGCCCTCTTTAACGTCACTTCGAGTTTTCAAACATCCCGTGATCATCATAGATACGGCTAAACCTAATACTAACTTTCTCATAATACTTCTCCGCTTTGCTGACGTTTCAAACGGGCCGAATTTTCAGCTTTCTCTGCCGCTTTTCTGGCGGCATTAAACTCAACCTTGGCTTCATCGTAGCTTTCTTCTTTATACAAGATACGTGCTTTTTTATATGACTCTTCGGCTTGATGCCAAAACCCCGGGGAGTATTTCGCAGCCTGAACAGAACGAGCGGCTTCGTAAGCCGCTCTTGCCATGACCCATTCCTCAAGAGGAGGTTCAACGGTTTGGCATCCGATGGTAAAAAGACTAACTAAACAGATTAAAAATAAACTTTTAATCATTACCTACATTACATTGAAGACGGAACGAAATTCGCTCGTCTGTTTTTCTTCCAAGCATTTTCATTTTCAGAAGATACTAAAGGTTTTTCTTCACCGTAGCTGATTGTTGCCAAACGGTTACCAGCAATACCAAGGCTTGCCATGTAGTCTTTAACTGCATTCGCGCGACGCTCACCTAAAGCTACGTTGTATTCGATTGAACCGCGGTTATCGCAGTGACCTTCGATTTGCACTTTAGTGTTTGCATTCTTTTTCATCCACTCTACGTTACCTGCGATTACTTTTTTAGCTTCGCCAGATAAAGTTGCTTTATCGTAGTCAAAAAATACAGTTTTTAAACCGTCGATTTTGCCGCTGTCGGAACCAGATGGATCAAACGACATCGCTGCAGAATCAACAGCAGAGCTTTCTGGTGTTGTAGTGGATTCAGTTGGAGTCGCATCTTCTGGTTTTTCTTGTTTGCCACGGCAGTTAACAAAAGTAACCGCGATCGCCAAAATACAGATAAGTTTTGTTACATTTTTCAGTGTTGTCATTGTGTTTCTCCTAATGTTTCTAAACGTCACTATAAAATCTATTGCATGGCTTCTAAAAGTCAAACGAGTTTGATGTTGCAACGCTTTAGGTATTACCCTTAAGGGATGTCAAAAATATTTTTATCACTTCTATTTTTAGCTGCTTTTGCCCATAGTTTTGAGGTTCCTCCAAGTATACGCTTTAAAACAATTGAAACTCCACATTTTTATGTCGTCGTTGATGAAAAAAAAATGGACATTGGCTTCTTTATGGCTGGCACTTTGGAGCGCGCGTACAAGGCACTAGACCCCTACTTCACGCAGAAACCTAAAAAAACTACAGTCGTAATCAACGACAAAACTGATCTGACTAACGGTTACGCAACTCGCATCCCGTATCCACATATAATGATCTACCCAGTTCTACCAAATACAAATGAAAGCTTAGCGGATTATGGTGATTGGGCATTCGAGCTTTTAGCCCATGAATATGCTCATATTTTAACCTTTGAAGGGGCTCGCGGTTTTTATCGTTACTTACGTCCTGTTTTTGGGTCCATAATTTCCCCAAATGGGTTGATGCCGCGTTGGTGGAAAGAAGGTGTTTCGGTTTATCTTGAAACACAGCTATCAAATGGTGGTCGTTTGCGTTCTAATTATCAAGAGTCATTACTCAGATCATTTGTTCTCAGCGATACTCTAGGTGATTTTAAAATATTTGAAATCAACGAGTTTTTGCACACCTGGCCCGAAGGTAATCGCCCGTATTTGTTTGGCTCACTAATATGGGCTCAAATGGCAGCCGAAGAATCACCCAGCATAGTAAAGCAACTTCATGATCGCCAAGCGGGTCGCGTTCCTTTTTTCATCAACACCCCGGCGGAAGACTATCTAGGCAGCGACTACGAAAAGTTTTTCGAGGACACGCTCTTCACAACGGAAGAAAAAGTTCTAAAACAGATCGACGTGATCAAACAGTTACCGGAATCTATCGCTCAAGCCATGGATCCAAAAGCCAAATACTCTTCAAGTCCGGCAATCAGCTCTGACGGCAAATATTTAGCTTACTTGGCCGTCTCTAAACGTGACGTCAAAGAAGTCAAAATCATCGATAAAAACAAAAACAACAACTTCGTAATTCTTGATCCCAGCCAAATTGAAAATGCGAATCAGATTGATGATATTTACGAAGAAACTGACGAAGATCAACATGGCCCAGATGGACCGATTGCTGGAAATATTCAGCGAATCACGTGGATCCCAAAAACTTACAAGATTGTTTACGATAAAATCGATGCCTATAGCCCTTCTGAATCTTTTTCCGACCTTTTCCTCTTCGATTTTACAACACAAAAGACCGAACGCCTAACTACGGGCGAGCGCGCGCGAGAAGCCTCACCATCACCAAATGGTGAACAGATTGTTTATGTCAAATTGGATGCTTTGAAAACTCGTCTCGCTGTACTGGATTTAAAAACAAAAAAATCAAAGATCCTTTGGGCCGCACCACTACAGGAGCGCATTTCGAGCCCAGTTTATTTGAACGATGCAACGATCATTTTCTCTTTAAGAAAACCATCGACAGAAGAATTCTTGGTTTCATTTGATACAACTACGAATTCACTGAAACCAATTTTCACGGATTACCCTGAGGCTCGTTACCCAACCGTCCTCAATGGTGAACTTTATTTTTCATCGACTAAAAATGGGATTCGCAACGTCTATCGCGCTGACATGAAAGACGGCTCGGCAGCCGCGGTTACTCATATTTACACAGGTTCTTTTTCGTACGCACTAGATCCTGTTACTCGGGATATGTATTACACTAAATTGACAGCAAAAGGTCCGCAGATACATTTTTCAAGTCAGACGGATTTAACAAAAACTCCAGAAGACCTTCCTAAAATCACCCGCGTGTATGCGAATCAGTTTCCAGATAAACCCAAAACAGCACCTGCTTTAGAGCCACGAGGAGGCTTTCCAGTTCGTGACTACTCACCGTATTCCTACTTGTGGCCGCAATACTGGATTCCGTTCGTAGCCACGTCAAGCAGTGATAGCCGCTTTTTATTACAAGCTCAAACCAGCGGATTCGACCCGCTTAAGAAGCATGTTTACTCGTTCGATTTAGTATTTGATTCTGCGACGGGGAAAACTTCTATTGATGGCACTTACTTGAACCAAGCATTTAAACATAAATTTGGTTTCCTTTATAACCAGTACACGACATACTTTGTATCCTCTTCGAACGCCGCTACATACACTACACGTTCGGCATTTGTTCAGCCCAACATTTGGAACCTAAGCAAAAATGTTAACCTACAAGTCAGTGCGAAGCAGATTTCAACAAAGACATCTACTACGCTTTACAATCGCGAAGGCGCCGGTTTTATGTTTTCCTATGCGGACATTGAACGTACGAATTCACTTTCAACACCTTTTGATGGACAGAACTATTATCTAGGGATGAATCAATATATTAAAAGCGGTGATACTATTCAGCAAACGCAATTCTTGCTGGGCACGTCTCAATACTGGGCTGATTTGCTGGTTGAAAATCACGTAGTATTCTTTAAATTAGATGCCCTGTACTCGAATGATAAAGTGAGTCCAATATTGGGGATGGCAACAAACTCGTTATTGTTGCAACAAGATCCACTGGTTCCCTACTTCTTGATGCGCGGATACCTGCAAGGCCAATTCGTTGGCGAAACCATGGTCAATCCAAAGATTGAATATCGTTTTCCAATGCGTGAAATCAACCGCGGTAACTCGACTCACCCTATTTTCTTGCGCCGCTTACATGGGGCGCTTATTTCAGATGGCGTATTTTTGGATGGCCGCGCTTATCATAAATCGGATGGCGTATTTAAAACAGTTTCAACTAACCAAAGCTTTTGGAATGTTGGTTTTGAATTCCGTTTTGAAATGAATTTAGCCTACCAAATGCCTTTAACGGCAATTATCGGTATCTACAACCCACTCAGTGGTTCGTATTCGTCTAGTTCGTCTGCATCGACCAGCTTCCAAGTCGGCTCTTTCTTTTAAGAGCCGCTTGGCCCCCTGTTCTTTTATGTTGCAAACATCTGAGCTAAGCCTTTATTCTATCCTTAGAAACCATTGGGGGCATGGATGAATCAAATGGAATGGATAAAAGAACTTATTGAATCTGAAAACAAAATTCTAGAATCGGGAATTGTAGATTCAAATCCAGAATACAAGAAACAGCGTCTTGTTGTTAAATCAACTTTAGATTTACTTTTCGAATTAAAAGCACAGTTTACCGAAGTGACACAACTTTATAATGAGTTGAAACCGACGCCTCAAAGTAAAATCAAAATTTACACTATTGCACAAACTCATTCTGATTTTATGTTGTTCCGTAATGGCTACAAAATGATCTTCACAATGAAAGAACCAGGTGTAATTGAAATTCGTTTCAACTTTATCGGCTCACAACTGATTAGCTCAGTCCATGCTATCGAATCTAAAGTAAACTCAAAGATTTTCGATGATCAAAAACTACAAATCCAAGTACGATCTTTTGACGAAGTCGTATGGACATTCAACGGTGCCGAATTTAAAGTCGATTACCTTGTTAAGTTTTACTTAAATCTTTTCGTGCGAGAAAGCCTGAACTAATAGCGAAACTACTTTTTCTGTTTTCATGCCGCGTGATCCTTTGATTGCAATCAGATCACCGGCTTTCAAGTCGCCTTTAACTTCATTAATAATAGCTTCATCCATCTTTTCAGTAGCCCAGACTTGTGGTTTTTCAGAGCCACTGTCAAATGCGTCCTTAAAATGTTTCCAAGATGGCCCAAAAAATACAACACGATCATAATTTTTAGATTTAATTTTTTTCGCTAGTTCAAAGTGAAATTTATCTTTCGTTTCGCCCAGTTCAAGCATTTCACCCAATACCAATACACGTTTTCCAGCAACCGGTGTTTCACTCACATTTTCAATTAGACTTTGCATTGAATCTGGATTCGCATTGTAACCATCAAAGATGACTTGCGCGCCAGTATCCGCTTTCAGCAATTGATTACGCCCCCAATTTGTTTTCAGTTTACCCAAAGCTCCCCAAATCATATCTGGCTTCATTCCTACGGACAACGCCAGAGCCGAAGCCACGAGCACATTCGTGATGTTGTGTTTACCAAATACCGGAACCAGCGCCTGACCCGATTGGCCCGCAATAGTACCTTCAATGAACAATCCTTCTGATGACACTTTTTTTAGATTTAGATAAATGTCAGATTTAGGATTCACTTGAGAAAATTGAATCGTAGGTTTTCCGGGATTTACATTTAAAAAATTTTCCATCATTTTTTTAACGTTACTATCGTCGATATTAAAAATACGTAAAGTATCCGGGCGTGAATATCTATAAATTTCGTTTTTGGCTTTTGCGATATTTTCCTGAGAACCGAAATGTTCAAAGTGAGCCAAGCCCACCATTGTACACACAACTACATCAGGATCAGCAATTTCAACTAGTCTTTGAATTTCACCATAGTTGTTCATACCCATTTCGATAACACCAAACTCATCGCTTGCGCGCATGTTTAACAATGAAAATGGAACACCCCAATGATTATTCAGGGAACCTTGGCTAGCGTAGGTTTTTTTGTAGGTGTTAAATATTTGAGAAGTAAATTCTTTCGCTGTTGTTTTTCCGGCCGAACCTGTAATCGCAACTATTTTCTTGTTCAGTTTTTTGCGGTACCCGTGCGAGATATCTTGTAATGCTTTTAGCGTATCTTCTACTTGAATAACAGTTGTCGCTTTCATGTCGAACTTAGTAGGATCTTTAGTTTTAGAATCAAAGACAACCCCGTTGCAGCCTTTATCCATAGCCATTTGAATAAATTGATGACCGTCAAAGGCATCGCCACGTAATGGAATAAATAATTTTTCTTTTAAATCCGCACGTGAGTCTGTCCCTATAAAGTCAAAAGAGTCTTTGACCTTGTTGATTAAATTACCACCTGTCCATTTTAAAATTTCATCTAGTTTTAAAGATTCATTTTGCATGCTTAATAACCTCTTTATAATCATCAAATGGGCGCGTTTTATCGCCAATAATCTGATATTTCTCGTGTCCTTTACCTAATACTAAAACGATATCGCCAGATTTTGAAATTTCCATCGCTTTTTGAATCGCCAGCGAACGATTGACTTCAAATAGTTTATCTGTCGAGTTTTTAAAACCAGATTTGATTTGCTCGATGATCGCTGCCGGATCCTCTGTACGTGGATTATCCGATGTCACAATTACGATATCAGATTTGTCTTCAGCTATCTTTCCCATGATTGGGCGTTTAGTCGTATCACGGTCACCACCACAGCCAAAAACTGTAATGATTCTACTATTCGATTTTAATTCAGATCTGAGTTCACGAACTGTTTCAATTGTTTTCGCCACGGCATCTGGAGTGTGAGCGAAATCAACAAATACATTCTTACGACGCACTTCCTGTACGCGCTGTAAACGACCTGGAATTCCGGCAAAGGCTTCCATTTTTTTGATCGCGGACTGAATAGGAATCTTCAAATACTCACAAACAAACAATGTCGAAATAAAATTATAAATATTGTGATCACCTAACAGCGGAAACTTCATTGTGTAGGTTTTTCCGAAATAACCAATTTCAAGTTTTTGATATTCAAAACTTTTTTCTCTTACTTCAAACCAAATAGGAAATTTTTTATTCATTCCATAAAAATACGGAGTCACTGTCGAATGCGTCTTAAGCTTCTGTCCGTAACCATCATCGCCATTGATCAACGCGAACTTACTCAGCTTACTAGACTGAGCCAACAACTCAGTAAACAACTTTTCTTTCACAGAAAAATAGTTTTCCATAGTTCCATGATAATCCAAATGATCTTGAGTTAAATTAGTAAAAATCCCAATATCAAAATTTACCGAGTGCATGCGCTTTTGATCAATCCCGTGGCTCGTAATTTCCACCGCCGTGGCTTGGGCACCTTGTTTTTTAAAATCTTTATACCGACTATGTACCGTCCACGGATCTGGCGTTGTATGACTCGTCGGCCAAACTTTCTTTCCTACCCGATGATTAACCGTTCCAATAACACCCGTTTTAATGCCATGAGATTGCAAAAGATATTCGATGATATACGTCGTTGACGTTTTACCGTTAGTTCCCGTCACCCCAACGTTAAACATCCACTCGTCTTGACGGCCAAAAAACAACGAACACATTTTTTCATAATATCGGCGCGTATCACTGACCAAGATATACGGCGTAGATTTAATTTCTGAAATAAAATCAGAGTTTTCTAAAACAATCAGAATCGCGCCTTTTTTTATCGCGTCCTTAATGTATTTATGGCCGTCACTCGAGCTTCCCTTAATAGCAAAAAAAACACTCGATTGAGTGGCCTTATGGGATGAATCAACAATTTGGGTAATTTTGACTGAGCGCGATTGCGATTTTTTAGGAAAAACAACCGAATTGGGCGGAAAAAAAACAATGAATTCAGAAAATTTCATCTTTATACAGTAATCGTTTTAATGTTAGGATGTCCACCATGAATCTATTTGATAAAGACGCCGTCGAAATATTCGAAGATGAAAAATATGCTAACGTTATTCTGTTTCATGGATATGGTGCTGACGCACAGGATCTGTATCCTTTATCCCGAATGATTCCTACAAAAGTAAAATGCAATTGGTTTTTCCCTCAGGGACCGCTAAGCATTCCATTGGGTGCGCATTGGGTGGGTAAAGCTTGGTGGCCAATCCCTATTGATCGGTATCAAGAAGCCGGTTCTACGCTAGATACCTCAGTAGAAGTACCTAAAGGGATTGAAAAATTACGCGCCGAATTTCAGAAATGGTTAAACATGAAACGTTTAGATCCCAAGCGCACACTAATTTGTGGATTTAGCCAAGGTGGCATGCTGGCCCAAGACTTATTCTTTACGTTCCCACAAAATTTCAGAGCACTTGGTTTACTATCTACAAATTTAATCAATAAAGCCTATTTGAAAGCGCAGCCAACTGAAAACGTAAAAGGTAAACATGCTTTTATTAGCCACGGTCATTCAGATCCTGTATTACCCATCGCTGGCTCAAAAGCGCTAGATACATTTTTAAATGAAGCTGGACTAAAGACGAAAACCTGTCATTTCAGCGGAGGCCATGAAATTCCACCAATTGTGCTAACGCAATTGGGACAATTCATGGACCAGGTTCTGGACTAAAGGGCTCTCATTTATTTCTGCCAATTTCCGATTTTATATACGGAAATGAAATTTCAGAAATTGGGTAAATATACACTTTTAGAACAAATGGCCGCCGGGGGAATGGCGGAAATTCACTTAGCTATCGGCTCGGGCGCCGAAGGTGTACATAAATTTTTTGCTATCAAGCAAATCTTAACCGCATATTCTGAAAATGATGATTTCATCACCATGTTCAAAGAGGAAGCAAAAATTGCATCCCAACTGAATCATTCCAATAGACCTCTTTCACATTGCTTCCA
>DDVI01000100.1 GCA_002345205.1 Bdellovibrionaceae bacterium UBA2316 | reverse complement strand
TCAAAATTAACCGCAATCAAGTGGTATTAGCCCACCAGATTTTTTTACATTTAAGAGTATAGGTCCGTTTTTGGAATTAAATTTAACATTTATGATCTTCCACACTTTGAATGTTATTGCCCATAGCATCCAGGTTGACAACGACCTGCGTAGCAACTGCAATCGTATCCATAAAGTTGCTGACACTTAATTTGCGCCACTCTTCCATTGGTATAAAGAGTCCCTGATCCATCTCCCATCCTGAAAAAGATAATCTCCACGGGAATTCCATTGCGCAAAAAATTAATCCTTTGGTACTCCGCTTGATTTCCAAATACTGTAGTTTGCGCGGGGCCTTTGTATGGATAGGTCCCATCGGTGCGAACTATAGATACTTGAGTAGAACCAGAATGTGACTTTCCGTAAAACTCATATGTTTCTTGGTAAGTCGCAGTTTTTAAATTACATCTTGCGAGTGTCGTTTGAGTTTGCGCTGATACGAATCCGGCACTTAAAAATACAGTTAAGATTAAGACATAGTTTTTCATAATATTTCCTTTAGTGTTTGGTGAAATTAATGGATTTATTTGCACTGAAATGGGATTGCCGAATTTATACTAACTAGATCACTTCCTGAATTCCCACTGTAAGTTGCGACACCTAAGATGGATGTGCTGATTCCTTGGATGGTTTTTTCACTTACTTGATCAATTCTGGTTCTCACGACAATCGACTGAAACATTGTCCTTCCAATGCAGCTAAGACTTGAGCGGAACTGATGGGGCCAAGTTTAGGATGAACAGACGTAGGTAGTTCATTTGTGATGCTTTGAAGCCGCTCGGAAACCATTTGCCTTGCACGATAGATTTCGGTGTCGTCTTGAAAAACGACATTAACCACTGACAGACTAAATCGACTTAGCGAACGAACTTGTCTGACACCTGCAATACCTGCCATTGCATTTTCTACTGGAAATGTAACACTTCGCTCGACTTCCTCTGCCGAAAGGCCAGCAACAGTTGTAAATATTTGAACTTGAGTATCCGTTATATCCGGAACGGCATCGATGGAAAGGTGGCTAAAGCTAAACCATCCAAGGCCTGCAAGAAGTGCAGTTGCGAAAAGAACTACACCACGATTATAGACTGAGAAATGAATAATTCGATTAATCATAGATTAGTCCGCACAAGCATCGGCTTCCGGCCCAAAAACATCGAGATCAATAACACGAATAAAACCAGAATTCTTAGTCACAATTCGGTCTCCAGGTAAAATGTCCTTAGAGGAAAAATGGGCCATTTTGTCACGAATCACTGGCGTAATTTCGACCATTTTAAGCCAACCCGCCCTTTCTCGATAAATTGCTGAAAAATCCTGAAATTCAACTATTGCGGCAGAAGGAATAACTAATGACTGAGTTTTAGTGACCGTCACAAATTCAAGTTCCAAATTTAATAAAGCCTTTTCTGAAAGTTTAAGGCCGTCCTTTTCAGTTGCTTCAATAACGGCTTTCCCTGGACCGACGCGGCCTTTTTTACCCTCTTCAGCTTCTTCTGAAAAAGCGTAGAGTGAAAGTAGAATAGCAATCAAAATAGCTAGATTTTTCATGGTAGTTCCTTGGGAAAAGTTCCCTTAAGATTTTCGACGGTCGACCAAATCAACATTGCCTGAATTTCGTTGCGGTGGATTTCTTCAACAAGCTCAAACGAAGAGCGATAAGTCTCTATTAACGAAGAAGGCGGAATAAGCGCACGATCAAAGAGTCGCTCTGTATCTTTGATGGAGAGAACGATCTTATTAACAGGTTCCGTTTCATTTAAAACTTTAGTCAATTCGACATACTGTTTTTGAAGTAACTCAGGTTGGCTATTTTGTTGGCGCTTGGTCGACTCATACGCAGCAATGGCTGAATTTAGGCGAGCTTTAGCTAAATTGCGACCGCCGCTATTTTGATTCCAAATTGGAAGTGTTGCGCTCAATTTAATTCCCCAAGACGTCTCATTTTCGTCTGGCCGGCGTTCCATACTTGGTCCGATTCTTAGATCGGGCCAACTTTCGCTTTGCTCGACATTAACCTCGGATTTCAAAATTTCTAGCTCAGCCAATGACGTACGTAATGCAGCCGTCTGTCCGTTAATACCGCTAAGCTCCAGAGAAGGCCATTTCTTATATAAATCAATCCATCCAATTGAGTACGATCCATGTATTTACCAAGCTTACGCAAAATTCGTTCATCGCTCTTCCTGGTGCGCTCAATTTCAAAGGCGATACAAATTGTATTTGTAGTATCGGACTTTGAAATCGTCAGTAAAAAGTCTGGCCGAAGTTCATAATCCGCATAAGCTAAATTCAAGACATTCTTTGCGAATGAGTCGCTTAAAATTTCTATTTCACGAGTCATCTTAGACTCGGGATACAGTCCCTTAATTTTCTCGATCCAATACTCGCACCACTGGTTGTGAAACAAATCCTGCCTTCGAATCAGCGGCTGCTTCAGATTCGCAGCAGGCTGATTTGAATATTCAGCAGCTTTTGAACGATTCGGTAAACTTTGCGAAACCATATAATAGGTGCCTTGGCTAGAATAATTAAATGATTCGATAAATCCTTTTCTCGTTAATAGCTGTAAGCACTTTCGTAAGTTTCGCTTCGACATCTTTGGATGCACGATTCGTGATAACACATCTATGGTCAATGGACCGGATTGCTGAATGACCTTAAAAATGTCTTTCCCTCTTTGTGGTCGCTTAGCGGCTGTCAAAGTCATTGTTCTAGATTCTCCATTTGTAACTGACTTCGAACCGCTTTCTTTACACCTTTTGATTTCAGATCCATCAATGCTTTGATTGCAGATTCGATATCTATTTCTTTTTGCGAAGCCATAAGACGTAATGATTTTCGGATATTTGTATGTTTTGCCTGTAACGCTCGAATTTCAAGTTTTCCGGTTGCGATTAGTTCATTTACAACATCGGAATAATTGATTGTGCCATTTACAAAACCCTCATTGGCCTCGTTGGTTAAATTTTCTAATGCAGACCAAGATTCATCGCTTAACACGATTTGAATTTTCTTTTTCATTACCTGGCACCTTTCTTAAGTTTGGGTTGTGGAATTACAAACGGACTTGGAGGCAAATCGCCAAAGTAGATTTCAGTTTGCTTTGCCATCTCATCGCGATCTTCAATAACTTGTTGATGAACAAAGTAGGACGTGATCAGCCCAAGCCCTAAGCCAATGGTCGCACCAAGACCAACTTCCTCGGGGGAAGGATTTCGCCCAATGGCACCTTGAGCCGCATAAGTTGCGGCCGCACCAGTCAAGGCACCAGTAACAGCCCCAAGCCTAAAAGATTGGTCAAGCGTCGTGCATGATGTAGTTAAGGCCACGATAGGGCCAATTAGAAATATGCGTTTCATTTCGCATTCCTCCTATTTTTAAATAGTGAAGGAGTGGAAAAGTGGGATGGGTTAAGTAGTTTTTAGCTTTTTACAAATTTAATTAAATCTACAAAGTCATCCTTGTCGGCTTTTTTGAGTGCAGCGACGTAATCAGATCTTGTCTTACCTTCAACTTCGAGTGGAGTATGGGCACCCAATGTTCCCCAAGTAAATTTATTTTTGCCAAGCTTTTGTAAAAGTAAATCCGTCATCAAACGTGCATGACGGCCATTTCCGTTTGGAAACACATGAATTTGTACAAGTCGGTGGTGAAATCTTGCCGCGATCTCATCATGACTGAAAGTTTTGTTTTCAATCCAAAATTTAGTATTGCCAATTAGTATCGCAAGATCAGTCATGATATTTTCCTTCATGACCCCGATGTTTTTATTCGACTTTCGAGTTTTGCCTGCCCATTTCCAAACCTGCTTAAACATATTTTCGTGAAGCTTTAGAACAAAGGTGACTGACAGCACATCATCAAAGTCCTGCTTACCGGCCCAAACAAATCCATCTGCAATGTTAGATTGTTCCAGTTGGTTCAATTCACCCATCGTTGAAATATAGTCTGGGATTAAATCTTTGAGTTCATCTGGATCTATCGGTGTTGCACCACTTGGGTATGAAATTTTAAATTTTGACATTCGTTTTTACCTTTAACTTCTTATTTTTAATTTCCCATATTCTTGGATCGTTAGATTCGATGAGTTCTTTTGCGACGCGCTCTATTTCTTTCTGAATTTGTTTTTCAGATGTTCCTTGTTTTTCAAGCCTCATCGTGTGGGCTACATCTTTAAGAATAAGACCAGCTGCTTCTAGAGCCTTACTTTTCATGATGTCATCTAGAGTGCTGCCTGACTCAATCGGAACGATTGCATAAACAACTTTGCAATCCATGGCGCGCGCTGCATTTTCTAAAGACTCTAAAGTAACTTTTTTCTTGGGTTCTCTTTTCTCTAACTGGGCGATAGAACCATGACCAACGCCAACTCGTTCAGCCAATTGTCGGATTGTAAGTCCCAGCGAACCACGTATCGCCTTTAACCAACCCGAAGGAGGCATAGGCTCATTCAGCTTTGCAAACAGGTCTATCTTCTGCTGTATGATCCTTTTTTGATTCCCAAGTTGCTTCTTATCTGTCTTCATAACTGCCCCTTATGTATACTTATAGGTCTACATATCGGATTATACTGTATACTTATAAAGCTACAAATAGTAATTTTATGTATACTTTTAAATACACACCATATCTACTAAGTACATGAATATACTGTCTTTATCTCCATAGCTATCCATATCTAAGTCTAGCCAGTCTTTACAGAAATCACAAAGTACATAAATCTTATGGCATTTGTGTATTTCCATTTTTATCGCTCTAATTGCGGAAATCGGATCTTGAACACACTCGAAGCCCCATGAGGAGTCTCTTGTCCATGTGCAATCAAGACTGCCCCAACTCCCGTTGGAAGTGTCTTAAGTAGATCAGGGGACGCCCGAAATTGATGAGCGTCCCTAGTGGTTCCTTCACCCACGATTTCTGCTGAATCGATTTCTTTTGCGTTCGTGATTCTTTGGGTTGTTTTCTGAATCTCTTTAGTCCCAAAACACCGCGAGAAAAACTCGGCTGAATCGGGATCGTTGATTCGCAAAACAATTTTAGTGGCCGCATTGTCCGTAATTCTATTCAAAAATCCCTGTGATACTTCCATTACATCCCCAATACTTTGATGCGAAAAATGTAGTGCAAATTTCGCAGACCGTGCTTTTGAAATCAGATCTGCAAATTCAGGACAGGCAAAAGTCGCAAACTCGTCAAGGTAAACTGGAACGAGCTTTCTTGGTTTTGCCTGCCCTCGTTCCCTATGCGCCGTTCCGGCCAAAAAATTTAAATGATTGATAAGAAGTTTTCCAACAATTCCTACGATCTGTGGAGACATCAGGCTTTGTAATCTAAAATAGATCACCTTATCTTCGCCAGCCTTAGCAATATCAATACTTGGTTTTTCGTTTGGTGAAAGAATTTGGCTGAGATGCCCAAGAGTCAAAGACTTGATTTGATCCCTGAGCCCCGAAAGATCTTGATAGTCTTTTATTGCTAAAGCTTGCGGAAAGTCTTTGCTGTTAACAAATGACGAATAGGATTCTGGTGTCTCTAAAATTTTTGAAATTTGTGTAAGATTTGGATTTTTCTCGTTCAAATCAAAATAGTTCTGAAATATACGCTGCAATGATGAAAGCGCTTTTGACTTATAATATTCTTCACTCCAAGTCAGCGAAGAAAATAGTCTTTGCGCAGACTCTAATGGCGATCCAGCTTTGAGTGGATCATAGCATTCTGAATTCGAATCCGTGAGATCAAACACATGAAGTCTTTCGTTTGGGACCCATGCATATAGAGCTTCTAAAAAAGAATTGTCGCCCTTAGCATCTAAAATAATACTTCCTAAACCACGATTAACATCTTGCCTTAGAAAATTTAGAATGACGCTTTCAGTTTTACCAGAACCTGTGGCTCCTAAAATATGAACGTGCCGAGTTCTAATGACATCAGGAAGATAAATAGTTTCATCTAGTTCTGAATCTTTGCCCATTTGCACTGAATCTTCTGAACTTGTTCTAAGACTTATAGGAATTTCATGAACTTGCTGGAGGCGTTTATTATTTGTTTTTCCCCAAGCTGAAAAATATTTAAAAACTAAAATTAGTGAAAATATACAAACCCCAAGAGCAACTAACGCAAACAAGACAAAATCTAACCCTCGCAAATCAGTAATAACTTTATGGAGCCACATTCCCGCAATACCCATCGGCACCAGCAGTAAAGTGGAGTAATTTTGATCTTTCATTATCTTTGTCCTGGAAAATAATCTGTTAGTTCCACAAAAAATTCAGTCATAGGTCTTAAAGTCAAAACTTGAGCTCTGTTGTGGGCCACACTTGCATCCGATTGCAGTTCTTGCATTAAACCAGCCGCTACGGCTCGAGCCACCAAAGTTTTAAAATCGCCACCGTCTGCATCAGCATCGACAGAATTTGGGTTGTTAGCCGCTGATCGAATTGCAGCCCTAGCAAACATTCCTTCCTTTTTTATTCCATTTACGCCATAAGTTCCATCGAGGCTGAGCGCACGCGCTGAAATGGGAACAGCCATGTCAATCTTTCTTGGGTGTCTTACAAACTTAAAGTTTATTGTGATTCGACCTGATCCACTTTCAGGACTCGCGTCGCCAATGATTGTTGCTCCCATAAACTCATTTCCTAAGCTTGCATCCATCACTTGAACATGAACGGGTGCATTTGAAAAAGTCTCAACAACATTCATTAGACGAACTTTAACCAATGTACCTGGCGCTCGTTTTGAAAAACCATAATCTGATTTTCCACCTGAATTGTTTCCTTGAGGATTAAAATGAATAATTTGCGAATGCTTTTCTATTCGATCAATGCTGGCATCAACCCTTCGTTTCTCGGCTGGCCTAACGGGTGCATTGATTGAGTTTTCAACTACCTTGAAAAAAACAATAGCGCAAATTGGAATTAGAAAAAATATAGCTACGTCTTTTGCTAACAATGAAAGTTGAAAACGTGGTGTCCCGCCTGGGTAGTCTTCTTCAAACCAGCGTTTGAAGAGCCGCTCTTTTTGTTTTTGAAATGTTTGATTTGATTTCACTTTCGACCAGCTTTCAGTTTTTCTGTAAATGGTTTAGCTTCACCCTTAGTAGGGACAACAATGCCGACATCCTTCAAATCTGCTGGCACGTTTGGCTTTGTGAATATCAATCTTGCTTTGATATTCGAGTCTCTTTGCGCCTCTTTCCGTTCAGACCAAACCTTTGATGGTGAAATCACTTTGTCTTTGTATTTTAATCGAATCAGATCCCAGCTTGGCGAAACTTTCCCAGTTGAATCAGCCGCAACAATAAAATCGACTGTTAGATAGTCTTTTTTGGGATCATAGCTCGAAGATGTTACCTTGATGCCTTTAGGATATTTGCGAACTACAATCGGTGTTTTTGAATTTTCGGCGTTTGGTAGCACTGGCGTATCAAATTTCTTATAAAATGTTGGCTCCGACTCCTCAGAAGCTGTAAGAATAAATAATTTTGTGTCTTTTGCTTTGAAATACACAAACATATTCGTCGTTGCATAAGGAGTTAAGGGCTTAATAATTATTGATTTCCCTAAACGCTCAACTAAAAACAAATTTTGATCACCTAGAACGACTTGAGTAGGGCTTTCTTCAAATTCAAGAATTGAACTAAAGCCCTCTTTCAAAAATACTGGGAAAGCCGTTGGAGTGGCATTAGCAGCAAAGGCCACAAACGGAAGTATAATTGGCATCCATTTCATAAATTATTCCTTTGTTTAAATGTTAAGTCCAATTGTGCATTAGTACCGAACTGCATTTCGAGCTGCTTCTTTACCAGCTTTGTATTTGGCATAAGCTCCAGACGCCCTTGAAACAGTTTTCGACGCTGTCGACATGGCAAAACCTTTTGGATTTGTCATCGCTACTGCTTTAAATGCTCCACTGCGAAGAGTATCACCGACGCTCAAACTCACACCTTCAGAAAGTTGCGAAACAATAAAAGGAGAAAACAATAGCGCAATTGCGATAATCAAATTCAATGTAACAATAGTGACTAAGTTACCTTCCACTGAATATGAAGCCGCAAAGGGAAGAGCTTTCAAAAAAGCTGAAAGTACTGACCAAATCACTGGCCAGCAAGCCACTTGGAACATGGATTTAAAAAGTCCTTTGGTTATTCCGCTAGAGGCTTCAAATAATGTCCCTAGAATCAGAAACGGTCCCAACGCCACCAATAAAAACCAATAGAAATGTTGAAATGCTAGCAAAAAGAATCGCGCAACAATCAAGATTATAAAGCTCACGATAACAAGTGATCCGATCAATAAATCACTTCCTAGATTTAGAAGTCCTTGAAGATCAAAAGAATAGGCTTCAGCCCTTTTGGAAGCTGCATCTAGAACCATGTCAATTCCGGTCATATCATCAATTGATCGGGCTACTTCAACGCCCAAGATTTGACTAAATTCCGCAATGGTAGGAAACGTCACCAACAACAAAGCCACCAAAACCAGTCGCTTTAGTCGCACCAACACTGCACCACTCAATCCAAGATCCGAGGTATAGCCCAGAGCCACCGACACCAAAAACAATGGCAAAAGCATTTGCCAGCTTAAATGACTTGTATGTTCGTAGATCTGCCTAGCGATTGGCAGAAGCTTTTCATATTCTTCAATCGCGGGTACTGAATATTTCATCGACTAGTTCCTTTTCTTAAAACAACATCAGAAAATTGTGATTCCTTCTGACTTAGATTTGCTGAAAATGACTTGAATGAGCTTCCGCGAGTAACGACAGACCGCGTTTCACGCTCATTTCCTTCGGCCAATATTTGTGCGAGCAAACTTGTGATATGACTTTGGATCACTTGTGACTGAGATTCCAAAGCAATCAATGTACCGACACCCGATGCTGTTAACTTTTGAGCCACCCCTGGGGATGCATCGGCACCTCGACGTTCCATTTCTTTACCCGAATTAAAAGTTGTTGCTGTTTCTGGCCCCACTCGCGCCACCAAATTCATAGCTTTGGCGAGTTCATTTTCAATCTGATCATATTTTTCTGAGCGGTATTCTTTAGGTATCGTGTGATAAACAATTCTGAGCCGATTAATTGCTTCACGGGGATCTTTCCATTTATCCCAATCTGAGGGGCGAACGACATCAGCAATAGTTCTGATACGATTGATGCGATCTTTGATTCCTCTCATTTCATCGTTCATGATCTGACTTTGTCTTTGAAGTTCATACATCGTATGCAAAGTATTTGTTACGATCTGTGCTAACAAAGGAAGGTCACCACCAAAAAGATCTGCTTTTGCCGAAATTGGCAAAAATCCTAAAATAAACACGATAAATATTTTTCTCATGCCGTTTCCTTTCTGATTGATATATTTTCTGTGTTCGCGAGTTTGTAAAACTCAGGCGTCGGATAAAGTCGAAAGATCTGGCTCATCGTTGGACTTAAAGCAAAAAACTCAGAATAGAATGGCTTTTTTGAAGTTACCGACAAGGCTCTTGAAATGTCCGATTCGGGCAAATCAAAAGTTTGCTTTAAAAATTCGGCAGCAGCTCCATTTTGCAAGAATATTTTAGTGAAGCTATTTGTAAAAATCATTTTTGCAAAGGCTTCATCGCCGTAGTCGGCCAGATTCTGAGTGATAGAAACGATTCCTGCTTTGTATTTTCTAAGTGTTCGATACATTTCTTCTAAAAAGCTTTTACTCTGGGCAAAGAACCGCCAGACTTCATCAAAAACAATTAATGTTCTAGGATAGGTTCCCTTAAGTAAATCGCCCCACAACAGTTCAGATAGAAGTAAAATCGCTGTACGCTGAAGAACTGGGTCTGAATCCAGTTCTTTAAAATCAAACGCAGTGACTTGCGCTCCGATGACTGATTGCAAGTCTTCACGAATGGGAACCATATCTAATTTTAAATGCGGCTTCAACCAGTGAGCTATATCTTGATAAAAGCGCTCGGGCTTTTCGCTCGCAATTCGAATTAGATCGCCAAGTTTAAGCTCTGTTCCTTCGACATTTCGTAGTAAATCATCAATAGCGACTCTGTGGGAATGAGTAATATGACTTCCTGATCCACACAAGGTTTCAATAAAGGTCCTATAAAAACCTGATCCATTCACGGGCCTCAATCGCAAAAAACTGGCAAGCAATCCATGGGCCTCATCAACAGTTAGAAGTTGGCTTTTACCCCCGTTGGATTCAATGATTCGCCGATAAGAACCACCAATATCAAAAATGCATAGTCTTGTCTTTGATTCATCCTTTAACATCGACGACAAAATCGCATTCATTAAAAAGCTCTTCCCTGAGCCCGAAGCACCGCAAATAAATGAATTAAAATTCAAATTTTCTTTTGAAAATAAATTCAGGTGCGAAACTTCATTGCTTCTGGACCTTAAGGCCAAATTCGATTCATCATTTGATCGTGAATAATCATGAAGCAGCGGAAGTACATGGGCCAGATTTTCAGATAGAATAGGAAGTTTTCTTATTCCCATGATCTTTCCACCAGGGAGGTGGCTTGCAATCACGGGTAAAGACCCTAATCCTTCAGGATACAATCCGGCATTTCCTATTCCTGAAACGACTCTTTCAAAATCATTGGCTTGATCCAACGTGTTCTGACTGGTTCCCGATACCGTTAAACCAATTGAAATTTCAAATAAAGTCTCTTTCTCAACAAGAATCCGCTCTAAAGTCTCTTCTGACGAACTAAGGACCGAATTGGATTCGATATTTTTGACCTCCAGCGAGCTAGTGACTGACAAGGCATGGCTGACTCTTCTTTTGGTTTCCAGCTGATTCTTAATTTTCTTCCGATCAGGAATCTGAATCTTTATCGATAAGGTAAAAGGAGCTTCACTTTCAAATACGGGCTGCAAGCAACCCTTCCATGTTACTTGTGGCAGTTCAGTTAAGGATAGGACTCGAACCGTGTTGCCGTCGGCCTTAATCGAATCCTTATCCCAAACAATATCTGGCAACCCATTTTTCAAAAGCTTGTCTCCAAAAATAGTTGAAAGATAAAACCTCCATGTGTTTTCAGATAAAAGCGAAGAACTAAATTTCAACTCGCTCAATACAGCCTGCAAATGAGAATAGCTTTCTTCTTTTTTAACCTTCTCAAAAATTAGAACTTTGGTTTTCAGTCCCGCAATTTCATGATTTATGCGATTGCGGAAAATCACGACCTGACCATCAAATGAATTTGGAAGTCTAGATAGCAGCTCAGACAATTTTTGAAAGAATCCATCAGCTTGGGGGCCATCAAGATTTTCTTCAAAAAGACCTGTCGATAGCGGCTCCATTTCAAATGACTTAAATATTGATCCATCATTGGCCTCAATAATTCCATCCGAAATCCATTTCGATTGAATAATCGCTTTGGTTAACGAGTATTTTCTCACTTTACAGCCTCGCTTGGTTTTGGATTTCGTCCAGCGTGTCCAAGATAGATGTGTGGTTCGATAACAAATCGGGCTAGCAGTTCCAAATGTCCATTTTTTTGCCCGTGCGATATGATTCGCAAAATTGCCAGTGATCCAAGGCCAAGCCCCCATGAAATAAACAAAGGGGCTTGCAAAATATTTAAAATAACATTTGATCCAGCTAAAATTGAAAACGCGGTCACGATATGGCTGACTTCGAATCCCCAAAGCTGTGATCGATTCATATTGCTAGTGGGACAATTCTTCATCGAACAGTCCTTTGAATAAGATCAACAATACTTTGGGCACCGAACAAAATCGTCGCACCCGTAACAGCATAGACCAAGTGCTGCTTGGCATTGGGATTTCCCGTGAAAAAGCTAAATGCAGCAAATCCAAGTCCTAAAACTGCAAAAATCGGCAGTATTGAACCAATCAAAACATTCTTAAGCCCCATCAATGAAGATTCAACGGATGCGTGAGCAAACGGTGCTATCGCAATTAAAGCTATAATTAGAAAAAATTTTTTATTACTCATGAACTTTCTCCTCGTTGTTATTTTGCAATTGAATGACATATCTTTGGCTCGGCAACATATAGAGTTCAAAACTGAGCGAGCCTCCGGACTTGGAAGCCCACGCACGTCCGACACGGTTCCAAGCAGTCTTTTTTTCTGGGGTACCGCTTTGTTTCGTTTCATATTCTTTTGCGACTAGGATATCGAAAAATCCTACACTCATAATTCCTCCTCAGTTAAAAATAGCTCTGTTAAATCGGGTTCATTTTTTAGTGAAAGTTTGCCTATGGACCACAAGTAAAAGTCGTAGCAGTCGAATCTCATGCTTTTAGATCAGATCGAACATTGACCTGACCCCAATTCAATTTTGATTTCGATCTTGGGTGTTCATACGGAAATTCTAATTTATGCCAGGCCCGGTAGCGGTGATCTGAATCAGGTGAATAACTGCATTCCCAGCAGTGAGAATGTGTCGACAAATGCTCAAGCGTGGGTGAACCACACCGAGGACAATTAGTGAAAAACATAACCTCTCCTTTTAACGCTGATCCATTCAGCGTTTTTGTTACATCTTTCTAAAATGCAAAAAGGAGATTCGTTTTGTGCCAAAGGCACTGGATGCGATAAGTGTTTGAGAAATTAGAGAAAATAGAAATCGAGTCTATTTTTATGGACTCGACGGTCATAATTCAGTCTACTTTCAGAGACTTTTTTTGAGACTTTTCTGCGTGTAGATTTGGGTTTTTCAGAAAAACTGAACGAAACCGTTATTTTTGAAGTCTAGGAAACTTAACTGAAAGTTCAGAAAATCTGATGAATTTCTTGTTTCTAAGTTTCAAAAAGGAACCTTTTTTATTTACAAAAATTCTGCCGCCGTCAATTTCTTGTCTAGAGATTCTTTCGCGTTGTAAATCAAATCCCAGCTTTTTAGAAAAAGGGCAATCTTGCAGATAAACTCGATCCTCTTTTTTATTAAAGCCTTTAGTCAAGGGAATGAAAGCACTATAATTTTGGTCAAACGAAAGGATAACCTTGGTCTGGCCCCAGTTTAGTGGAGTCGTAATTATGCGGCTGTTAATTGTTTAGTTTCATATTCGATCGGTGTTACGTAATCAAGTGAAGAGTGCAATCTTTGACGATTGTACCACACCTCTATAAATTCAAATATTGCTGCCTTGGCCTCCTGTCTTGTTTCAAATTTTCTGTTATATACAAGTTCAACTTTTAAAGTTCTAAAAAAACTTTCAACAAACGCATTGTCATAACAATTTCCTTTACGTGACATGCTCGCCGTAATTCCACGACGCTCTAGTTTTTCTATATAGCTGCTTGAAGCATACTGTGAGCCACGATCACTGTGCGACGTTAGCTCTGCCTTTTCCGCGATGCCCTGTCGCTTTAAACCCATATCTAGTGCATCTATCACGAGCTCTGATGGCATCGACTCACTCATCGCATAACCCACTGCTTTTCTTGTAAATAAATCAATCACGATCGCTAAATACAACCATCCTTCTTCTGTCGCTACGTAAGTAATATCTCCGCCCCAGTATTGATTTGGCTTTGTCACTTGCTCTGCTGCCATCTCGGCTTTAAATACTCTATCCGCCACTGGTAATTTATGATTTGATGTCGTTGTTATCGGTTTATACTTTTTCTTCCCAATTCCTCTAATGTTATTTTCCTTCATTATCTTGGAAATTCTATTTTTACCAACAACTTCACCCTCTACTTTAAGTTTTTTAAGCAGACGAAGACGGCCGTACGTTCTACGGCTATCCTCCCAGTACTTCTTTATCTTCTGCCATAATCGCTCGTCGTCTTGTTTTCTCAGCGCCACTGGCCTCTTTAGCCAAGCGTAGTAACCGCTCTGACTCACCTTTAAATCACGGCAACTTTGTTTGATACTGATTTGTTCAAATGATAATTCTTGGACCATCCTGAATTTTACTTCAGATGGTCCTGCGAGAAAAAAGCGGCGGCCCTCTTTAATATGTAATTCGTCTTTTTTAACTCTTCGTTTTCTTTACGCAATCGCTTGATCTCTTCGGCTTCGTTGACCGCTACCGTAGCGTCTTTAACTTTAGCTTCTGACTTATAATTAAACTGCTTTCGCCAGTTATGGATTAGGCTATCGGTTATACCAAGCCTGCGCCCTGCTTCAGCGGCAGAACCCAGCTCGTTAGCTAAATTTAACGCCTCGATCTTAAACTCTTTTGTGTACCTTCGTGTTCGTCTTGGTTCCATTAGTATTTCCTCTTTCCCTCGCGGGTATACCACAGAATTTCGACTCCTTCAAATCGGGGCTAGATCACCTCGCCCTTAACTCTCACAGGATCTTTTCCCTTCATGAGCAATTCCAGTAAGGTTTCCAAATACTTTTCCAAAAATTGCTGTTCTTGCGACGACATATTGCCAAAATATCACAATATTCACTGAATCTTCGGCAATTGGACAGAAAGTGCAGATTTTACATGAAATAAAAACCCCAGCACCTTTAAATTTGATTTCAACCTTAGAATATTGCTTCAACCTCAATTCGTGTAGGCAAAGTAAAACATTTTCCGAGGCAATGGCGGCGTGAAACCGTACCCAATCTTCACGACTTGTAACCGACCTTTAGATATATATTCTAATCAATCAAAACCCAGAGACCTTTTTACTTTTAGAATAGTCATTAAAAAGCCAGCCAAGTTCTTTTACTGAAACTGCAGTTCGGCTCTTTGGACACTCGCTAATTCTTTGCAACAAAAATTTTTCTAAATTTGCCGGCCCCGACAGAAATTCATGCCAAACATAATTTTGATAGTTTTCTGGTTTTGTAGGTGGGTTTCCAAAATGATAGCCATATAATTCAAACGACCTATACATTAAAAGATTCTTAATTTCTTCATCAGTATCCGTAAGTTTGGCAAGAAATGCGGGTGTCGCGCATAAATTCGCTAAGGATGTGTAAGACTTTACATTCATTGAATCTGTGTAAATATGGTTGATTTGTATGTCAGTTTTCTTAATGCCGCCATTCGCCCACTCAAAAGCGTGTTGAGGACCAGTATTGTCACAAGCCATCAACATTGTTCCGTCGTAGTTTAATATTTTTCCTCTATTCTTGAAATCACGAACGATTTGAAAAATGTTTTCATTGTTTGTTTGTTTTACGATGTCTGGATGAGTGAACAAAGTATATCTCGCTACAAGCATAGATAGATTTGAAAAGCCCGCTTCGCGAGCGATATCTTCCAGTATTACTTTTCCATTAAAATTAAACATTTTCGGCCTTTGGTTCACTAGCGACCTTGATTAGTTTTCGGATAAACTCGTCGGGGTCTTGAGATCAAACCGACTTGTCACACTCAAGCATTTTACTATGACTCAAAGTGAGATGACTTTTACTGGATTGAAATTGTTAAGGAACTTTAAAGACCCGTTTGGATTATGGCGAAATTCGTCTCGATGCTTTGCGTGAGATGTGAATTTTGCAAAGTAAAAAGCTTCATAAGCGTTATATCCACGAATGCTTGGCATTCAGTCTATTTATAGAGACTCGCATTTTTTTGTAGAGACAAAGTTTTATTTAGAGTATCCCTTTATATCAGATTCGAGGGGGATACGTACTTTGAAAACGGCCTTTAAGATCTTATTAGTTGAAGATATGGAGTCATTCAGAACGGCAGTATCTCAGATGCTGGGCGTTTACAATGACATCGTCGAAGCCGACTCTTTAGCTGTCGCCAGAAACCTTCTACAAAAAGAATCCTTTGATATTGCCGTCCTAGATAAAGCCTTACCTGACGGCGATGGAATTGAGCTTTTAACCGAAATTAAAGCCGCTCATCCAAATACTATTGTCATAATGTTGACATCAGATGCCGATTTTTCCTCAGTTAAACACTGTATGGCAAGGGGCGCAGATGACTATGTTGTTAAGTCAGAAAACATTATTCCAGATTTGCTAGTTCGTATTCCAATTGCTGTTTCAAAAGCTGCATCTACACGACGTCTTCAAAATTTGGAGCAACTTGTCCGCGAAGCTTTTCGTTATGAAATCGTCGGCAAATCACCTGCAACTATGGAACTCCGAGAGAATATATTAAGCCTTAAAAACTCTGGCGCAAATGTATTGGTCACTGGAGAAAGCGGCACTGGTAAAGAACTAGTTGCTAGAAGGCTAAATTCGATTGAGGAAGATAAAAATCGTCCATTTGTTGCGCTCAACTGTGGAGCTATCGCTGAAAATTTAATTGAAAGTGAACTCTTCGGTCACAAAAAAGGATCTTTTACCGGAGCCATGCAAGATCGATCTGGAAAATTTGAACAAGCTAATAATGGGGATTTATTTTTAGATGAAATTGGTGAATTACCATTGTCTGCTCAAGTTCGATTGTTAAGAGCCATTCAAGAAGGCGAAATCTACCGCGTCGGAGACAACCGCATAATTCGAGTTTCATGTAGAATTATTGCCGCCACCAATAGAAATCTAGAAACAATGGTTCGTGAAGGTAAATTCAGAGAAGACCTTTATCACCGCTTAAATGTGGTTCGTATTTTTACGACACCTCTAAGACATCGACTATCTGACGTTACGGATCTTGCCACCATGTTCACGCTTCAAATTGGTGGGGCTAATTTTAAAATTAACGATCATGCCATCCGAGCATTAAAAGACTACGACTGGCCAGGAAATATTCGTGAACTAAGAAATGCAATTGAGCGAGCCGTTATTTCAGCCAAACGAAGAAAATCGAATGAAATCATTTACGATGATATTCAGGTTCAGAGTCCTCCAGAAACAATTTTGCAACGAATGCGAAAACTGGAAGCCTCACTTCCAGCGCAAATATCTGATTTAAGCCCAGCGGCATTCAGAGAGTTTATGGAATCCATGGAACGTGAATATCTAAAAACAGCAATGGAGCTTGCAGGCGGTAGTGCTTTAGAAATTTCGAGTCGTCTTGGGCTTGCTCGAAGCACTACATTTAAAAAACTAAAAAGGCTTCAGATTACTGAGGGAAGAAAGCTTTCTGAAGAAAAAGAAAAAATCGACGCAAAAAAATTGGGATTGCCGCAACGCTTGATGTAGCGACAATTTTAAGGAGGGGTAAATGAAAGAAGCTAAAGACATCATAAAAATGTTAGACTTAAAGCCATTGCCTGAAGAAGGTGGCTATTATCGCGAAACATACCGTGACAAGGCGGTCATGCTGCCAGCAAAGTCTTACGGCATTCCTGCTGACTCCGTTCGATCAATCAGCACCGGAATCTATTATCTTGTGGTGCCAGAAAGTTTTTCTGCTCTTCATAGAGTTAAAAGTGACGAAGTATTTCACTTCTATTCCGGCGACCCGGTTGAAATGATCCAGATAGATCAAAATGGAAAGCTCACGAAATTTGTTTTGGGATCAGATATCTTTGCCGGACATACACCACAAGTCGTTGTACCTCGCGGAGTATGGCAAGGACTCAGATTAAAAAAAGATGGAAAATGGGCGCTAATGGGAACCACGGTTGCGCCAGGATTTGAATTTGAAGATTTCGAGGTTGGCGCCAGAGAAGCAATGATTCAACAATTCCCGCAACACAGCAGTGATATTACTAGATTTACGAGGGAGCCTAACGAGAAGGTGCACTAATGACCTTCGCTAAAAAGATTTTCATTGCCGTATTCTTATCGACTTTAACCGTCGGCTCGATTTTGACTTGGGCTTCTTACAAGTACACAATCAATCGATCTGAAGAAAATTTTGTATCCAGATATGAAGTGTTTTCAAAAGTTTTAGCAGACACTTTGAATCGTTTGGACACCAGTACCGAAGCCTTGATGCTGAATGCAGCTAAAGTAGTGGCTGAGCATGATGAAAAGCATGGGCTACTTTCAACTGAAAAATTGCGAACACTGCAAAGCCAATTGGGAATAACACATTTATTTATGATTGATCGAGATGGTAGATTCACTCGTTCGACAAACGATGACCCAGCAGGGATTCCCAACCTATTCTCTTTCTGCGAGAATTACAAAAAATTGGTTCATGGCAATCTAGATGTTGAGGCCACACCCATCATCAAACCGAATCCAGAACCAAAGCCATTTAAATTTTTGTCGATCCCGAATAAAGATAGATCACGAATTGTTGAAGTCGGTGTTCGGGTTGACTTTATCGCCAAGACATTAGCAGAAGCCGTTAAATCCGATGTAAATGTTTCTTCAATGTCTCTATATGCACCAGATGGAACACCCTTTGGGACGTACTCGAATCAAAACGTAATTTTTGAAAGCAAAAAAGCAATTTTGCCAGAATCTTTTGAGAATCCGGTCATGCGGTCTTACGATGCTAGCTTTTTTACTAAAGTCACCTCATCCCATCCCAAATGTTGTCAGTGTGACGCTTCTGGAACGTCAAAAAATGGAGAATATTACTATGTATTGGAAAGTAAAGTCTCCAAGGCTGAATTAAATGCGGTGCAAGCTCGTGCTGGAGTTCTGTTTTTAATGATTGGATTGGGTAACTGTATTTTATCTTTCATTCTGGCCAGACTACTTTCGCGCCGCTTAGTAAGAAATATCGAAGTTGCAGTAAACAAAGTGCGAAGAATCAAAGACCAAGGTGACTTAAGTGATAGAATAAAAATGAATCGCGGTGATGAGATTTCGTTTCTGACTCAAGAGTTTGATCGACTATTGGATTCCTTAGAGGATTCGCAAAAGAAACTCGTCGAGGCTGAAAAGATTCAATCGAAAATGGAGTTGGCAAAAGTAGTTGCCCACAACATTAGGTCTCCTGCTATAGCGATCGAAATGATGATTCCTGGGTTGATAACAGTGCCTGAGAGAATAAAAAAAATCCTAAAAAACGCAGCTTCAGAAATTCGCTTACTCTCTGAAAAGTTGAGAACTCAGTCAGGTCTAATTTCTGAAGATTCAGAAACAGAACTTGATACTGACTTGGTTCACCTGCCAATTTTTATTGAAGACTTCGTTAAGCAAAAGAACTTCGAATATTGGCTTAATAATAAAGTGCAGGTTATTAATAGTTGTCCACAACAAAGCGCAACTCTGTATGTGAAAGTCAGTTCAGTAGAACTAAGATCGATACTTTCAAACCTAGTGAATAATTCATCTGAAGCTTACGAAGCCGACGGAGGGACAATCGAAATATCCGTTTGTCAGGTCGCTAATTTTTGTGAAATTTCGGTGAAGGATTATGGCATTGGGATTCCTGAAAATTTGGTATCTGAAATTGGAAAGAAAGCGATTTCTACAAAAGCTAATTCTGGCCGCGGTATTGGGCTTTTGCATGCGTTTAAGGTCATCGAAGGATGGGGTGGCTCTATTTCGATTAACTCTGCTATCGGCATTGGTACGAACATCAAGGTGACGCTACCTACTTATTTGTTCAATCCGTTAAGAAGAGATGACAGACTCTCGAAGGAGACTATTTTGTAGGCAGTAGATCAACTGTTGCGTTGCGCCAACTCGTGATTCTTTCTATTTTCCAGATTCAAGTTAGTTACTTTACCGTGGAAGACTCAAAATATTTTCTTATTTTGAGTTTTCTTTGTCTTTACTTGTCATAATTTGTCATTCACAATTTTGTCTATCAACAGCACATGGAGTGTGTTTATGGAATTGCAGCCTTGGCTTTCAGTCGAAGGAATAGCTGAATATTTGGGTGTCTCGAAAGAGACTATCTATCGCTGGTTAGAACGTAAAAAAATTCCTGCACATCGAATTGGAAAGCTTTGGAAGTTTAAACCCTCTGAAGTTGATCAGTGGATTTTAGCTGGGGGTGCTCACATTTCCATTACGGAATCTGTAGGTCTAAATAATGTCTAATCAGTTCTTTGAAAAACCGATACTTAACTCACCCTATGAATACCCATCTAAACATTGGGAATTGGATTCATCTGGACAGCCTACTCAAAAAATTATTGAATCAAGAAGAACAGTAAGATTAATCACTCCAATTCCGAAACCCAAAAAAAGAGTTACCGGTCCTGTTCAGCAACGATTTGATGAGACCCAATTATCTAAAGATCAAGTTTATGATCCTACTCCGATTATTGATAGTCTCCGCCGCCAAATCGATAAATGGAGAACAATTCAGAATCCAAATGATTGGGGGGTTACTGCTGAAACGGCACGCCTCCTTCAACATTGGAGGCATCATAAGTTTAACAACGTAAGGCCATTTTTCTGTCAAGTTGAAGCAGCGGAAACTGTGATTTGGCTTACAGAGGTGGCTCCTAATATTGGGAAAATTGGCCAACAATTTTTAGAGCAACTTTCGAATGCAAATGCCGAAGCTAATCCTGAGTTGCTTCGACTGGCACTTAAACTTGCTACTGGTGCAGGTAAAACGACGGTAATGGCGATGCTTATTGCATGGCAAACAATCAACGCAATCAGGCATCCAAAAAGTAACAAATTTTCTAAAGGATTTCTTCTGGTCGCTCCAGGCTTGACTATTAGAGACCGACTGCGGGTTCTACAGCCTAATGATCCTGACAGCTACTTTAAAACTAGAGAACTAGTTCCTAATGACCTAAAACCTGATCTCGAAAAAGCAAAGATTGTTATTACGAATTATCACGCATTCAAGCTTCGTGAAAAAGTTGAGTTATCAAGAGGCGGACGCGCTTTATTACAAGGCCGAGGTGCCGAATTGAACACTCTGGAAACCGAAGGCCAAATGCTTCAACGGGTTATGCCTGAGCTTATGGGTTTAAAAAACATCCTGGTTATCAATGATGAAGCACATCACTGTTACCGAGAAAGGCCTGAATCACAAAATGATATAGACTATCTAAAAGGCGAAGAAAAAGAAGAAGCCGAAAGAAACAATGATGCCGCGCGATTGTGGATTTCTGGACTCGAAATAGTAAAACGTAACTTAGGAATAAATAAAGTTATCGATTTATCCGCCACTCCATTTTTCTTGAGTGGTTCGGGCTATGCCGAGGGAACTTTGTTCCCTTGGACAATGAGCGATTTTTCTTTGATGGATGCAATTGAATGCGGAATCGTAAAACTTCCACGTGTTCCTGTAGTCGATAACATTCCAGGCGCAGAAGTTCCAATCTTTCGGGAGTTGTGGACGCATATTCGAGAAAACATGCCTAAAAAAGGTCGTAAAGACGCAGGCGAGATTGATCCTAAGAAGTTGCCAGTACAACTTCAAACTGCTTTAGAGGCACTTTATGGTCATTACGCAAAGACATTTGATATGTGGAAGGATGCCAATATTGCCGTACCTCCGTGCTTCATCGTTGTTTGCAACAATACTACAACTTCTAAATTGGTTTACGACTACATCACTGGTTTTACCCGAAA
Organism: Bdellovibrionaceae bacterium UBA2316; assembly: GCA_002345205.1. GTDB lineage: Bacteria > Bdellovibrionota > Bdellovibrionia > Bdellovibrionales > Bdellovibrionaceae > UBA2316. Next base: position 9,508 of record DDVI01000100.1, on the reverse strand, counting down.
AGCTAAAGATGGAACAGAAACTTTTGTTCCGGGGGCATTAGAACATTTTAGGAACTATGACGAATATGGCAACGCCTATGATCGCCCACGAACTCTTTTGATTGATAGTGAACAGCTTGAATCTGGAGAAGCTCTTCAATCAAATTTCAGAGACATAGCTTCAGATGAAATCGAGAAATTCCGCCGTGAAATTATTGAACGTACTGGGGACGCCAAAAGGGCTGAAAGCATAACTGATCAAGACTTACTTCGTGAAGTAATGAATACAGTCGGCAAACAAGGCCGTCTTGGTGAATCAATCCGCTGTGTAGTTTCCGTTTCAATGCTCACCGAAGGTTGGGACACAAATACAGTTACTCACGTTTTAGGAGTGAGAGCTTTTGGTACCCAACTTTTATGCGAACAAGTTATTGGGCGTGCTCTGCGGAGACAATCATATGATTTAATTGAAGATGGAGATCAGAAGGGTAAATTTAGAGTAGAATATGCTGATGTCTTAGGAATTCCATTCGATTTCACCGCCGAACCTGTAATCTCAAAGCCACAAGGGCCACGACGCGTAACGCACGTTAAGGCCGTTCGACCAGAAAGGGATCATTTAGAAATCCGTTTTCCCCGCGTTGCCGGCTATAGAGTTCAACTTCCAGAAACTAAAATTGGAGCTAACTTTTCTGAGGATTCAATCTTTACTCTTTCGCCAGAACACATTGGGCCAGCCACGACGCGGACAGAAGGAATTATTGGCGAAGGAGTCGATTTAAATTTAATTCACACAAAAGAATACAGATCCTCGACGATTCTTTTTCACCTCGCAAAGCATTTGCTTGTTGTTCATTTTAAAGACGACAATGAAGAACCTAAATTACATCTATTTGGACAGCTTAAGACAATTTGTAAGCAATGGATGGATAATTATTTACACTGCACCGGTGGCACTTATCCCGCTCAGCTGCTTTACCTGCAAAATTTAGATCTAGCATCAAGCAGAATTGCGTCTGCAATATTCCAAAAACATGAATCCGACAATCAAGTATATGTAACTTTGGATTCATACAACCCATTCGGAACTACTCATGAAGTAAACTTCCAAACAACGAAAACAACATTGTACCAACCTGATGCGCGAAGGTGCCCAATCAACTGGGTCGTTACCGACAGCAATTGGGAAGCTGAATTTTGCAGAATCGCCGATTCTCATCGAAAGGTTCTAAGGTATGTAAAAAACCATAGTCTTGGCTTCGAAGTGCCTTACAGATTTAAGGCTGAACAACGCCGATATCGACCAGATTTCATTGTAGCTATCGACGATGGGCATGGCCCAGACAACCCTCTAAACTTGGTTGTGGAGGTTAAAGGCTACCGCGGCGAAGATGCTGTGGAAAAAGCGAATACAATGAAAACATATTGGGTTCCAGGTGTTAACAAACTTAAAGCTTTCGGACGATGGGCATTTGTTGAATTTACAGATGTATACGAGATGGAATCTGATTTTGATAAGAAACTTGAGTCGGAATTTTCAAGAATAGTTTCAAATGCAACTACGACGGAGCAGTAAAATGGCAACCAAAAGCAATAAGAAAAATATTTCATCAAGTAAGTCTAAGCTTCGTGTTGATACAATAGTCCACGAAGATGCCACTAGAAAAAATATTCCAACGGCTGAATTCCAGTCGATAATGCAAAATTCGGAAAAGACTCCTATTCAAGTAGCGTACGAAAGAAGAAATAAAGATTTGGACCCTCAGTTGGTTTGGAGAGGCAAAGATCAACAGGATTGGTCTGATTTGGTCGTATCTGCTCCGCCTCTTTATATACAAGAAAAAGTTCACCCAAAAGTAATCATTGATGATCTGATCAAAAAAAAATTGAAAGACGATGATCCGGAACAAATTGATTTGTTTTCGAACTTTAATGGCCTTCCAACTGATGGAGCTAAAACAGAATTCTATCAACATGATGCACATTGGACTAATCGGATGATTTTGGGGGACTCACTCCAAGTGATGGCAAGTCTTTCGGAGCGCGAAGGCCTACGAGGAAAGGTCCAATGTATTTATTTTGACCCTCCATATGGAATCAAATTTAATTCAAACTTTCAGTGGTCTACTACCAGTAAAGACGTGAAAGATGGTAAGGCAGAGCATATTACGCGCGAACCTGAGCAAGTTAAGGCATTTCGCGATACATGGAGAGATGGCATTCACAGTTATATGACCTATCTAAGAGATCGCTTGACTGTTGCTAGAGATCTCCTTTCTGATACAGGATCAATCTTTGTTCAAATAGGCGATGAAAATGTTCATCGCCTACGTAGTCTTATGGATGAGGTTTTCGGTGAGCACAATTGCTGTTCAGAAATTATTTTCAGAAAAACCGCCAGAACTTCTACAACCCTACTGCCTTCGGAAAATGATTATTTACTATGGTACTCAAAAAAACGAGAATCCGTTAAGTTCCGCCAAATATATAAGAACAAAAATCTCTCGGAATTGAAGAGCTATAAATATCTTGTTTCAGATTGTACCACCGAAGCAAGATCGGCCAAGCCTGACGAAAAAGAGGATGCGTCCAAAATTCCGCAGGGATGGCGCCTTGCTCAAATGAGTTTCGCAGTATCAGGGGACCCGGGAAAACCGGAAGAGCGGATTTATAATTTTAGAAACAAAGACTATGACTGTGGATCTCATAGGCACTGGAAAACATCTAATCCGAATGGCCTAAACAGATTGAAATATGCTCAAAGATTATTTGGACTGGGAAGTCAGTTGAATTATATACGTTTTTTTGATGATTTCCCTGTGGAATCGCTTACTAGTCAATGGACAGATACAGGAAGTGCTGGGTTTTCAAATTCAGATCCAAAAATCTACGTTGTACAAACTGATTCTGAAGTGATTCAACGTTGTGTTTTAATGACGACTGATCCGGGAGATCTTGTTCTTGATCCAACTTGTGGATCAGGAACAACCGCATATGTTGCGGAACAATGGGGACGGCGTTGGATTACAATTGATACGTCAAGAGTTGCGATAACATTAGCAAAATCCAGAATCATGGGCGCTAAATATCCCTACTATACGTTGCTGGATTCAAGAGAGGGCCAACTCAAAGAGGCTGAATTAACGATGACTCCGCCTAAGGCAGGTCAAACCTCTGGCAACATTAGGCACGGTTTCGTGTACGAGCGTGTTCCACATATAACCCTTAAGTCAATTGCAAATAACGCTGAAATTGATGCTATTTGGGCTAGGTGGAATAGCTCAATTAATGAACTAATTAAAAAGTTTAACTCTCAAGCGAAGAGCAAATTCGAAGAATGGGAGCTGCCTAGAACTGAGAACCAGGAGTGGTCAGAATCTTTAAAAAGATTATTTAGGGACATTCAAGATAAGCGTCGCTCAAGACTGGCAGAAATTCAAAAATCTATAAATGCAAAAGCTGAATCCGAATATTTATTTGATAGGCCCTTTATTGATCGCTCACGTATTCGGGTAGCTGGTCCATTTACGATGGAAAGTGTATCGCCGCATCGAAACATAGCAATTGGCGATGACGATAGCTTCATAAAGGGTGAAAATCCACAACTACCAAAGGAGTTATTGGGAACTCTCGATTTTGTATCGGTTATCCTCGAAAATTTAAAGTTAGCAGGCGTCCAGCAAGCTCACAAAGACGACAAAATTTCCTTCACTGAAATCTCTCCTTGGCCGGGCCAAATGATCTGTGCCGAAGGAAAATATATTGAATCAAAATCCAAAAAAGAAAAACGGGCGGCAATTCTAATTGGTCCAGAGTTTGGCACCATAACTAGGGTTGACCTAGTCGAGGCCGCAAAGGAAGCCGCGGAATCCGACTTTGAAGTTCTTATCGCATGCGCATTCAACTTTGATGCTCGCGCTACTGAGTTTTCATCACTCGGCAAAATTCCAGTTCTAAAAGCTAGAATGAATGCTGACTTGCATATGGCCGAAGACTTAAAAAACACCGGGAAAGGAAATTTATTTGTTGTTTTCGGTGAACCAGATATCGAGATAAAGAAAGAAAATGGACAATACAAAGTCAAAATCAAAGGAGTTGATGTATTCCATCCAAATACCGGTGAAGTTAGGAGTGATGGAGCAGAGGGAATAGCATGCTGGATGATTGATACAGACTACAATGAAGAAAGTTTCTTTGTTCGTCATTCATATTTCTTGGGTGCGAACGATCCGTACAAAGCTCTGAAGTCCTCTCTTAAGGCAGAAATTGAAGAGTCCGCTTGGGAGTCACTAAATAGCGACACCTCTCGTCCGTTTGAAAAACCAGAGTCTGGACGTATAGCAGTAAAGGTTATCAATCATCTTGGCGATGAAGTAATGAAAGTGTTCAAGGTATAAAATGGAATTTAGAATTTCGGATACATTTACAGCAAGCCTAGCTCGGTTAACCAACGACGAACAGAAGTTGGTTAAGACGACAGTATTCGATCTTCAAATGAATCCAGCAAATCCTGGCATGCAATTCCATCGAATTGACCAATCTAGAGATTCAAATTTCTGGTCAATCCGTGTCGGCAGTGACATCCGAGTCATAATCCATAAGACTCATGCAAGCTTTCTGGTCTGCTATGTTGCACATCACGATAAAGCATATGACTGGGCCGTACGCAGAAAAATCGAAAGACACCCAAATACAGGAGCTGCGCAAATTGTTGAGGTCCGTGAACTTGTAAAAGAAATCTTTATTCCTAAAGTAGTAGAAGTTGTCGAATCCAAAAAACAAAGACTCCTTTTTAAAGATATCTCGGACTCCGACCTCCTAAGCTATGGAGTACCTGTAGAATGGATTAACGATGTAAAATTGGCTAATGAAGATTCACTATTCGATTTAGCAGGGCATCTTCCGCAAGAGGCAGCAGAAGCTCTTTTAGAGATAGCTACTGGCGGTCAACCAACTAAGCCAACAGTCATCACTACAACCGAAAAGCCATTCGAACACCCAGATGCACAACGTAGGTTCTCTTTGATTTCCACTCCTGATGATTTGAAAAAAGCATTAGAAGCTCCTTGGGATAAATGGACAGTGTTTCTTCATCCTGACCAAAGAAAACTTGTAGAACAAAACTATAGTGGCCCCTTTAGAGTTTCGGGCTCCGCCGGAACTGGAAAAACTATTGTCGCCCTTCATAGATCTTACCATTTGGTTAAAGCGTCTAGCGAAGCAAGAGTTTTACTGACGACTTTTTCTGAAACGTTAGCCAATGCTTTAAATGTTCGATTAAAAAAACTTTTGGTTAGTAATCCCTTACTAGGAGATAGAATTGATGTGTGTGCATTCGATGAAGTGGCTACCAGACTATATTCACGCCTAAAAGATAAAAAAGCTATTGCTCCCTCAAATAAAGTATATGAACTTATCGACGCTCACCGAAAGAAATTTTCAGATTTGAAAATTTCGACCGCATATCTTCTCTCTGAATGGCGTGACGTAATCGATGCATGGGAAGTAAAATCTTGGGATGAGTATCGAGATGCTAAACGTCTAGGGAGAAGGAAGAGACTTTCTGAACCTCAACGCAAGGTAATTTGGGATCTTTTTGTGGAAGTCAAAAATGAGCTCAAAAAAGGAAATTTCGTAACTTTGGATGAAGCCTTCAATGATTTATCACATCGACTTAAAGAGTTTAAAAATCGTCCGTATACAAATGTAGTGGTCGACGAAGCACAAGACATTGGCGTTTGCCAACTAAGATTGCTATCTGTCCTAGGCGGAAATGAGACTAATGGGCTATTTTTTGCTGGCGATCTTGGACAGCGTATTTTTCAACAACCATTTAGCTGGAAATCACTCGGTGTTGAAGTTCGTGGTAGATCCAAAACTTTAAAAGTAAACTACCGAACATCTCATCAAATTAGGTCACGTGCCGATGCTTTATTACCTCAAGAAATTTCTGATGTAGATCATAATACTGAAAGCCGAACTTCAACAATTTCAGTGTTCGATGGCGCAAAACCGGAAATAAAACAATTTGATTCAATAGAAAAAGAGTTTGAATTTGTATCTAAAACAATTGAAGGTTTTATCTCCACAAGTATTCGTCCAGAAGAAATAGGAATTTTTGTCCGATCTGAAGATCAGTTTCCACGAGCTGAAGCAGTAGCAAAAAAGGTAGGACTAGGAACTTATAGACTTAACACTCATATGAATACTCAGTATGGAAAAATTTCGATAGGTACTATGCACTTAGCCAAAGGTTTAGAGTTTAAGGCAGTCGTTGTTATGGCTTGCGACGATGACGTTATACCGAGTCAGGACCGCCTTGCAGGAGCTTCTGATGAAGCAGATCTTGAGGAAATTTATCAAACAGAGCGACACTTACTTTATGTCGCTTGCACCAGAGCTAGAGACCATCTATTGGTGACAGGGGTATCGCCAGCCTCGGAGTTTTTGGATGATTTAAAAAACAGCTAAAGATCCATTCCTGCGTTAAAATCTTCAGAATGATTGATCTTATCTTTTGGGTAATCCGTTAGGACCTTTTTTACGTAATCGACATGAAAGGTCGTCATCAGCTTTCCATCAACAATAAATCTCAGCCATTTTTTATCCTTTGATAGCTCAAGAAAATTACTACCGGCAGAATTTAAATTTTCCACAACTAACTCTTTAGCTTCAAGGTTCTTACTTTTATTCATACAAGACGCTCTCCAAAAATCTCTATTGCAATAGTAACTTCATTACAAGTTTCGTATACTCATTCTCAGAGTCAATAATTGAAACCATAGAGCAGCTTTCGGATTAAAGGCGGACGTCTGAGCAGCCGCAAAAGGCAATACTGATAAGGTTTTCAGAGCTGTCCTGAAAGTTTATGAATTCGATGCTGACGCGACGAGTAAATCAACTATTTCATTTGAACTTGCAAAGCAGCCTCTAGAAACTGAAGAGCTGCTAGCCGTGTACTTCGCTCCCACATTCATTTCTACGGCATACAAACGCTAGGGATTATTCCCGATTGAAGCTTCTAAGTAAGGATTGTTTCGATTAAGCAGCGGCAAAAAATATGAGGTTTCATGGACTTGATCACTAAGGATTTATTCCTATGTCATAATAGTATCGATAAGGACTGGGTAACATTATTTGGAGAAAGAATTGAAAAAGAAATTCAGAATGAAAAAAACCTGTCAGTTTTTTTGGACGCTTGGGACATAGAAATTGGCGCGAACATTATCTGGAAGCTAAATGAAGGTTTAGATAAAAGTAGATTTCTTGCGGTTGTTATGACGCCTGAAATGTTAACTTCTGACTGGTGCAAATTAGAAGTCTCTTCCTTTATGATGGAAGACCCAACAAATAGAAAAGGGAAAATAATTCCAATTTTATTGAGAGACACTGATTCGAAAACAGGAGAAAGAATTAATATCCCTCCAGTTTTGCGATCAATGAACTTTCTTGATTTTCGTAATCCAAAAAATTTTGAAAAAGAGTACGCTCGTCTAGTGGCAAAAATAAAAGGGATGCAGATTCCGAGATCCAGCTCGATTGCTGCCGGAAGAAGAGAATCAAAACATAGAGATCATTCGTTCGTTCAACCACCATTAGCAAATGAAAGATCAGCAGCTGATTCGGTTACCGAAGCATTGGTCAGCAATTTGTTGCCCGTTAAAGCTCCTGAATTTGTATGGTCGGCGCCCACGTTTCTAACTAGCAAACGAGATCTGCATGAGTTTTATCGTTATCCCGCTTTTATTGTACGCAGTGGAAAATTATACACCTTTACGGACTTGAGCAATCCGAAAAATAAATTTTTTGATTTTATAAAGCCAGGATCTAAAACAGAACGAATATCTTCATCCGATTGGCGCGCCGATTCCGCAAAATGGAAATGGATTATTGAGCTAATGAATGACTCTTTACGAAGATATTTGTGGAATGAAGGCGTTAATTTTCACCCAAAAAGTGAGCGATACTTTTTTCGCCCGAATGGAAAAAAATCAGTCTTTATAAAATGGGGCGCCGGCGACAAAAGATGCGTTGTTAAATATCCTAAAGATGGAAAAGGCAACTGGGTCCACCAGGCCGCTCGTTTACACTTTGAACTGCTTGGAACGGACCTATACCTTTCAATAGATCCTTCTTGGATGTTTACAATAGATGGTTTCACTTCAGTTACCAAAGAGAATGCAAGCCCTCTTGCTGCAAAATGGGGTGGAAGAGAACGGAATGGAGGGATCATTCGGCATGTTCTAATGTGGTCGGATATGATCACACAAGGTAACTTTACAGCCGAAATTGATACTGACGGACAGTTTATCGAAATCGGCAGAATGCCCGCAACAGCGATGACTTCTGTAGGCATTGCTGATGATCGTGTGGCGATTCGCGCATTGTTACAATTTACGGATGAAGAAAAATCGCTATCTTCCGATGATGAACCTACTTTTGGCTTTGTCGCTGATACAACCGAAGCAGCTCCAAAAAATGAGGCTACATTATGACTTTAACAAATAAGCTTGATAAATACGGACAGATTGCAAAGTCATTAGAAGCACAAACAGCAACGTTTAAAACACTATTTCTCCCAGAGCCGGAATTAGAATTAGGAAAAGGTGGAAAATCCGTAGACCCTAAAACTGGAATATCCATTTATGGGCCTTGGGGCGGTCCCGACGACACTAACATTAAAAATATCAGAGTTGGCATTATTGGGACTGGAGATACAATTACAAAAGCTCATCAATGGTTGACTCGATGTCGTCAAGAAATTAATCCTAAAGGACAAAGTGCAGATCCGATCTTATTCCCGCCGTTTCCAGGAATGGAATCTGACTCTGGATTCTCTTGTTCTCTAGAGTTTCCACAAAGACTTCAAGAAATTCTAACACCGAGTGAGATCGCAAGATGCACTGCTGCTCCGAACAGAGATTCGGCCGTAAATTTGATGGGAGAAGTTCTAAGACACCGCTTAGAAGCTTTAGCTGAGAAAGATTCACCTCCTGACGTTGTAATCGTGGCATTGCCAGAAGAAGTTCGCGTGGCTGCAGGAGCTGGAAGAACCCCAAAAAAACCAAAAAAGAATAAAAAGAATACTGAAGCCTCAAAACAACTTTCATTTTTGGATTTACCTCCCGCTATTTCTCCAGAAACTATTCCCTCTCGCACTCTCCACAGAGTAATAAAAGCGGAGGGTATGAGGGCCGGCCTACCAACTCAAATGGCTTGGCCAACGACTTTTGAAGGTGGAGACTCTGTACAAGACGATGCAACGAGAGCATGGAATTTTTGTACGGCCCTTTATTATAAAGCCGGTGGCGTGCCATGGCGAGTGTCTGGGTTGGAAAAGGATACCTGCTATATTGGAATTACTTTCTTTCGACCAAGCAGCGATTCCACAAAACTGCAAACAAGTATGGCTCAGGCATTTTCTGATCGTGGTGATGGTATAGTACTCCGAGGAGAATCTTTTGAGTGGGATATTAAAACACAAGGAGAACCTCATTTAAGTAAGGGGGTATTCCGGGTTTTCTGTGGG
>DDVI01000014.1 GCA_002345205.1 Bdellovibrionaceae bacterium UBA2316 | reverse complement strand
GGATCAAGATGAAATGGTTATAGAGCTTCGATCTTATTTAAAAAAGAATCAGAAAAATCCAGAGAAAATAAAGAATTTTTTCCAAGCGGAAAAAGTCAAGTACGCAGCTTAAACAGTCAATCTATGCTGCAGTCTTGGTAATATCTTATGGTTTGCCTGGAGGACGTTGAGCCCCTGGCAAAAAACTGGAGTCTCGTGAATAGCTTAAAAAGAAAACTTCGATAACATCAGCACCTACTATCTGGAACCATTTTGGGGATTGTCTGTGTTCAATAGCACTGGCGTAACGACAAACGGTGCCGCTTTCTTAGGTATCATGAATATCCCGAGAAAAGCGGAGTTGATGAATAGATTCGACTGTGCAGAGTTGATTTGATTCACTTCACATAAAGATTTCGATGAAGTTGTTGTCCGCAAGCAAGTTTGTGAATGCTGTTCCAAACTTTCCATTGAATCATTGATGAGCGTGACCTGAAGAGCTGAGCCGGAATACCTAGCCCCTAGAAGAAAGCCAATCGCTTTCTTTACGGCCCCCTTGGCAACGATAGACGCTCCAAGGGACTCCACAGCCATCGCTGCCAGCAAAAAGTTTTCCACCCCACCATTGAGTTTCTTCTTGTCTGAAATTATTTTACTGGCAATAACGCACAAATCTCCTTGCTCCGCCTCCGGAGAATTTTTAATAGCCGCTTCGACAGCCGTTGAAAAATTAAGGTAGTCCGTCTTGTCTTTGATCTTAAACTCTTTAAGTAATTTTGTTTTTGCATGAAATTTCGCAAATGCGTCTCTTAACTCCTTTGCGCTGGGGTGTGCTGATTTAAACTCAATTAACAAAGGATTCTCATTTAAAATCTTAAAATACGCACTTGAAAGGCTGTGCTTCATAGCAGAAACGTCACTCTGCGAATTGATTCCCTGTATTGACTTAAAGACTTTCAACAGACCATGCCTTTCTGAAGGTGTTAATTTTTCAACTTTATCCGGTGAATCATTCCAGAGTTCAGATGGCAGGTTTTGATCGAAGAACTTTATCTTAGATGGAAGTATTTCAGCTTCGATCATTTTTTTATCCTGAATATTTAAACTATTATACCCAACATCACTTTCGTCGCTGAGGCGCTCAAGGATAAACTCAAACTCCGCCAGACTTTGAATCTTTTTTTTATTTATTAGGTTTAGTAAAAACATCGTCTGACGGTAGTCTTTAAGTCTTGAGTTCAGTTTTGGTATTTCTGAATTCTTACTCCATAATCTCTGACATACTGAAGGAATATTTTCATCTTCTGAGGCCAAAGCTCCTCTTTGAAAAAAGGGGACCCCCCTACTTTCAAACGTCTCATTGAAACGTAAACATTCTGACGTTATTTGCGTGACTCGCGTGCTGTCATCAAGATAGTTGTCTACATAGGCCTCTGTATTTAATAGTAATTTTTTTGCGAGAACAGCTTCCCTGGGCATTACTGCGTTTCGCAGGGACAGTATTGATCTTGATTCAGATTCCGAAGTTACATACGCACTCCATCGACATCCTGACCAATTAGGAGATTGTTTAAAATCTTTATCAAAAAACCTAGAGGAGCCAGATGGACGTGGAAACAGATTCCTATCTTTAAGGACTTGTATGTTAGATAATTTGATACACGACGTTTTCCCTCTACACACACGATGCTTAGAAAGAAAATCCCCTTCCACATGAGCATATTCTTCTATCTTCTTGGGACTAAATTTTTCCTGAGTGATAGAATCAGTGCAAGTTAAGCTGAATCCTTTAGAAGAACAAAGAAATATTATTAGTAAAAAGAGGATATTTTTCTCTTTTGCAACCATTGAAGATCTTTCGGATTTTTTTAAAAAAAAGATTAACCCTGCCAGCATGAGGACAGCAATTCCGTATGAATCACTTTGGGAGTGCTTATTTTGAAAGCATTCTTTTTCAAACAAAAACAAGCCCTTAGCGATTTCTCACGCTTAAAAATAATTTTTAAAAATTTTGCCGGAGTTATGAGGAGCCCCGGGAAAGTTGTCTATTATTGAGATTTTCTACAACCTTGGTCGTGGCTGCATAAAACCCGGCGGTAACGAAACTACTTCCGAAGCGGAGGTAAAAAAATGGTGCACCCACTTGGAGGACTTTCGAACCGCCCTCCTTGAATGCGCTTTTTAATATTAAAAACAGGACTTACTTATAACAACTTAATTCCGTAAAAATATTACCTTGTTCAGGTAGTTGTTTTTTGACAACGCGAAACAATTGACCATCTGCAATAACTTCTGCAACCTCAATTCCGGCATAATCTACTGACCAAGAACGAGTATAAGTTGCCGACTCTTTATAGCCAAAATACTGGCATACTTTATCGGCAGTTCTTGACCCTTGATAACCGTTTGTATTTGAAGTCTCGGCATAGATATACAATCCGTCAATTCTAATAGGGGCTGACTCTTTAATGCTGCGTGCGAATGCAGATGATGACAATAAAACTGCTGATAATAACAAAATTGAGTGTTTCATATAAAATCTTCCAAGGCACACCGATACCCATTATTGGCACACCTTTTCGCCCTGAGGTTGCTTTCAATCACCTTAGAGCTTGTTTTACTGAATTGTTTAACAAGTTCTATGCCCGTTTTTTTGATTTTTTGGATCTTGGTAGGCTCATCATTACGCCAAAGGATTTGGCATTCTGAAATTTGAGCCCTCCCCATTTTCCTTTGTCCTCCTGAAGTTTTGGATCCCAACCCTTGATTTCTTGCGAAAGGGTTGATGCCCCAAAACAAAAAACCAGGAGGCCAATATGGAAAATAAAAAATCACAAAATCAAAGAAACCTCGTTTCGCCGATAAAGACTCGGATGAGTCGAGATAAAAAATGGATTCTCTTCGACATGGGCTCACACACTGTGATTGTCAGTCGTGCCTATCTTGAGGCTATTTTTACCAATAACAAAAACCAGGAGAAAGCGGGAGCCTAATGGCTCTCGTATTTTTTGGAGCACAATAGCGAATTATGCTTTGGTTGATATTTTGACTTACAAAAAAAGTTGGATTCCGTGGAAAAATTTGGTAAAAAAACATGGCGACATTAAAATATTTCTTTCACCTGAAATAGCCACTGCAGACAGAAAAATTATACAGCAACATTTAATAGAGCGTTTGTCTGCAACTGAAAATGAATTGTCTTTGAGAGTTTCTAATTGACGGCATGTGTACCTTTGTTTTACTAACTGACTCTTTAATAATTTTCATCCAATAACCACTTGATTGCGGTTATTAACCCGGCCGAAAGAATTTGGACTTAATTAAGCTGCGTGTTTTGTTTTTTCGTGCTGAAAAAATGATTTTACCATGGCTGGTGATTTCTGTAGATAGGAAGAG
>DDVI01000086.1:47496-90720 GCA_002345205.1 Bdellovibrionaceae bacterium UBA2316 | reverse complement strand
ATTTTGGGGCCTGGCACTTTATTTTCTTACAAGTCGTAGAAATAGGTTGAGGAAATGAGGGTGTCCGGATGAAGGGATTCTTTTACTGGGCAGCCGGCGGCGATGTTTTCCAGGTTTAAGCGTTGGTCTGACGTTAGATTTTTTGGTAGGTGGATTTCAAGTCTGAGTTCCCCGATGCGTCTTGGGTCTGCGATCATAATTTTTTCTACCGTGCCGTGAATTCCATCGAGTTTGTAACCCAGAGGTTCTGTTTTAATGGCCATCGTTGTGAGGATGCATGATAGGAGAGACGCCGCTGTCATATCCGTTGGGGAGAAGCATTCGCCTTTCCCGTGATTATCTTTTGGTGCATCGGTTTGTATTTCAGATTGTGAGGGTAGGTGAGTCAATAAACAGTGTTTTGACCCTTGATAAAGCGCTTTCATTTTGACCATAGATTCCTCCGTATACTATACAATTTTAGAACAATAACTCTTAAGGGGAATTATGTCATTCAATGGATTGCAAACTTTAGCTTTGGCCGCCATCGTTATCATCGTCGGTCAAATCTTGGTTAAACGAGTTAATTTTCTAAGTCGATACAATTTTCCGTCTCCCGTGGTTGGTGGCTTGGTTTTCGCAATCTTATTTTTGTTTTTAAAAGAAGCTATCGGACTCGAAATTAAATTTGATAAGACATTTCAAGAGCCGTTGATGATTGCATTTTTCGCGTCCCTTGGCTTTGGTGCATCTTGGATATCTTTGAGAAAAGGCGGGAGGGACGTTTTATTTTTTCTATTTCTAAGCGTTGTGTTTTTGGCCGTTCAAATAGCTTTGGGTATCGGGATTGCGGTTGCGATGGATATGCCCAGCATTTCAGGGATTTTGATGAGTTCGGTAGCATTAGCCGGGGGGCCGGGTACGTCGTTGGCGTTTGCTCCATTATTTGAACAGAACGGTGTCGTAAATGCGACGACTTTGGGCTTAACAACGGCTCTGGGTGGTATTTTGATGGGCGGTATTTTGGGAACGCCGCTTGCGACGTACTTGATTGATCGTGATAAATTACCGGTGTCGGGCACATTCATTAAAACTACAGAAACTACCGTCACAACTCGAGTAACACCCGATATTCCGTTTTCTGAAATCGGAGTGGAAGCACAAGAGAAATTTAGTCCCGATACATTTATCAAACATGTTCTAGCAATTATTTTATTCGTGGGATTAGGAACGTATATATCGCCTATTTTTTCACAGATAGGTGTTACTCTTCCGATTTATATTGGTTCGATGATTGTCGCTGCCGTAATTAGAAACATAGATGATCAAACAAAATGGTTTGAGCTTCAAGAAAGTACACTTGAGGAAATTGGTAATACATGTTTATCGGTATTTATCGCGATGGCGATCGTAACCTTAGACTTAGCTCAATTGAAAAACGCCGCATTGCCGGTATTAGTCTCCTTGATACTGCAAGGAATTTTGGTAGTCGCAGGTGCTTTATTTTTGGTCTATCGTTTTATGGGAAAGACTTATGAATCAGCAATTATCAGCAGCGGTTTTGTTGGCTTTATGATGGGTACAACGGCCAATGCCCTAGCCAACATGTCGGCTCTGACTCGTAAGTATGGAATCGCTCCAAAAGCATTCTTGATCGTGCCTTTAGTCGGGTCATGCTTTATCGATTTTATTAATGCTGCATTTATCACAGCATTATTAAATATCTTGAAATAGAAATTATTTTTTCTTCCAAGAAAACTTGATCAATTCAAATCGGCGAAAAACATTTTCGTCGTCTTGGATATGTAGAACATGATTAAATGGAACGGCGCCTATCCAACTGTTTTGATCTTTTACGTGGCAGGTAACAATCTTGCCAGCAGATGTTTTCAGAGTTTCAATGTCACCAATTTTCCTGATGAATTTACATTTTAACAAATAAAAATTTAGATCCCATTGTTTTAAATACTGCGATTCTGGTTCCCACTTAAAAACTTCTGTTGGGTTTGAGCCAATCGGCATTAGTTTTTCACTGACTTTTAAGTAGTTCATCATTTTGCCAGACGGTGAAGCCATACGCTTAACCTCTATGATTTCCTTGATAAGAGTGCCTTTGGCGGAGCTAGTAGCGGTTCGTTCTTCGTAGTTATAGGCAGCCCACTCTCCTACACGAGACTTGGCGGCTAATGAAACGCTAGTATATAAAAGTATCAACGATATCAGCAGTTTCATAAATTTCCCCTATTCGAGTTAAATTAAATACAACCTGTTAAGCATAGGGGCCGAACGCTATTATTATCAACTGTCTTTCAACTATAACTCATCGCCGAAATAGATTTGATAATTAGAGAGCCCTCAAGTAGCTGATGGCTATGAAATCGAGCGAAAACGACAATAAGCTAGGTAGACGTCAGTTTTATAAATTAACGATGGGGTCGCTATTGACTCATCCTTTGCTAAAGCTAATGTCGCCAGCGCTATTAACGTCAATGGCTTCGTCCGCACCCCTGTATCGCGCGCCAGTTCCTCAAGATCCCATTACCAAACTGACAGGTATAGCATCAACTTCGGAATTTACGGGTGATGAACCAGATCCAAATCATGAACGATTTTGGAATGTGGATGGTTACATTCAAAAATGTGGTGGCATTCCAGCGGCAACAGAATCACAAAATGTAGTTATTGTGGGCGGTGGATTGAGTGGATTGATTGCGGGCTATCACTTAAAAAAATTAAAACCTTTAATTTTGGAACAAGCCAGTCAGTTTGGTGGAAATTCTAAAGGCGAAGTCATTAATTCGAGTTATTACTCACTAGGGCCCGCATATATTTCTATTCCTGAGCAAAACTCAGCATCTCACCGGATGTTGAATGATATTGGTGTTCTGAAATATGCACGTATGGAATCGGCTGCCGATAAGAAAGTTTTTTTAAACGGCAAAGTGCTATCGAACTTCTGGACAGGACAACACGAAGATCCAAAAGTGTTTGCGCAAATGAAGCAGCTTTTGAAAATATTTGAATCGAATGCATCAAACTTCAATCAAATGACAGTGAATCAATGGATTCAAAGAAATTTTCCTCAAATTACGACAACGCTTTATGAATATTTTCAATACTATGCATGGTCTTCATTTGGTGCAACATTGGATGAAGTCGCTGCTGGTGAATTTTTCTCGTGGCAGGCGTCTGAACAGCATGGTGTAATGGTATTTCCAGGTGGAAATAGTTTAATCACACAATTTTTGTATCAAAATTTAGTAGCGGCGCTTGGGGGCACGCAAATGCGCACGAAAAGTGCGGTATTAAAAGTAATTCCAGGCAATGGTTATGCCGATGTTGTAGTTGAAGAGCAGTTAAATAAATTAAAAACGATTCGTACGAAGTACGTAGTGATGGCCGCGCCAAAATTTGTGGCGAAGAAAATTATTCACGGTATTCCGGCTTCGCAAATGCAGGCGATGAATACTATCGAGTATCGATCGTTCATGGTCGCGAATGTAAGCTTAAGACGAAATATTCCGTCAAAAGGTTTTGATTTATATTGTTTGAAAAAAGAACTTCCAAAAGTTCCAAGTTCGGCGGCCCCCTTTTCCAAGGGTTTCACCGATGTGATATTCTCTAATTGGGCCCAAGGTGATAAAGGTTCGCCATGTACTTTAACGTTCTACAAAGCGTTTCCGTATCAAGGGGCCCGTCAGTTTTTGTTGAACCCATTTGCTCATAACAAGCATCGTGATTTTTTATTGGCTGAATTGCAAAATTATTATCCAGAGTTGGGTATCACAGCCTCAGATATCGCAGCTGTGCGTATGACTTTATGGGGGCATTCTGTTCCGGTGTGCCGCGCGCAATTTGCGTCATCACCACAATTGGCCGTAGCTAGCCAACCAATCGGTACGGTGGTGTTTGCAAATCAGGACAATTTTATCTCGCCAAGTTATGAAAGCTCGGAACAATCGGCTTTGATTGCAGCTACGCAAATACTAAAGAGTCTTAAATAGTTTTTCCTAACCACCGAATTCTTTTTTAAATTCAGAAATGGGGTCTTTGTGATTCATGATCTTGTCCCAGTTTTCTTGAATCCATGGAAGGTTCAAATAAACCGCGGGAACGGGGAAGATCCCTTGGAAGGGTCCGAATTCCCATTGCATAACGCTCTTATAAGAGTTTCGGTAGAACATCAGGGCATTGCCGACGATAAATCTATTTTCGTCCGCCTCGGCGTCAGTGGTCGCCTCCGTAATTGCAAATTGAAATGAAAGATCAATATTAGTAACAATCCGGTCTTTGATGAAGGATTTAAATGATTGAGCGCAGGCTTTCTTTAATACGCTCAAAATATAAATTTGCATGAAGGTGTCGTTACCATAAATTTTAGTTTTTTCCCAATCGCACCTGCCCTGGACATTTAGAACTAACCTTGCATTGGTGACACCTTGAATATTTCTTCGTACAAAGAAGCTGGGGAAAAATAGCGAACCGTCTACAGATTCGTAGACTTTTTTGTACAGCAAGTAATCGCGCGCGCGTCCGAAACTGGCCGAGCCGCTGCCCCAAGACGCATTTGGATTATCATTGTAAGGGGAAACGTCAAATGTGTCTCCGTTACTGAGCAGTCCTTGATCAACATTTAAGCCTGAATTTGATGATACGCTGAAATCCAATTTGGGTTTGAATTTATCAAGTGCCGAGCCAGGACTAAGTTTTACCTTATTCGCTTTCGCTCGATTAGCAGTCTTCACCAGTTTGGGGCGTGGTTTATGTGGTAGCTCAGGTGGAGGTATTTTGTATTCAATCGAAACAGTTTCTTTTTTTTGAGGAATTTTCTTAGTCCAAAATAACGGTATTAATAATGCTCCGTGAAGTGCTACAGAGATTATTAAGAAGCGCCAAAACGATACCCTCATGGAATTAAAATCCTGCCTTAGTTAGGAAATACCCAATAGCCAAAAGGATTAGGATACCCAAAATAATACGGCCATCGTAATTGGAGCTATTTTTTCGTTTAAACGCGACCCAATCTGAAAACTCAAGAAGTTTAGTTCCATCGTTTGGGCAAAAACCAGGTTGATGGCTCAGGTGCTTACACTTTGTGCATAGGTATTCATCGATGTCCGCAGGTTGGGCGACAGTCTCTGGCGTGAGTGAAAATCCAATAGCTTCTAAATCTTTCTTAACAATGAGTAAATTTTTTGTGGGGATTTTTATATAATAAAATTTAGCCAATCCGGTAAAAGTAGGGTGCTGCCTCAACGGTTGGTTACGAGCTTCCGCTTGATGCTGAAAGATATCATCTTCGGAAACTTCAACTTTGTACTCGGCTCCGACTTTATCTAAAGCCTCTGTTAATTTGCCAAGCTGAATTTGATCCATAGGACCAAATGCATTCCATTTTTCTATATCCGAAGACATGGTCTTTTCCTTGTCGATTACACAGCTAAGATCTGACTTAACTGCACGTACTCAAGCGGACTTCGTTTTTCTTTTGTAGTTGCTAGTTCCAGCGGTACCTGAACTAGGTTCGGTCCATCCGAACCAATCATTATATCGCAAAAACCTTTTGATAAATTATCAATGGCTGCGGCGCCCATGCGTGACGCTAGAACCCGGTCAACGGAAGTCGGTGAGCCTCCCCGTTGAATATGGCCTAGGATGCAGATTTTAGGATCAATACCTGATTTTTTACGAATGGCATCAGCCAGATCATAGGCTCTGCCAGGCTTTTGTCCTTCGGCTGTAATTAGGATACTGCTACGTTTACCTTTTTTAATCGAGTCTTTGATTCGATCAACTGATTTTTCAATGTTGGTATTGCCATCTGGAACAAAAATTTCTTCAGCGCCCCCTGATAGGCCCACATGGCAGGCGATAAACCCAGAATTGCGTCCCATGACTTCAACAATAAATACGCGGTCGTGACTATCTGCTGTGTCGCGAATCTTATCAATCGCATCTAAAGCCGTGTTGACCGCAGTATCAAAGCCAATAGTAAGATCCGAACCAAAAATATCGTTATCGATTGTACCCGGGATACCCACAATTGGAATTTTGTGTTCATTCCAAAGTGCATGGGCACCACGGAAAGAACCATCACCACCCACGCATACAAGGCCATCAATTTTGTGCCTTCGTAATGTTTCTACGGCACGTGCGCGAACTTCAGCTTTGTGGAAGTCTGAGCTACGTCCTGTTTTTAATATCGTTCCACCACGCTGAATGATGTTTGCCACATCGCGAATGTTTAGTGGCACGACATGGTTTTCAATCATACCGATGTAGCCTTGTGAAATTCCCATCACTTCAATATTCATTGAGTGAGCTACGCGAACAACCGCGCGAATTGCCGCGTTCATTCCCGGAGCATCGCCGCCGCTTGTAAATAAACCAATTCGACTAATTTTAATCTGATGTTGTGCCATGATCCTACTTGTCCCGCTGAAAATGTTTGAAAAACGTCAGCCTCGCATCTGACGCTTTTCAAACATTTTTTATTTATTCGAGGGAAAAAGCAATCTGTTCTGGGGTTTCGGGGGTGTTGATACGATTTTGGGTAAAAAAAAGCCGACTTTGCAGTCGGCTTTTTTGGGCTTAGTTAAAATTACTTAACAGCCTCAGCTAGTTACTACTTAACTAGTGCTTTAAATTCAGCACCTGGGCGGAATTTTGGAGCGTTAGAAGCTGGGATTTTGATCGCTTTACCAGTTTGTGGGTTACGACCTACGCGAGCTTTACGTTTAGCTTTAGTGAAAGTACCAAAACCAACTAATTTAACATCATCGCCTTTTTTTACAGCTTTTTTGATGTTTTCGATTGTGCAGTCTAAAAGAGTTTCTGCTTGAGCTTTAGAAACTTTAGTTTCCATAGCGATTTTTTCGATTAATTGTGCTTTATTCATATCACACTCCTTATGAATATTATTTACGATCATTAGTGATCGTTTGTTATAAACCAATCAGAATGCATAATTGAATCGGCGTCAATATCTTTTTTTTGAAGAAATTAATTTTTTTGATGAGGCGAGGAGGCTTGCTAGTCTTCAGTTTCCGGGAGTTCATCACCCGCTTTATCATTTGAAGAGGTATCAAATTCAACATTCTTTACAGGAACTTTATAAGATTCCGAGGCCCACTCGCCGAGATCAATCAACTTACAGCGATCACTGCAGAATGGACGATTCTTATTTTTTAGCGAATATTCGATTTTCTTTGAACACGTGGGACACGTGACTATCAATGGTTTCATGAATTTGTACCATCATCTAGTGAAAGATACTAATTGTCTATTAGTATCTTTGTAGACGACCTTTAGCAAAAATTTTACCTTCGAAACCAAGTTGGTAGTCGAATGCCGATTGTTCAAGCTTACCTTCAAGAACTTGCAATTGAATTAGACTTCTGTTTGCTGCAGTCCATTGATCACCGTAGGCGCGAGCTTCAAAGCCTTTAGAGTCATTGATGATAGACACTGTCATATCTAAAGGAAGTGGATTTTTTGTTACGATCGTGGCTGTGTAAACTGGGAAACCAAAGTATCCGTAAAAAAAGTCGCTTGCAGATGGCAATGAGTATCCATACCAGTAGTAGCTGTTTGTCTTGGGATACGCGGCAAATGTTGCTCTTAATGTAGATGCCTGTGTCGCTGCAACTTGTACATTTAACTGGAAATCACCAATTGCCCAAGAATCGCAACTATAGATACCACCGCTTGAATGGGCTTGATCGCAAGTTTGCATCGCTTTCTTAATAAATTCTTTGTAAACACCGGAGTTAGTCACCTGATAGTTTTTGTATCTAAAGTTATCACTGACAAAGTTAATGCTGCTTACAAAACCATTTTGATAACCATTCCACTGCGTTCCGTTCTGGTTGTAGCAGAAGCCATTCGAGTAGTAGGTGCCTGTTGGGCAACCATTATTAGTAGCATATGGATTCGCTGCCGTGTTTGTCTGTTTGTTTTCGCCACACGCGATAAGCAATACCGACAAGCCAAACGCTGATAGTCCTAATGTAATATAACGCCACATAATTACCTCACCTAAAAAGGTTCCTCAATTCTTTGAAGTACAGGAAGTGTGCCAAAAAAGATCTAATAGATTCGAATAGGAACGTTTCACAATGAGACAGTGACTATTTTTGATATACACTTAAAGGGTTTGAAATTTTCTGTAATTTTTCGCCGCTTCGATTGTATTACCTCTAAATGCTATAAAGGAGTTTTAATGAAACTTTCAAAGCTTATTTCAATTGCAGTTATATTTGTTATCGTTCAGGGTTGTAAAAACAAATCAAATGACGAGGACCTATCTAGTGTAAACGAGGTTGAAGCTGTCGTTGAATCTGGAATGACTGCGGTATCTGGCAGTTTGGATGAACAATCAAATTCCAGTTTTGCTTTTCAGTCTGTAAAAGCGAATTCTATTTGGTCTACCTTACTAATAGATAAGGCTCAGGCGGCGGCCTGCTCGCGTGCCTATCTGCAAAGCTGCTCAAATGGAGTTAAAGAGATCCAGTATTCAAATTGCTCGACTTTGAATGGTGTCCGTCAAATGGAAGGATACGTGAAATTGGCGTTCTCTAATAGCAGTTGTACTATGAATTCAAATGGTGACTCGGTAACTCGCACTTACAGCACTGAAATTTCCGGTCCTCGTGGTGGTGTTGTGTCGAATTCTAGCGATGCGGCTCAGGATTATCGCTTAGGTGCGGCTTATGGTGGTGGTGCTAAAATTACAAAAACATCATCAGGCTACAATTTAGATATTTTAGGTAAGCATAAACGTATGGATCGCAATGGTCGCCAGCTATTTAATGTATCAGTAAGAACTTTACAGTCGTTAGAGGTATCGGGAGGCTTATCGCGTGCAGCTCGTCGCGTGTCGAATGGGCAACTGGAAGTAAACCATAACTTGGCGAAGTTTTCTACTGTGATTACTGCAAATAATATCCAGTGGGGTGATTGCTCTTGTTACCCAGTATCTGGTTCTTTAAGTATTGCTTTTAGTGGTACTAAAACAGGATCAGCAACTGTGACTTTTACAAATGAGTGCGGTGTTGCATCTCTACAAGAAAATGGACAAACATCAAAAATTGAGTTGAGCTACTGTGAATAGATGAGCTCACACATTGATGAAGACTACGAATTACTGCAGAAGGTAGCTAAAGGGGATTCGAAAGCATTTGAATCCCTCTACAAAAAACACAAGGCCGCGCTTTACGGCTTTTGTGTTTACCTGACAGGGGAAACTATGAGGGCTCAAGATATTTACCAAGACACATGGATTAAGATTTCAGAAAATGCAAATATGTACCAGGCCCGCAATTCATTTAAGTCTTGGTCATTTCAAATCGCACGCAATTTATTTTTAAATCAAATTAAGCGAGATAAATGGGAAGATAAAGTCAGCGACGATGAGCTTAATCAGGAGGCTGATAGTTCGGAAACAGAAAAGAACTATTTCGATAAAGAGAAAAATCAGATTTTAGAACAAATTATAAATGGTCTACCAGAAAACCAAAGGGTGGCCATTGTGTTATTCTTGGTAGAAGACTTAGATCATTCACAAATCGCCAACCATATGAAGTTGTCAGTAAATCATGTGAAAGTTTTAATTCACAGAGCCAAGCAAAACTTAGAGAAGGAATTTAAAGGGAGGTATCGTGGATAAGCGTGATGAAAATAGCTTCCAGATAAATCCTCCACCAGAATTAGATGCGGTGGTATTTGCTAAGGTAGCCCCGGTTTTAGCTGATAATAAGAAAATAAATTCGACCAAACGGTGGTTTCGGATTTGGATACCAGTTGCCTCAACGGCAGCATTATCTGCATTTAGTTTTTGGTACTTGAATAAAAAAGTAAGTGATCCGCAAATTTCTTATGAAGGTGGAGATATGGACCTTCAGGCGTTTGCTTCGATAGATCTGGATGAGGATTCTATTGAGCTAGCTAATAATTTAGAATTGTTGGAAGAGTTGGATTTAATTGAAGCGTATTCTGAAGACGAGGAAAATTCGTAGGTGATATATGAATGATGATGAAAAAGAACTTTTAAAAAATTTGGATTTACTGATGAATATGGACCTAATTCAGAACGAAAAGGACTGGGATATCGTTCAAAATATGGATGAGGCAGAAAAAACAGATAAAGCAGATAAAGCAGATGAATCAACCGAAGATTTAATATTGGATGAGGAGTAGAGCATGAAACGTAGACAATTTGTTCAACTTCTATCTATCATTCCATTATTGGCTGTAAACGTATCCGGACAAACTGAAGAGCAAAAGAAAAAATGGGATTCGTTAAGTGCCGAACAAAAAGATGAGCTAAAACGAAAATGGGAAACATTTAAATCTCTGTCGCCGGAGAAAAAGAAAGCACTATTGGCATCTTTTCAAAAGTATAAACAGTTGCCCCCTGAGCGCCGGGAACAACTAGTGAAAAACTGGAATCGTTATAAAGATCTGCCGGAAGATAGAAAAGCTAAGATTCGTGAGAATTATCAGCGCTGGAAACAATTGTCTCCGAAACAGCGTGAGAAATTAAAAAATACTTTAATAAATTATAAAAAACTATCCCCCCAACGTCGAGAAGCCATTCGCAAGCGATATCAGGACCGAAGACGTAGATAATTGAGACGACCATTTTACTTTTACATCAGAAAGCTTGAAACTGAATGTAGGGGGAAATTCAGTGAGCGTTCAAAAGTCCAAAATCGCGTTTATTTCTATTGTTTCAATTCTATTGCTGCTGTCTTTTCAAAACTGTGGCCAGCAATTGGTTACAATATCGTCGGTGAATTCAGGTTATCAGGAGCCTGAAGGTACAGATATTACTGACAGTACAGAAAATGGCTCCAAATCTATAGAGGAAGCGATAAAAAGAGCCGAAGTTACTGTAGTTCCTATGATTGCCGTTGAGGGTAAGAGCTCGAAAGTATCTTTTAAATTAAATCAAAAACTAGAACGATCTATAGATATAGTACTTAAGCCTTTGAATGAGTTAGCTCTAGAGTTTGTTGAGCGAAAGCAAATAGTAACTAAACATTCAGTCGAGGCGGGTTTGGATTCCGTCGAGTTTTCATTGCCAGCAATAACGTTATCTAACTACAAGAATCAAAAAAATGAGTTTGAAGTGAGTGTGTCTGATGAAAAACTAGCATTCGTTTCATCT
Organism: Bdellovibrionaceae bacterium UBA2316; assembly: GCA_002345205.1. GTDB lineage: Bacteria > Bdellovibrionota > Bdellovibrionia > Bdellovibrionales > Bdellovibrionaceae > UBA2316. Next base: position 79,571 of record DDVI01000086.1, on the reverse strand, counting down.
AAATCATTTAACGTATATATTATTCCGGAAACCAACGCAGACGGCGCGGCTTCGATTACACTTGATGACCAAGTCACGGCAAGTAGTTCGTTAAAAGGAAGCGTCGTTCTTTTAACTAGTGCCGATGCTGATGCTACGATTGATTGGGAAATTTTGGGTGGCTCTACGCCGAATGATTTAAAACTTTTTCCTGCAACAAACGGAACAATTTCTATTTCGGTGGGACATCGGTTCGTTAGTTTTTCTATTCTTACTTTACCATTTCAGGACTATATGTTGGACAAGAATTTCACTATTAAATTCACCGGTGGCCGCAACGTTAAATTGGTTGAGCCTCTGGCGTTGGGATTTAAGCTAATCGATCAAAAGCCACATTCCGCACCTACATTTACAAAAATGGTATCGAATTTGATTTCGAAAGATTTCAAAAATGGTGTTAAACTTTCAGTTTTGGCATCGGGAACACCTACGCCCACTTACGAATGGTACGTCAACGGTCAGAGAGTTTCAGGTGCTGCGGCTGATTACACTTTGCCGTCACCCGCAGAGGCTAAACAATTTGTTGTTAAGGTCGTAGCTAAAAACATTTTTGGTGAAGCGACATCGTCGGATGCGACAATTGCTTTTGGCTGTGCAAACAATGAAAGCATTAAGAATGGTATGTGCGAAGTCAATACGGTGCGAGAGTGTGCAATTGCATTTGGCATTGGTCAGCAAACTTGGATGGCCGATCGTTGGTCGGATTGTATGCCAATTTCATGTAATACGGGATTTGAAAAACAAGGTATGTCGTGTGCGTGTCCGAAGACTCAACATCTGCAAGGCAATTCGTGTGTAAATAATTCGATGAGTTGCGGAATTGCGAATGGTACAGGTGTCAGTGTTTGGAATGGCACAAGTTACGGTGCTTGCACGCTCGTAAGTTGTAATTCAAGCTTCAGTGCGTTTGGAAATACATGCGCATGTCAAGTCGATCAGACGTTAGATACCACTGACAACTTATGTAAATACAAAGTCAAAAAATGGGAAGTGATGGCAAGCTATGATTCTATTGCTATTCCCGTTCGATGTTCAGGTAGTTACAAACCTTTTAGTCGACCTGTAAACGGAGTATATAGCGTAGGCGGAATTATTATTGCCGGTGGTAGTCCATGGCCTGATCCGCGCGTGATCGATCCAAATTTTACGGTTTCAGCGATGAGAGTAATTGAGTCATCAACATGTGGCGCAGAATTTTTGGATGGTGGTTATCCCGGGACAAATACTCTGTGCTATTCAAGAAATTGCGCAATGAAAATGTATCGAGTCGGTGAAGGTTTAAGTTTAACGAAATAAATTTTAATATTAAATAAATGAAACTGCTGGAGTTTGTCTTTGCAAACCTTGCTCTTCAGCATACGATTTTCCATATGAAAGTGACGCAAGGCCATGTTTTAAAAAAGATCTACGAACAATTTAGGGTGTCGTATGTAGATGCGACCTTTAAAGATTTTTCTCGCTATGTAGATATTCCAACTAGTCGAATGAGTGAGTACGTGAACAATAAACGTAAGATTACTCCTGTAGCGAGTGATAAAATTGCGACCAAATTATCTCTTGCTGAGCCACTAAAGGCAGATTTAGAGAGAACGGCAATGGAATATGGTAGTCGAAAACAGAAACATTTAAATAGACGTTTGTTAAGTAGTTCTGAGTTTTCAATGATATCCGATCCGATTTACTATGATTTCTTGGCTTTGGTTGATACTGTTGATTTTTCAAACGATCCTCAATGGATTGCATCTCGCCTAAACGTATCTGTTGAGAAGGTTAATCATGTCATTGACACACTTCGAATTCTTAATCTTCTTTCCTATGAAGACGGGGCGCTGAGATTAAAATATTTTGAGTTGGAAACTAGCAATGAACTTGCCTCAGAGCATATTTGCGATGCACATCGGGCTTACCTCGCACGTGCATCTGCAATGCTAGATTCAGCTCCATTAGCTTTGAGGGAATATCAATCGACAGTTATGGCGGTTGATCCTCGTCACATACCGAAAGTTAAAAAGCTAATTAGAGATTTCTCTGATAAAATTATGCGTCTTATGGAAACAGGTGAACGCAGTGAAGTTTTCCAAATAGGGATTCAGCTGTGTCCAGTTACGGAAAACAGAACTATTTCTAAGTCGAAGTAAGCTTATATGGGAGTTCTATTCTTATTTCTGCACCCAGAATGTTCCCTGTACTGTCTTTTAAATTTTTTATAGAAAGTGTTCCGTGGTAGACATCGCAAATTGTTTTTATCACCACGGAACCAAGTCCTAATGAAACTCGTCCGTTAGAGTCAGTGTTGAGTTTTCGACTAACGTTACGTTGACCAAAACTATTTAGATCATTTGGTTTAAATCCGGGACCGTCATCCGCAATAGTTAAACGAATCATTTGATTGTCTAAGACGTGCAGCTGTACTGTGACCTTAGATTTTGCAAACGAAAATGCGTTCTCTACGGCATTTCGCACTAAGCGTTTGATTGGATGTTGATCTCCGGGGAACATCTGAGTTTGATTTTTTAAGTTTTCGACGAGTTCAATTTTCTTACCCTTCTGGGACGACATGAATAGGCAATCTTCAGCTACATCTAAAATAGTCTCTGGCAAATTGAAGGTGGTTGGGTGATCGGCATAATCGGGTTCCGTTAACTGCGCCAGGAACAATAAGTCTTCAACTAATCGTTCGAAATAATCGATTTCTTTCGAAGATAGCGTGAGTAGTTCATCGCGAGTACTTCGATCAAGGCGATCCATACTAGAATGAAGTGTGTCTACTAAGTTTCGTAGGGATGCTAGCGGTGTTCGTAAATCATGCGCTAGTTCCTGTAGAACTTTAGTACGTGCTTGTTCTGAAGTTTTCAACCCATGAACCAGTTTTTCAATTTCATCGGCCATAGTATTAAATCTTTGCATGGCTTGGCCGAACTCGTCCTTACGCTTAACCTGGAATCTCGACTTCAAGTTTCCGCTTTTAATTTCGGAAATCACTTTGTCGGCTTCGGACACACCCTTTTTCATTGAGGAGTAAATAATGGCAATTGTGAAGCCAATACCCAAAAGAAGTGATACGACCAGTGATCCAATACCTAGAAGATGACCATAGTTTCCCCCCGGAGGCATCGGCGGCAATTGACCTGGTAATGCAACAAGAAACAACGGTTGTGGATTATTTAGTTTGATAATGACAGTCTCAATTTGCATCATCGGCGGGGGGCCTGGCGGAGGACCATCTGGCCCGCCTGGCCCACCTCCAGCCGGTCCACCTCCCAGAGGCGGAAAAAATCCAAATCGAGGGGGGCGCAGTGAAGGTTCACTTTTATTTTTTACTGAAATAAAATCATAAATGTTTTTTGGTAGTACTAATGATTTCCAGTCGAACTCTAGTTTGCAGTTTTTTGGATACAGACACGTGCCATCTTCGGTTACCAATGCTAAACGAGGACCTATCGGTCCTCGTTGCCATGATTGCAATTCTTCTAGGGACTTAACCTTGTCATTAGGGTTCAATCTGTCTACGATTTTGGCTATAAATATTGGGGGTATTGATTCGCGTTTTTGGGGACGCGTGAGTTCCATCATGTAATTATTAAAAGCTACACCCAATACGACGAATAAAAGTATCAGGGACGATGCCATTAAAAAGTATTTCTGAAAAATACGAGTTTTAATCACACTTTCTCCAATCGATACCCGACGCCGTATACCGACGATATTTTTATTCTCTCAGCCCCAGCTTGTCTTAACTTAGATCGTAAATGACTAATGTGTGAGTCAATTGTGCGGTCGAAGATTTCGCCTTCTTTATCTAAAACGGTAAGAATTCGTTCACGAGTTAAAATCGTATCTGGTTTGTAGCATAGAAGGCAAAGTAGGTCGAATTCACGACGATTTAATTCTACAATTTTGTCTTTGATTTTCACGATACGTTGATCTTTTAATATTTGTAGCTCTCCAAAGTTAATCGTATTTTCGGATGGGGGAGGAACTCTAAGTACCGAATTAATTCGGGCATGCAGCTCACGATTACTAAAAGGTTTTTTCATATAGTCGTTAGCGCCTTTTTGTAATCCTTCAACGACAGAATCTTCATCCGTTTTGGCAGTAAGAATAGTAATTGGGAGCGATGATCCCGAGTCGCGAACATGAGCTAAAAATGTTAAACCAGAACCGTCGGTCAGTCCTAGGTCTAAAACCGCAAGATTGAATTTTTCCGTTTCGAATAATTCAAAAGCAAGTTTAAGCGTACTCGCATGAGACACTTTAAAGTTGGCAGACTCAAGAAATACCTGAAGGCCGCGTGCTATAATTGGATCATCTTCTACAATTAGTAAATGCATATTTTTCTTTCCTATTTAGAATCAGCTACTCTTATTCTGCAAGCAAGTCCGGAACTGAAGTCATTATGGCAAAGAAGTTTGGAAAGAATGTGGAATCTCAAATTAGGACGATTTTGCTTAAAACATTTCTATAGTGTATCAATTACCATTTGTAGTTGAAGCCTACTGTAGGTGTCATGAAGGCTTTCGAATAACTAACGCTTGTTTGCACATCGGAAACCAGTTTTTTAGCGGCGCTGCCGCTAAAATAATTGAAGGTGAAGCTAACTTGAAAATTCTCAGCAACTTCTGGGGAAACCCCTAGTTGTAGAAGGTAATTTGTTCCTAACCATTGTTCAACAGTACCGCCTGAATCGTAATTTGTTGTAGTTCGAATGCCGTAAATAAAATTTATGTAATATAGTCCACCGCGACCGAATTCATAACGTAAACTTGGTCCCATATCTTGGGTAGAGTAGTTTGACTTTTGCTCATTTACTTCATCTTTTGAAGTCACATTGTAAAGTGACCATCCTAAGTAAACCGATTTTTTTTGATTTATCGTGAAGCCTATATTAAACACGTACATCGATTTTGCGGATGTCGCCGAAGTGGTCGTTTCAACCGTGCTTTTATCTGTGAATAATATGTAGTCTAAACCAAGTAGTGCCGTCGCATTAGCAAATGTGGAAACGAAAAAGCAAAGTAAGACACATTTAGAAAAATACCCAGTCACGAGTCACCTTTATAGTTTAATTTCCAGGCCTTCATAAGCGAAATCCCATTCACAGGCAGGAATTTCTTCATTGCATTCTTTTGCGTGATCTAAGCGCCATTGGAAGTACTCAAGAGTTTGGTCTTTGATTGACTGAATCTGTTCGATTGTAGCGCCGGGATCGTGATGGGCAAACAATACTTTCTTGATGCCTTCACGGAACGCTAAATCAAGGCCAATTTGAGCAGCGCTATGGCCCCAGTTTGCTTTTTCAGCCAATTCAGGAAACGTGTACTGAGCATCAAAATACATTAAATCTACTTTCTCGTATAAATGTAAATCGGGGCCAAGTTCTTCGCGGCTTACGCGCGTACCTTCAGTGTCCACGCAATGCGAATAACATTTTCCGGCCGCTTCAACTTTTAACCCCCAGCAAGGATCTGGATGATCTAGTAAGTAAGGTGTAATAGTCATGTCGCCGATTTGATAAGGCTGACGTGGTTCAAGAATATGGAAATGAATTTTAGCCGCTAACTGCTCGAACGCCACCGGAAAATATGGGCGTTTAAAGATACCACGAATGAGTGTTTCAATGTCTTTTTGTACGCCGTAGTAGTGAATTTGTGTGCCAGAGATAAAATGAGGAGTAAAGAACGGCAATCCCATAACGTGATCCCAGTGAAAATGAGTCATGTAAATATGATAAGGTCCTTTCACATGACCAGATGTTCCTGACATAATTTTTTCACTGAAATTGCGAATACCAGTGCCGCCATCGATGATCAATTGTGTTTTTGCTGATTTTACTTCAACACAGGTAGTTCCAGTTCCGTAACCGCCAACTTCATGTAATTTTTTTGATGCTAAAAATTGCGATGCCGTATTCGATTTTTTAGAATCATATTCGGATAGAATATTTTGGATATGTGAGGTCCAGCCTTGCGGCGTCATACTCGAAGGTAGTGATCCTCTAACTCCCCAAAATTTAACATAAAGTGACATACATAAAGGGTTTCACGGAGTATTTTATGCATCAAGTGTTTTTTAAATATTTTAATTTTACAGTCTTTGATACAGGAAACGTCTGACATGTCTTTACTGTTTTTGGATGTAAATCAGTTTCATAGCCTTGATTAACTTTTACTTCACCTTCGCTAACTTCCGCTTCGCAAAAGGAACACACGCCTTCGAGGCAAGAATAAGAAGGGCCAATTTGCGCACGTAAACACGACTCAAGTATGGTTTCTGCGGGATCTGTATTCACTTCGTATTCAACAGAATTGATAGTTACTTTTGCCTTCATTTTGAGCGCCTTATTATTGTTTCTTTAATGTAAGAGGAAATTCAATCGAGTAGCCAAGAACGGAAAGTATTTCATATTGAGTAATGTCGATATTTTTAGCTGGTGTTTTCGTCGTCTCTGAAAAAATAAAATGTTTCACGCGCCATTTGTCTGGGGCGTCTTCATCCAAGTTGTTTATTCTAATGTTTGACGTTTCGAAAACAAATTCAACCTTTGCAATCGTGTTTTGGTTTTGGCATGTACCGTACACCTTCATTTCTGGATGCTCACCGCTATAGCTGATATTGGGAGCTTCTAAAATAAGTAATATCGTTGGGTATAGAGTGCAAAAATCAGTTCCAGCGTTATCGGTATTGATTTTCATATTTTCGTACCTTATGGAAAATTGAGGTACCCCGATTTCATTTGTCTTCGTATTCCAATCAAGCGTGCGCAGCAGAAAACGTTTGATCTGTTTTTTACTTTCGTTTGAATACACGTCTGAGTCCGGTAGTTGAATTGGACCGTTGTTATCCATGGAAATCGAAGATGGGCCGCGAACAGTTTGATGTTGATACAACAGCGCTGCTGAAGCCACTAAGACGAAAATTAAAATAGGTAGAAATATTTTTTTCATCTAGTACTCACATCCTAAAGATTGTTGATCTGTTTTCGACAGCGAAATGCGTATAACCTCAAAGCCCAGTGTGGCCCACATTACAGTGGGTCTAATTGTCGCATGTTTCAAACCTATAGCGTGTCCAAGTTCATGGACAAGCAAGCTGCCAAAGTGTACCTGTTTAGAATTTTGTGGCTCTTTAGAATAGTATACAAAGTCAGATAAGTTGATTTTAATATCCGCGCTGGTGATCAAATTGCCGCGATACTTTACGATCGTTACGGCTTGCTGAGTAGATTTACCTTCATCCCAGGATTGGACACCATGAATAGTATTTCGTTGATCTGACGTAGACAGAGGTACTTCTAGATCAGAAAGATTAATTTTGAAAACAGTTTTTCCAGCCGACTGATTCCATGTTTCTGCTGCGTCTACTATGTCTTGGCGAAACTCTTCAGGAACAGAATTTGAAATCCAAAACTCGACGGGAAGATTTTCTTTCCACGATACGCGTTGTCCAAATTCGTTTTGTAAATAGCCGCAATCTTCCTGGGAAGCCGTTGCTAGGAATTCTGCGGATTCTGGGCCTACGTAGACACCTCGGCTGCAACCTAATTGAAGGATAGCAAAAACTAGAAATAGCAGGTGAGGCTTCATGCTTTGTAATCGGTTTTTAGGTTGCAAACTCAAACGAGTACCCTGTGTTTTTTTTAGGATTGCCTGACCATTTGCCATTTTGTCAGGGAGGAGGGGACAAAAAGGCACCGAAGGAAAGTGAATTATCTATTTGAAATTACTGAAATAATTGAAAATTATTTTCATGAAAAAATGGTTTCTTTTTTGCATAGTTATCTAAGCGGAATACGAAACTGGAGCCAAAAAGTGCTAGACCTAAGCCGATACCAAAACCTTACTGCCTTCAACACGGCACCCTTCCTGGGTGGCTGTGAGGATATGTTTATTGGTTTCCAAAGTGACACTTTGGAAGTGGCTCGATTAGACCCTGACTTATTCAAAGGCTTAACAAAAATTTCATTAAGCTCGGGAACTATTCCGAAAACTTTTGCTTCCTTGTTGTCGGCAGATCAAGTCAGTGAACTAGAATCATGGAGCAAGGAAACACCCGTTCAGCCACTTGAAAAAAATAAGTCTAAATTCAAAGCGAGAAGCTTGAATATCAATGTCACTCAAATTTGTAATTTGAAATGTACCTACTGCGCAGCCGGTGGTGATGGAACATATGGTGATCCTGTTAAGCGTATAGAAATCGAAAAAACGTTGCCTCAGTTAAACTATTTTATTTCCAAATTAGAAAGAGGCGAACATTTTCATATTAGTTTTTTAGGTGGTGAACCACTTTTATTTCCGGCGGGCATTCGTGCTATCTGCGAGTACGTAGAAGGAGCTGCGAAAGAAAAGAAATTCGTTGCCACATACAAAATCACAACAAATGGGACCGTGATTAATACTGAAATTATTGACCTACTTTCTATTTACAAGCCTACACTTGTGATCAGTATGGATGGTAAACCAGAAATTACAGATCGTTTCCGTCCACAAAAAAATAATAAACCAACATCTGAAGCGATTGAAAAAACTTTGGCTCAGTTGGGTAAAGTACGTCATCAAATCGGACCGCTAGCCGTGCATGCGGTATTTACAAAAGATCACACTGCTGTTTTAGAAACATATGAGTACTTTAGACAGTTTAAATTCGATTGGATCGATTTTATTTATTCCGTCAGTGACCTCGATGAAACTTCAAATGAAAAATATATGCTCGAAGTTACTAAGACAGCTAAAGCTGCCTGGGATCTTGGCGGTGAAAAGGAACTTCGTAAAATTTATTTATTTGATAACTACTTTGATCGCTTGGATTCACAAGAGCGCTTAGAAAATCACTGCGGGTTGGGCAGAAGTTTTGCGGTTATTGATAGTCGCAACCAAGTCTACAACTGTCCTTGGACGGTTGGGCAGCCTCAGGATCGCATAGGTTCGGGTTCAATTATGGACGAATCTAAACTGGCTGGCTATGCAGAGGAAACTATTATTGAAAGAAATAACTGCCAATCGTGCTGGGCCAAGTATATGTGCGGCGGCGGATGTTCGTTTGTTCATCAAACCACGTCCAAAAAAGACACTTTGAAGAAAAGTTTGCAATTCTGTGAAAGAACGAGATTTTTGCTAGCTTTGGCCATATACTATTACGCCAAAGCCAGGGAGGAGACAGCTTGAAAGGCACCATCTGGCACCCTTGAAGCTATCTCTTAAATAGTGAATTTAAAATTGAATTTATTTAAAAAGAGGACTATATGTTTAACACTGAACTAGGAACGATTATGAAATCGAAAAGCATTAAAAAAATTAAGCCTAAATCTTCATCTAAAGGTGCTAGTGGCCAGTCAGCGGCTATTAAAGCTAAAGGTGGCGAAGGCTGTTTACCAATAAGATAAGAGACTAATGGCACTACCGCCCTCGCTCAAAACCACTGATACCACGTCCCGTTGGGACAGAATAAAGTTTCTAGGCATCATGGTTTTCCGAGTGGCGCTAGCAACCGGTCTGGCTTTGTTTATCAATCAAATTAAGCTGGATTTCTTTGAAGCCTATCTTTACGACTTACGCGTTCGTTATTCACCTGCACCAGAAACCTCTGGGCACATTTTGATTGCCGAAATCAACCCTGAATCGGTTGAGTATTTTAAAGGTATCCCCAAATTTAGTGATCACACGAAAGTTTTAGAAGAATTAAAACAGCTCGGTCCGCGCGCCATCGTCTATGATTTAAATTACGATGAAATTGGCGGTAATAATGCTGAGAAAAATGATTTTGCGAAAACCGCTGATCAGTTTCCTCAGCTATTTGTTTTAACGAACTTTCTTGAAATGCGTGGTGAAGAGGGTAAGCTTAAAATGAGCGAACCATTCGAGCGTATTAAATTGTTCTCGGGCCCTAAAAGTACAGACACAGCGAATTTTGCAAAAGACGGGGTTACTCGTCGGATGATGGTTAACTACCAAGATCAGGTTATGATCCATCCATTTTTAGCGTCAACGTATAACCAAGATGTTTCTGAAAAATATAAAATTCGTGGTTTGTTTAATTTCTTAGAGACAGATCAAATCTATATCCGTTTCCGTCCGACTAATTCCTATGACAAAATTCCATTCCACTATTTTGCGGAAGGAAAAGTGTCTCCTCAGGCCGTTAAGGATAAGATTATTATCATTGGCCAGAACTTAGAGTTAACAGAAAAAGATTATATTTTAACTCCCTATTCCCGCTCGTCTATAGCCATGACGACGACGGAAATGCATGCAAATATGTTTGATACCTTAATTTCTAACAACGCTATCGTACGTGCGCCACCGTGGTTAAACTTGGCACTTACAATCTTGATTTCTATTATTACAGTTTACATCGTATTTGCGGTTCGCCCGGCTGTGGGTTTGTTGATTATTATTTCGTTGTTACTATCGTACGTAGCGATTTCTTACTTTGCGTTCTGGCCATTTGGATTTTGGATTTCGATGGCTCATCCGCTGCTGGCTATATTTTTGTGTTACTATTTCTTTATTCCGTATCGTTTGATTATCGAAAATCGTCGTAGCTGGGAATACTACGAAAAGAACAGACTTTTAAAACAAGTCGAAGAACTTAAGACTAACTTTATTTCAATGATGTCTCATGATTTAAAGACCCCAATCGCGCGTATCAAGGGGATGACTGATGTTATTTTAGCTGATCAGCAAAGTGTCAGCATCGAACAACGCGAAGCTGTGGATACAATCAGATCCTCGAGCGATGATCTTTTGAAGTTCATCAATTCTATCTTGAATTACGCCAAAATCGAGTTCCAAGGGGTCGAATTGCATTGGCAATCTAAGGACCCAAACAATCTGATCACAGACGTAATCAAGAAGCACGAGTTCCTAGCGCTGATTAAAAAGATGAAGATCCACTCCGAGCTTGAGCCTCTGTTCCCAATTAGGATGGATCCAGACCTAATGAGGCAGGTTTTTTCGAATATTTTGGAAAATGCCATTAAATATGCCCCCGAGCAGACGCAAATTAGCGTGAAGACCTATGAAAAAGACGGTTACGTGTTTTTTGTGATATCGGATCAGGGACCCGGAATTGCGGCCCAAGAATTGCCACACCTATTTACGAAGTTCTATAGGAGCGCAAATGCGAAGAGTTCGCCGATAAAAGGGTCAGGATTGGGCCTGTATCTGGCTAAATATTTTACAGAGCTTCATCAAGGGCAAATATTTGTAGAGTCGGACTCTGGTAAAGGGACGATTTTTGTAGTACAATTGCCGCAGCTTTGAGCGAGCGATTTATTTGATTTCACTCGTCGTTCTCGTCGGTCGGTCTCCCTGCGACGTAGCTTGCGCTACGCCTCAGTCGCCTCCCTCCTGCGGCCTCGATTGAAACCAAATAAATCGCTCTTAGTGGTCGATTTGCTGATTTTTAGATTTATTTTTTCAGGAGGCCTCGATGTTTAAAATTTTAGTGGTTGATGACGATGCGGGATTGCGCTTTTCCATCAAATCGGCATTTTCGGCCTTAAAAAAATTCGAAGTTTCTGAAGCATTCGATGGAATCAACGCTCTTGAAAAAATCAAAGCAGCCGTGGCTGAAGGTTCTAAATTCGATATCGTATTACTTGATGTCGATATGCCTCGCCTGAATGGTCTTGCCGCCTTAAAACAAATCAAAGAATTAGATCCAGGTATGATCGTGTTAATGTTAACGGCCCACGCGACATTAAACGATGCTGTCGTGGCTGTAAAAGATGGCGCTTATAATTATATTTCTAAACCAGTGGCGTCTGACGACTTGGTAGCTTTAGTAGAAAAAGCGATTCACGCTCACTCCTTAATTTCAAATATTGCGGCTAGCTCGCCAGTATTGGTTGAAGCAGGTCGTAAAATTATCGGTAATACGTCGCAAATGCAGAAGGTTTTTAACATCATCAATAAGCTTGCGAAGGTGGATACTCCGGTTCTTATCCGTGGTTCTTCTGGAACAGGTAAAGAACTAGTGGCGAAAGCGATCCACTTTAACTCCGCTAGAAAAGACGACAAGTTCGTCGCGATTAACTGTTCGGCCATCCCAGAAAATTTATTTGAATCAGAATTATTCGGACATGAAAAAGGCTCGTTCACGGGTGCTGCGGAAAGAAAAATTGGTAAATTCCAATACGCTGAAGGCGGAACTCTATTCCTAGACGAAGTCGGTGATATGCCGCAATTGATGCAGGTGAAAATCCTGCGTGTACTTCAGGAAAAGTTATTTACTCCGGTTGGTTCTAACCGTGAAATTCAATCGAATGTTCGTATCATTGCTGCGACCAATCGCCCCCTTGAGGACATGATCAAAGCAGGAACATTCCGTGAAGATCTATTCTATCGTTTAAACGTAGTACCTATATTCCTGCCACAATTGGCGGAACGCAAAGACGATATCGAGCGTTTAATTCAAATCTTTATTAAGAAGTTCAATGAAGTTCATAAAAAGAAAATCGCTGGCGTTACTGTCGATGCGATGAACATTCTTAAAAAGTACAACTGGCCAGGAAATATCCGTGAGCTTGAAAATGTAATCGAACATTCATTCGTATTAGAGTCATCACACATGATCACGCTATCAGCCTTGCCAGAAGCCGTCCTTGAGGCGGTAGGTGTAAGTTTGTTTGACTTGGAAAAAATGATCGAAGCCGAAAAAAAATCAACAGAAGCTCAGTCATCAGCATCCAATAAGGGACCAATATTCATGGACTCTGGCGTAGATGTAGTAGAAGACGCAGACTCTGATTCTGATGATGAATCGGAAGACATCGACATGGATGGCGCAGGAATGAAAGTTACTTTCAACGGTGAACTTGATTTCAACGCTCAAAAAGAAGTGTTCGAAAAAGAATTTATCATCAAAGCTCTAAAAACCTTCAAAGGCCGCATCAACCAAACAGCACTACACGCAAACATTCCAAAGAAGACTTTGCTTCGTAAAATCGAAAAATACGGCATCGTAGCCAAGGACTATAGCGAGTAAAACCTTGTAACCAAAATAAAAATCGCCCTACAATTAGGGCGAGGTTGCCATGGAAAATGAAATCGCTAGTAATAAACGTTTAACAATGGCAATTTTAATGACCCCGGATTTAGTAAACTTTGCGGGGAATGTGCACGGGGGAGCTATCTTGCGGTACCTCGATCAAGCGGCCTATTCCTGTGCAGCTCGCTATTCTGGAAACTATGTTGTGACTCTATCCGTGGACCAAGTTTTTTTTCGCGAACCGATTCATGTGGGTGAGCTTGTGACATTCAAAGCCTCTATTAACTATACTGGCAAGACATCGATGGAAGTGGGAATCAAGGTTATCGCCGAAGACACGCGAAGCAAAACGATTCGTCATGTGATGTCTTCGTTTTTCACGATGGTTTCAGTTGATAAAGATCGTAAACCATCAGATGTTCCACCCTTAGTGATTGAAAACGAAGTCGAGCGCAGACGTAATGAACAAGCCAAGATTAGGAAAAAACTGCGTGCCGATTACGAAGCCGCATCTAAAGCCGTTAAGGTATAGATCAGAGCCATCACTCGCCTATTTGTAGATGTGCTCACCAAATAATTAATTTTTATAATGCCATTCATTATTTTTATGGACTGATAAGATGTATTGACTCGAGAGCGATACATTCTTAGGGTCGTTTTTCCTATGACGATGAATCCGATTCCACCTCAAGCTTATACTAAAGATTCGCTATTAAAAGCGTATGCATGGCTGCAAAATCAGGATCCATCTCTAAAAGAAATGGCAACGACACCTGATATCTTGGTCAGTCTCTATTTAAAGGCGACTCGCGATGGTGATGCGGCTCTAGATCGTCCATCGATTCAAAACTTCAAACACGAATTGAAACAACTAGCGGGTTTGATGGGGGAATTTGAAAAAGAAGGCGCCCAGGCTAAGTCCGCCGATGCGTTGAATGTTCCAGGATTATCAGCGGCATCTAAACGCGAAGCCACTCATAAGGCGCCGGAATCATTAGGTTTAGATTTTCAGGCCCTGGAAAAGAAATTTAATTCGGGAATGACGGGTCAACAAATGCCTATACAAGTGGCAACTCAGGTTCAAATGTTGGGCTCACTTGAGCTAGATACTGCGTCGATTGCCTTGATTAACGAAGTTCGCCAGAAATTGAACCTTACTACGAATCAAGAAGCGCTGAAAATGCTGATTCAAGTCGGTTACAATAAAACAAAGAAACTCCTTTAATACCTTCTGTCTTTGGACACTCTCCGTAAAGAAAACCCTATCTAAATTACCGCTTGTTTAAAAAAGCGAGATTCAATATATTTATCAGATACTTATAACGAAAAAGGTACACGCGTGAGCACGACTCAACCAAAAGATTACAAATCGACAATTAGGCTTCCTCAAACGTCATTTCCAATGAAGGGTGATTTGAACATTAAAGAGCCAGAAATGATTAAGGTTTGGGACGAGAAAAAAATCTATCATAAGATGCTCGAAAAAAATCAGAACGGAAAAAGCTTTACGTTCCAAGACGGCCCTCCGTATGCGAATGGTAACATTCACATTGGTCACGCGCTAAATAAAACTCTCAAAGACATCGTTGTTAAATATAAATCCATGAAAGGTTTCAAAACTCAATTCATCCCGGGGTGGGACTGTCACGGTCTTCCCATCGAACACAAAGTGATGAAGGATTTAACGGATAAAAAACTAGTTAAAACAGATCAAGAAATTCTAGCACTTTGCCGTGCCGAAGCCGCTAAATGGGTGGATCAGCAACGCGTTCAATTCAAACGTTTAGGTATTTTGGCGGATTGGGAAAAACCATATTTAACAATGGCTCCTGATTACGAAGCGGAAGAAGTTCGTGAATTCGCACGCGCGTATGAGCGTGGTGTGGTTTATCGTGGTGAACGCCCAGTTTACTGGAATTGGACATTGAAGACGGCCCTTGCCGATGCTGAAGTTGAATACCACATGCACAAATCACCTTCGATCTATGTGAAGTTCGAAGTGAAAGACGCGAAGAGCCTTGAAACATTAGGTTCACCAAAAGGCAAAACATACTTTGTAATCTGGACAACCACTCCTTGGACATTGCCAGCGAACGTTGCGATCGCGCTTCATCCTGACTTTGAATATGGCGTTTACAATACATGTTCTGATAACATCGTTATCGCTAAAGGCTTAGCGGATACATTTGCTAAAGATACTTCGATGACGTTGAGCTTGGTTTCAACTCATAAAGGTACAGATCTGGAATCAGCGATAGCGACTCATCCATTTATCGATCGCACATCTCGCATTGTTCTTGGTCAACATGTTAGCTTAGATGCTGGTACAGGTGCTGTTCACACGGCTCCTGGTCATGGTGCGGACGACTTTAAAGTTGGCTTACGTTATAATTTACCAGTGCTTTGCCCAGTAGATGATTCTGGAAAATTCACAGAAGAAGTTCCGGAATGGCAAGGGATGAATATCTTTAAAGCAAATCCCCTAATCATCGAGAAATTAAAATCAGTCGGCGCTTTAATCAAAATGGTAGAGATCGAACACTCGTATCCTCATTGCTGGAGATCAAAGACACCTTTGATTTTCAGAACAACGCCTCAGTGGTTTTTGGGTATTGATTTAGAACAATCCAATATCAGAAAGAAAACGATCGAGAAAATCGAAGGTATTAAATTCGTTCCGGATTGGGGTAAAGCGCGTTTTACTGCGATGATGGAAAATCGTCCTGACTGGTGTTTGAGCCGTCAACGTATTTGGGGTGTACCGATTCCAATATTCTACTGTATCGCGACAGCTGAGCCTTTAGTGGATCACGATGTAATGATGAAAGTTGCAGATGTGATCGAGAAAAAAGGGATCGAAGGATTCCATTCGACTCCGGTATCAGAGTTCTTGGGAAATAAAAAATACGAGTTAAAATCTGGTAACCCCAAGAACAAAGACAAATTTGGTTCAGAAGGTTTCCGTCACGGTAAAGACATTCTAGATGTTTGGTTCGATTCGGGTGTGGCGCACGCGGCGGTTCAAAAGAAACGCATGGGCGAGACAGGCCCAGCTGATATTTATCTTGAAGGTAGCGATCAACATCGTGGTTGGTTCAATACATCTATGCTGTCGTCAATGGCGACGTCGGGACAGGCGCCGTTCAAAACGTTGCTGACTCACGGATTTGTAATGGATCCTCAAGGTCGCAAGATGAGTAAATCGCTAGGTAATGTTATCGATCCAAATGAGGTATCAAGTAAAAGTGGTGCCGAGATCGTTCGTTTATGGGCGGCTTACGGCGATTACGGACAAGACGTTTCATGCGGTAAAGATGAATTAACTCGCGTAACCGAAACGTATCGTCGTCTACGTAATACGATGAGATATCTGTTAGGTTCGGTTTCTGATTTTGATCCTAAAAAAGATAAGGTCGCAGTTTCGCAAATGCCTGAACTTGATCAATGGGCATTGAATGAATTGTATGAATTGATGGAAAAAGTGGAATCAGCGTATGAAAACTTTGATTTCTATAAAGTGTACCATGCACTGAATCAGTTCTGCACGGTGACTCTTTCTGCAGTCTATTTAGATGTATTGAAAGATCGTCTGTACACTTGGAAAGTCGATGGCGTGCCTCGCCGGTCGTCACAAACAGTGATTTACTACATGTTGGAATCATTGATGGGTATGATGGCGCCAATTTTATCATTCCTGGCCGAAGAGTCGTATTCACATTACGCGTTTAAATCAAAAGATTCGATTTTCTTAACTGACTATCCAAAAGCAAGTTCAGATTGGAAAAACCCAAGCTTAAAAGAAAAATTTGCGTCGTTGATCGAAGTCCGTGCGGAAGTTCAAAAAGTTCTAGAAGGCTTAAGAACTCAAAAAATCATCGGTGCTTCGCTGGAAGCGCAAGTGGATATCACAGCACCCACAGAGAAATATAAAGCACTAACTGGTTTCTCTGGATTACGAGAATTCTTGATTGTTTCGGATGTGAAAGTAAAAGAAGGTGAATTCCTAATTAAGGCAGATAAAGCTCCAGGTGAAAAGTGTGTTCGTTGTTGGACATACTCAACACAGATTGCATCAACGGGTGAACACGCTGGAATTTGTCCTAAATGTGTAGAGGCACTAACATGAAGAAAAAATATATTTTGCTACTGATTATCGCGGGTATCATCATCGCTTTAGATCAGCTAACTAAGATTTATATCCATACTAAGTTTCAGTTGGGTGAGTCTTACACAGTGATTGAAAACTTGTTTAACTTTACCTACGTAAGAAATTATGGAGCTGCGTTTGGTTTCCTTGCGGAAAGTCACCCAACGTTTCGTGAAATCTTCTTCTTGTCTATGCCTCCAATTGCAGTCATCATTATCTTTACGATCTTACGAACAGTGAAGGATGATGATAACTTGCAGATATCGGCATTGTCGCTGATTTGTGGTGGGGCACTAGGTAACTACATTGATCGTTTAAATTATCGCTACGTTATCGATTTCTTAGATTTTCATTTGTACAACAAGTACAGCTACCCAGCGTTTAATATCGCCGACTCGGCCATCGTGTGTGGGGTGGGAATTTTGATCCTGGTGATGTTGCTCGAAAAAAAGCGAGAAACCGCCTTGGCGAATAGTACGACCACTCAATAAGTGTTCAATTAAAGATAGAACTAAAATACAGCCTAGCTCGAGACCCCAGCTGGGCTTTTTATTTTTTCATGAAAGAAAATAACTGACGATATTGGGCCAATTCCTGGTCCAAATTATCGGGATGATACGCACGATACAATACCACGTTTAAACTTGGTTCAAGACTGAATTTCTTTTTCGGTCTTTGGGATTTTAGATTCATTTTAATTTCGTATGTAGCGTAGGCCGAACTGTCGACATCTCCGCGATGATTTCGAATATCTTTTGTGGGAAGGGCGTAGTCTATGAGTGGCTGACGCCAGTGAACTGTCTTGGGAAATGGAATCAGCATACGGACACGGCCCGAAACATCTTCGCGGGTAATTGTAACTTCTTTTTCCGCCCACTGCATATTTAAGCCGACTATAAAAAAAAGACTGCCGATCGAAAAGAAAGGAATGAAGAAAATTAGAGCTTGAAGTACGTGAAATTCAAATTTTTTGTTGAATCCCAAAAAAGAAACCGAAATGAATATCAAACTAAATGCCATTATTAGTAGGCCCCAGCCCCTAGGGCCTCTTTCTATAACTTTGATGGGGAATTGGGTTGTAGCTTTGAACAAAGGAACTTTATCTTCTTGATGTCCAAAAATATCTCTACCAAAAAAAAGAGACCAGGGCACAAAAAAGAAAAATGAAATACAATAGAACGAAGTCGCATTTTGGTTGATAGGAAAGGTTTCGGATAATTTTAACAATGCCAGTGGAACAGCAAAACTTGTTACGATCAACAAAAGCGCATCACGAACGTGAATAAAACCACTATGTAGAGACGACTTAGGTACAAAGAATAGTATTGCTTTGGTCAGTATGTATGGGAAATAGAAAGGTAAGTACTTTATAAACAAGGAAGCAATATCAGCCCAAGCGAGTTCCTTTTTTAAAGTACGTTCAGCAGTCATCAAACTAAATTCACTCCAGTTGGCTAAAAAACTTAAGAATGTGGCGGCGAACAAATGAATTAGAATAACGGGAACGATAGCTAGAAGAGTATGGACGGTATTTTTAATGGCACCCTCTTCGTTCTTGGTCAATGTGACTATCACAGTGATAAAAATGGCAATAATCCCGCAGATAAAATTGCTAACAAGAACGAACCAAACAAATGATTTGTAGTCCAATGTTTGTTGGGTAAATAGGTATGTAGAAAGAAGGTAGAGCAGGCTAAAAAATACTAATATGTTTTTTTTAGGCATTAAAAAAGTAATGAAATGATGGGTTAGGCTCTTTTTTGTTCGTCTCAGTAAAGAAAATGCTAATAACTTCCGTTCGTTGGCCAGGTTTAACATTGAAAATAGTTAAGTCTGAATTTTCAACGATTTGGTGAAGGCCTCTACCAGCTCCGCCTTTTCCTGTGTTCAGCGAACCCGCGTTTCCCGAGTAGCAGCTGTCCAGGTAATTTACAATAATGTCTTTTGTAAGAGAGCCAAAAGGATCTGTAACTGAAACAGCTAAATAGATACCATCACAGCCATATTTAATGACTGATTGTAAATGAGAATCTAATACAACTTCTGTCTTTCGTGGCAGATGGTTAAATAAAGATTTGCCAGATTTGTCCGTCGGTGCATCGTAAATCGCATTCATCAGTAGTTCTTCGGTTACCAAATACATTTTTTCCAAAATAGTATTTCGAATTCCAAGGCGTTTAAAATAGACAACCATATCGTCTTTTAGCTTTAAACGATCAGCGCTAGAGGTAACTTTTTTAGCTTGAATATCGACACCCCAAGAGAGGTATTTTTCAATACCGAATACATCATTATTTAGAAGCTTTGAAAGTGTAGTTAATAGAGTTTTAATAGTTAACTGCTTGTCATCAGTATCGCGCGTGATTAAGTTATTAACTTTTTTATTCTTTTTCAAAATCGGGAGGTTTTCTTGAACTTTTTTCGATGTGATCATCACTGCTTTTCTAATATCAGAAATCGAGTCTGCGATTTCTGAACAGGTGTCATCGAATACAATTAAATCATATTTGTTTAACTGTAGAAGCTGTTTCGCCGATTCTACATCAGAGGCTGTATCCATCCGGACACCAGAGCTACCGACGGCCATTTTCGCTAAAACGAGTTGCTTACGGTCAGTGTCCACAAGAAGTACGCTTTTATCGCCTGCTTTTTCTAAGCTGGCTTGGGCTTCAAATAGTTCCCGATTGGCAATTTCAAATAGACGGGCTTTTTCGTTGGCACGAATCAGTCGGTCGGCAAGAACAGTTGAATACACTCGGTATAGAAGTGAAGTGAATTTATCAAAATCCTTTTGTGGTACATGACTAAAGTGATCTGAGTCTATAACAAACACACTTACGTCATTTTTTGCGATGATGGATGAGGTTACTGGACGCTTAAGAACTACGCTCATCTCGCCCATGACGTCGCCCACAGATTGTAAAATGGCGACGATTTCATTTTCTAAAGTTATCTCGGCGACACCAGATCTTAAAAAATATAATTTTGTATTAAGTTCGCCTTCGCGAAGAATGTAGTCGGAGGCACGGAAATTTTTTTCTACAGTCATCGTTGAAATTTGCAATAGCATTTCATCACTAAACGTTTTGAAAAACGGAAAATTTCTAAGCTCTTTTGCTATTTCAACTGGATGTAACCCCATACATCACCATTATGATAGTAAACACAATTTCGAATCGAGGACTTTCGTTAAAAAACAGTAAAAGAAGTCGAAGGTCTAGTGATATTTTTTCGAGTTCATAATAGACTAAACATAGGTATGTTTCCAACAATTGATTTCGGCTTTTTTCAAATTCCTACATTCTTTTTCGTGGTTTCCTTCCTGATGGGTCTAGCATTTTTTCTGACAACTGTTCGCTCTCGTAAACTACATGTTGATGAAAATTTCTCTTTGGATTTATCGTTTTCTCTGGTGTTAGGAGCTATTTTGGGTGCGCGATTAGCTCATGTTTTGTTTGAAAACTTAGACTACTATCTGCAAAATCCGATTAAAGTGATTTACTTTTGGGAAGGTGGATTTGTTTTCTTTGGCGGTTTCATATTAAGTTTTGGATCTGGTCTGTTATTTTTAAAAATCAAAGGCAAGATGGTTTATCTGAAGCTTTACATGCAGCTTTACACGCCTATTTTGTCGTTGGTGTACGCGCTAGGACGTATTGGTTGTTTTTTCGAGGGGTGCTGTTATGGAAAATTCTGTCAGTTAACTTGGGCTGTTAATGGTCGTCACCCGACACAATTATATTCTTCAATTTGGGAATTTGGTGTTTTGATTCTATTACTGACTTACGAAGCACGTTGTAGTCAGATTTTTAAAAGAAATCCGGAACGACTTTTTTATATTTGGATGTTATTACACAGCATTGGGCGAGGTGTTACGGAATTCTTCAGAGACGATTTTAGGGGTAATGCACCTATTTTTTCGTTGTCGACGTGGATGAGCGTTGTTCTTTTTTTGGTAGCTGCGATATATTTTTATAGAAACAGAAAGACGGGAAACTTTACAAGGTCGTAGCATCAGGTATAGTCTTTTAATATGAAAAAGATGATTTTCGCAGTTACATCAATATTTGCTTTAAGTGGATGTTACTCTAATCCTTTCACAGTAAAGACCTCTAAATTAAACGACAAAGAACTAGTACAGCATAGTACAGAATTGGGAACTCACTATTTCTATTCTTTATCTGAACGCCTTGGTCGTGCTGTAGAGGCAAAAGATTGCCCTAAGATGGAAAGTTTAGCAGGCGAGCTGCTTGCGATCGCACCTTACTATTCTTCAAATTGGAATTATGGAAATGCCATCTTTGATGGACATATGGCATTGGCGTCGTGTGCTGTAAAGGAAAAGAAAATTGATTCGGCAATTAATCATATTAACGAAGCTTCAAAAACACCTGGATCCCCACAGTTAAGTACTTTCGGACCACCTTATCGTGATATGTCTGTGTTAAGTGATCTACTAAAGGAAGGCCGTAAAAAAGAAGTAATGGTTTTTCTTTCGAATCTAAAACGTTTTTGGGATTCAGAATTCTCTCAAGACTATTTTGATTTCTGGGAAAAAGAAATCGAACAAAATCGTATTCCTAAGTTTGATGCTGGCGAAGGCGAGAAAGCATCAAAAATTAATTAGATTTTTTTGCTAAAAATTCAGAAATAATTTTTCCAGCCCCTGAAGGTACACGAATGGTGTGAGAGGCAACCTGTCTTGGGATATAATTTACTAATAGTTCTGAATTCAGTTCTTTCAGAGATTTACGGGTTACACCTAGAGCATCAGCTAACGATTCTAAATCCGTTCCGCCAGGAACAGATACGTAGTCGTATTCTAGAGGATCTCGGCGTTCGAGGTATCGGAATCCATATAGATTCGGAGATTTAGTTATTAGCATAGCGGCCAAAATTTTGGGAACGTAGTTTTGTGTTTCTTCGGGTAGGGCCTTTTTTCTAACCAGTGTCCAATAATCGCTGGTTTGATGCTTTTGAATTTGGCGACGTAAGCCATTTTCGCCCATATTGTAACTGGCAGCGACTAAATACCAAGAGCCAAATTCTGAATGTAGGTCCTTGATATACTTGATGGCTGCTTTTGTACTTTTGCGGAAATCACGTCGTTCATCTAACCACCAATGCTTGCGCAAACCATAGCGTGCAGCCGTGCCTTCAATAAACTGCCAAGGACCGACGGCGTTTGCGGTGCTCGTTGCGGATGTTGAAAAACCAGATTCAATCATCACCATGAATGCCAAATCTAAGGGTAAATGTGCTTTTGCTAATTCATTTTGGATAAATGGCAAATACTTTGATGAACGCTCAAGATATTCACGAAACCATTTACTGCCTTTAGTTTGAAAGTACTGAACCCACTTAGCTACTTGTTGATTGTAAGTAACCGGTAAATCAAAAACTAAATTGTGAGTTTTAGATTCGTCTTCATTTAAGCTCAATTTTTTTAGTCGCTCTTTTAATGTTTCGCTAGAATTTACTGCGGGCGTAGATTTTTCAGGAACCGCAGACCATGCACTGACAGCAAAAAGCAATGATATCAATATCTTCATCATTATTAATAGTAGTGGAGTTTCTATTAAAAGCTAGAGTCATTCGTTTGGCGGTCTAGATCAAAATCGTCAAAATTATTGTAATAACCCGAATAAGGAATTTCGTTGTCTTACTATTAACGCGTCTATAACCGTGATTGATAGCTTGGTGTGCGACAATAGTCCATATGGCCCTGTGATTGCTATTTTTAGTGTTAGGCATAGAAGTATGCACGAATACAGGACACCAGGAAGGAGTCTTAATGAGTGTAAAAGGAATTTATACGGCCTTAAGTGGAGCCATGGCGCAAAGTCTGCAAATGGATACGATCGCCAATAATATTGCGAACGTAAACACGCCTGGTTTCAAAAGGGACGCGCAGGTATTTAATGAGTACCTATCGGCAAACGAAAAAGAACAAACCGGAATGCCTGTTCCGCGAATTCCTGCAAGTATTGAAAGTTTCTACGATATGCAAGGTGGAGACAAAAGTTTCGTCGATGCCAAAGGTACCTTCACAGATCATTCTCAGGGAACATTAAAACATACGGGAAATCCATTAGATATCGCAATTGATGGCGATGGTTTTTTTGAAATTGCAACACCAGACGGAGTAAAATTAACTCGCGCGGGTAACTTTACAATGGATGGCAATGGTAAACTTGTAACGAAAGAAGGTCATTTCGTTTTAGCAAGTGGTGGCGATGGTGCCAATCCGGACGCACGTTCTATTACTCTAAATGGATCAGAACCTTTAACGGTTAATGATCAAGGGGATATTTTTAACGGAACACAGTTAGTGGCGCGCATCTCCGTCGTGAATGTGGCAGATAAAGACGGTCTAGAAAAAATTGGTAATTCACTTTACGGTTTCAAAAAGGGACATAGCCCTGAAATAATCGCACGTCCTAATCCATCAGTTAAAGCCGGTTTCGTTGAGGGCAGTAACGTGAATGTGGTTCAAGAAATGACGGACATGATTAAAACTCAACGTATTTTTGAAAGTACACAGAAGGCAATCAGCGCCTACGATTCAATGAATGATAAATTAGTAAACATTGTTGGAAAGACTAGCTAAAGGGGATTAGATGCTTAAAAGTTTAAATACGGCAGCGACTGGTATGGCCGCTCAGCAAACAAATATGGATGTGATCGCCAATAATATCGCCAACGTTTCTACTAATGGCTTTAAAAAATCTAGAGCTGAATTCGAAGATTTAATGTACCACACAGCTAAAGAACCAGGCACGGCGACGGGAATGAATTCATTTTCACCAAACGGTGTACAGACGGGTCTAGGTGTCAAAACGGCCGCTATTCAGAAGAATTTTGATCACGGTAATGCCGTAATTACAAAAAATCCTTTAGATATTCAAATTGAAGGTAGTGGCTTTTTCCAGGTTCTGACGCCAGATGGACAAGTTGGCTACACACGTGATGGCGCTTTTAAAAAAGATGCAGAAGGTAAAGTCGTAGATAAAAACGGTAATCTGTTGCAGCCTGAAATTACAATTCCGCCAAATATTCAAGGAATTGAAATTGGCGCCAACGGCGAAGTTAAGGTTATTCAGGGCCTTGGCGATCAACCACAAACGATTGGTCAGATCGACATCGTTACATTTATTAATCCAGCCGGATTGAAATCAGTAGGTAGAAACCTATTTACGCAAACGCCATCAAGTGGCCAAGCAATCACGAATCGTCCAGGTTTAAATGGTTCCGGCTACTTGTCACAAGGTCAACTTGAAACCAGTAACGTAAACATCGTAGATGAAATGGTAGGGATGATTACTGCTCAACGTGCATACGAGACGAACTCAAAAGTAATTCAGGCAAGTGACCAAATGTTACAATCAACAAATAACTTAAGATAATGAATAAATTTTTAATTTTAGTTTTAATTTTAGTGCCGTATTTCGTGCAGGCTCAAACAGAATTGAGTCTGCTTGCGGACGTTGAAGTTTCAACGAAGTCGGAATACTTCCTATATGACTTGGTAACCTTCAAACAAGGAAACGCTGAAGACCTTGAAACACTTAAAAAAGTCAGCGTTCCATTTTTGAATAAAAAAGCGATTTTAGAAGCCGTTAAAGATAGTGGTTTAAAAGCTAAATTGATTTTTGAAAATACGTTTAAAGTGACGGTGACAAATCAGATTAATCGCAATGAACTTCAACGTAAAATCATGAATCATTTAACAGCGCAGTGTAATGAATGTACTTTTGAAATTCAGTTATACAAATTACCATTTGTCAACGAACCCAATATGAACTTCCGTGACTCCGATTTTGAATTATCACGGGGTAGTTTTATGCTGCCATTGTGGGGGCAAGCTAAACCCAACCGTACCTACGCGACAGGTTCTTGGAGAACTTTTAAAAAGGTAGCTTTAACTAACAAATGGTTGGGACAAGGACAACGTTTAACAACGGAAGATTTAAAAGAAGAGCTTAAAGAAGTTACATTTTTAAATAATAAATTAATCGATATAAAAGATCTAGTCGGAAAGCAGCTTATGCGATCTACGCCGGCGAACACTATCGTTACTCGGGATATTCTAGTTATCGAAAAGATGGTAAAAAAAGGGGATGCCGTTAGTTTGTTAATTAAAGATGGTCCATTTGAAATCGAAATTAAAGCTCAGGCCGAAAATGACGGCCAGGAGGGCGATTCGATTAAGGTAAAAGCAAATCAAAAATCATTAACGGCAAAAGTGATTAGCAAAGACAAGGTGGTTTCAGAATGAAGTTTTTAGGATTAATTCTAATGTTGGTTGTAACCACGTCTTGTGCTTCATTTATGGCGCAACCAGAGATTCAGGAAGACGAATTTACAAGTTCACTTACGAAATATAATGAAAATCCAAATCATGGGGTTTGGGGAAATCGTCAATATAAGAAAACGACGAAGTCCCAATTGGAAGAGGATTCTGAGCTTGATAGCAAAGCGGGTTCATTGTGGGTAATGGATGGTCAGCAGTCGTACTACTTTTCACAGAATAAAATTCGTAAAGAAGGCGATTTCCTGAATGTTAAGCTCGAGGGTGCGGGGTTTAAACAAGTAGAAACTAAGGTTAACGTTATTAAAACGTTACTTCAAGAACTCGAAGAACAAGAAAAAGAGTCAGCGGGTTTAAATAACAAACTTGCCGAAAACAAGCCGGCTGAAAACAAAGACATACGTGCACCAGCGTCTGAAGCTAAAAAAGTTCCAGGGAAAGAAGAAGAAAAAGGTGACCTTGCGGATGTCGGACCGGTGCAAACACGTATTATCGAACGTTTAGCGGATGGTAACTACAAAGTTAAAGGCCAGCAGCCATTTATGATTGGTAAACGTGACTATAAGGTTCTTGTTGTAGGTATCGTTAGACCTGAAGACTACAATGACGAAGGTATTTCGTCATCGAAGTTAATTGATCCTCAATTTGATGTCGTATCGATCCGTAAAAAAGAGGCACAGCAATGAAATTAATTAAAGCATTATTTTTGGTTTTAGCTCTGGTGACTGTTGCCGAAGCGGCACGATTAAAAGATATCGCTAGTATTCGTGGCGTACGTGAAAATCATTTGATTGGATACGGTATCGTTGTTGGTCTTAAAGGAACGGGCGATGGAAAAAACGAGTTCACTTCAAAGAGTATGGGTCGATTGCTTGATAAACTTGGGGTGAAGTTAGATTCTGCTGAGGTTCAAAGCAAAAACGTTGCGGCCGTTATCGTGACGGCTAATCTGCCTGCGTTCGCTAAAGCAGGTAACCCGATGGACATTACCGTAAGTGCGATTGGTGAAGCTAGTTCTCTACAAGGCGGAACACTTTTGCAAACACCGATGCGCGCGGGTAACGAACAAGTTTTCGCCGTGGCCCAAGGCACAGTTGTAATTAGCGGTGACGGCAAAGAGATGCATACGACATCGGGTAGAATTCCGAACGGTGCTATTATTGAAAAAGATGTTCAGAGTGATTTTTCAGCTAGAAAAATGTTTCGTTTAACTTTGCACAACCCTGATTTCACGACGGCAGCTCGTTCCGTTTTGACGATTAATCGCGAGTTAGGTGGACAGTATGCTTCTGCGAAAGATGGCGGTACAATTGATATCGTGACGCCATTTGGTTATGAAAATAAGGGTGTAGAATTATTGGCAACAATCGAAAGCATTCAAATTAATCCGGATACGCGTGCTGTTGTTATCATCAATGAAAAATCCGGAACGGTAGTGATTGGTGATAAAGTTAAGATTTCTAAAGTCGCTGTTTCACACAATGGGATTTCCGTAAAGGTAGGTGACGGTAAGAAAGGCGCAGTAGAAGAAAAGATTGCGCTTATTGAGGGTGCCAGTGTTGGTGATTTAGTTCAGAACCTGAATAAAGTAGGAATTACACCTAAAGATTTGATTACGCTGCTACAGGCAATCAAGGCCGCGGGCGCATTGCACGGGGAATTGGAAGTACTATAGTCGGGGTCTCTAGTCCAGACTTCAAGAACTGCTGAAAAGCCCGACTAGAGCAAGGATTAGGAATTCTGTAAAAATAAAAATTCTGTTTCGAAATGAGGCAGATTTGTTAAAATAAAAATATATAGCTCTAAGAACATGGATGTTTTTAGAGTGCCGGGGAGGGTGAGAAAGAGATCGATAGCCATGGATGGTCAAGGAGTCGCAAAAAAGTTTCTCGCAGGAAACAAGGAAAAAAGCAACATCAAGGATTGATGCTGATTGAATTCTAAAAAAGAGTCTTTAGTGCAGGATGCACAAGATTCTCCGACTCAAACTCCCCTCTTTCTTCTTTTTACAATTATGATCAAAGTACAAAAAGGACTGCCATTAAATGAGGCCACGACTACTGAAAAGGTGAAAACCCAGTTTCGTGAAGTGTCTGATATGTACGAAAAGCATTTCCTTCGTGAACTCATGAAATCGATGCGTTCTAGTGTTCCTGAAAGTGGGCTCGTTAAAGTCAATGGCGCTGAAAAAATCTTCCGTGAACAGTTAGACAACGAGTACGTTGAAAAGTGGGGCGAGAAGGGCGGAATAGGCATTTCGGATATGATTTATAAAGACCTTGTAGACAAGTTTGGCGAACGTTATGGATTAAAAGAGCATCAAGCCAAACCCACAGGGCCTTTGAAGCTTGGAGACAAGGATACGCTAAACGTAAAGCGTAATTTCGATAAGACTAACCAAAAATTAGAATTCCAATTTGACGGTTTAAAGAAAGATCAAGCCGGCGGTGTGGAAGCCGTTAGCCCTTGGTCGGGGATGCTGAGCAAGAAAGTTCAGCTAAGCGCGGACGAATATTTTTTAGAATTGAATCATGACAATGGTTTAACGAGTCAGATGAAATTCAAAGGCTTGATACAGCCTCTAAATGTTAATGATCGCTTAAACTCCGGCGATAAGATCGGTATCTTGAGTCAAGACACCAACGAATTCTTTTGGAATCTGAAAAATCAAGTGATCAAATAGTCTCCAAATAAGGAGATATATGGCACACATTAAATTACCCGAAGGTATTCCCGGTATTGTCGGCCCAATGATGGCTTACCCAGAAACAGCAAAACCACTTAATGATTTGGCAGAAACACTTCTTTGCAAGGCATCTGAAACCCTTTCCACGGCTGAAAGAGAAACAATTGCTAGTTACGTTTCCTACTTGAATCAATGTGTATTCTGTTCAGAAGTGCACGGCGCAGTTGCTGATGTTCGTTGGGGACAAAAGGGGAAGGCTCGCGAAATTTGGTCAAAAGAAAATTGGTCAAAAATTTCTATAAGACTTCAAAGTTTATTAGAAATCGCAGCAAAAGTTCAAAAAGACGCACGCTCAGTAACGACTGACGATGTTTTGAAAGCAAAATCGGCAGGTGCCACAGAAACAGACATTCATGATACTGTCCTTATCGCTGCGGCCTTCTGTATGTTTAATCGCTACGTTGACGGTTTGGCGACTATGGCTCCGCCTCGTCAGCACCCGGCGTACGAAGAAATGGGTCAGCGTTTAACAGAAACGGGTTATCGCAATTCAATCTCTTAAATATAAGTGAATACTATCAGTGTGCCTAAAGCTTTTCGATCAGTGAAGGGCACACTAGTTCGCAATTAGTCTTTTTGTTTCTTCCCGCTTCAGCACCTAAAAGAGTTGCCTCATAGTCTTTAGTTTCGAAGTGTGTGTCCATATTGCAATCTGTGATGTCTTTGAATTCTTTATACCAGGCTGCAAAGCGTGATGTTCTGAAATCTGTGCGTTGAGCGATTCTACAGCCAATATAACAATGTGCAATCTTATCATTTCCAAAGGAACTAGCTTTGGCTCGTTCTTTTGAATACGCCGAAAAGGCTTTAACTAACAAGACCAAATTGAA
Organism: Bdellovibrionaceae bacterium UBA2316; assembly: GCA_002345205.1. Classification (GTDB taxonomy): domain Bacteria; phylum Bdellovibrionota; class Bdellovibrionia; order Bdellovibrionales; family Bdellovibrionaceae; genus UBA2316. Next base: position 50,511 of record DDVI01000086.1, on the reverse strand, counting down.
TTGAGCGTGGTATTTGCGTTTCCACTCAAACACATCGTTATCCCACTCATTGAAAGACGAGTACGGTTGTTTCGTCGCTGAATTTTCTTCCTTTGTCCAACACAAATCGTCCGTTTCGGCTAACGCTAAGCTAAGATGACTAAGGAAGATAAAAACCAATAATTTAAGTTTCATTCTAGTTAATGGTTTTACCTGTTTTTTTGCGATTTTTGTGAACTGTTTTGGGGCCTTGTAATTTTTTACCTGGACCCGTGCTTAAACCGTCAACAGGCCATAGTCGGGTGTCAAAATTTTAGAGGGTCCTCCAAAAAAAGTAGGTCCTGATTCACCGAATTCCATCAAAATTCCGTCATAGTCTTAAGGTAAGAAGGGATAACTTCCGTGAAGAGCTAATTCTTAGTCGAGATATTCTAGTCTTTCGCACGGAAAGTAGGAAAAAAAGTCCAGATGGCACTTTGATTGCTGCTTTAAGATTTAAGGGGAAAAGTGTCATTTCTTCGTTAGGGAGGATTGAAGTGGCTGAAGACAAAGCAGCAGCGGCAGCACCGGCACCAGCGGCGGCGCCAGCATCGGGTGGATCTAAGACGAACATAATTTATGTCGTACTTATAGTTATTAATATGTTCTTCTTAGCCGGCGTAGGATGGATGATCTACCAAGGAAAGAAAAAGGACAATGCCGAGCCAAAAATTGAGCACGTGATTAAAGGCGAGCACGATACTCAAGAGGCCGAGCACAAAGAAGAAAAGCAGTTCATTGGGAAAGTGGTTCCGCTTGAAACCTTTATCGTGAATTTGGCGGGCTCTAAAGGTCGTAAAGTAGCTAAAGTGATGATGGAGCTTGAATTAAAAGACAACGACGGTAAAAACGTCGCGGATGAGATTGATAAACGTAAGGCGCAAGTACGCGACATTATCATTATTATTCTATCTTCTAAAAAGTATGAGGAAGTTTCCAATAAAGAAGGTATTGAAAACCTGAAGAATGAAATCAAGGACACTATCAATTCATTCTTAACAAACGGAAAAATCTCAAACGTGTTCTTCACAGAGTTTATATACAACTAGAGGAATATTAAATGAATCAAGTACTCTCACAAAACGAAGTTGATGCCTTATTAGCCGCGGTTTCCGACGGTGACGTAGGCACTCCTGAAGTATCGAGTAAAGAGTCAACGGGCTCAGTTAAAACTAGCGACGACAAAAAGGTCGTATCGTATGATTTAACTAGCCAAGATAGAATTATTCGCGGACGACTTCCTCAGCTGGAAGTTATTTACGAAAAGTTCATGCGTGCATTTCGTGTATCTTTGTCATCTTCCCTAAGAAAAATTGCATCTATATCTCTAACAAGCACTGAGTTCCTAAAATTCGGTGAGTTTATCAATACATTACCAATGCCTACTTGCATGAGCGTTCTACGTTTTAACAATTTACGTGGGTCAGCTTTGATGGTTATTGAAAGTAAACTAGCGTACGCTTTAGTAGATTCATTCTTTGGTGGCGCTGATCGTCCCTACACTAAAATTGACGGTAAAGATTTTACCCCAATCGAATTAAGCATCGTTCGTAAGGTAGTTGAGCTTGCTATCCATGATTTAGAAAATGCGTGGGCTAGCGTTGAAAAAATCGGCTGTAGCTTCGTTCGTACTGAGGTCAATCCGCAGTTCGTTGGTATCGTGCCACCAACCGACGTGGTTATCGCGTCTACATTTGACGTAGAATTAGAAAATGCGACGGGAACTATTTCAATGGTTATACCTTACGCTACGATCGAACCAATCAAACAAAAATTATCGACTGGTTTTCAAGTTGAATCGGATCAAACAGACAAAAAACTTTGGACGGCAATTATTAAAGAGCAATTAATGGATACTGAATTAGAAGTGCGCGTGAATCTGGGCGAAACTTCAATCCTACTTGAAGATTTAATGAGTCTTAAAGTGGGCGACGTAATTCCTTTAACTCAGGATGCGACGGGCGAGCTAGATATCAATGTTGAAAATGTTAAAAAATTTAAGGGTTACTATGGAAATCATCACGGAACTACGGCAGTGCAAGTCACTCGACCAGTTATTAAGTAAAAGGAGTTAGAAGATGTCTGACGATCAATTAGATAATTTAGCCGAGCAACTGGTGCAAGAAGCCGAAGCCATGACATTAGCTGGTGATAAACCAGCAGCGCCAAAAGCAGCGGGTAAAGCAGAGCCCAAAAGCAACGATCGCAATCTACAATTAATTTTAGATATTCCTCTGAAATTATCTGTTGAATTAGGTCGCACAAAAATGCCGGTAAGCGAACTATTAAATCTAACTCAAGGTAGCGTGATCGAGCTAAATAAATTAGCCGGTGAGCCAATGGAAGTTATGGTTAATGACAAGCTAATCGCACGCGGTGAAGCGGTAGTGGTTAATGAAAAGTTCGGTGTGCGTTTAACTGATGTTATTTCGCCAGCGGAACGTGTTGAACAATTGAAATAGTCGAACAATTTAATAAATAGGGAACGACCAATGAAATGGATTTTAGCGGTTTTCTTCTTAACATGTAATTTAATGGCCGAGTCGGCTTTGTCTGAACTTCCTGCGGATGTTCAGAATGAGATTAAGACGACGGAGTCTGTGGCAGCAGCAGCTCCAGTTGCAGCCGCCGTTCCAGTTACAGAGGCAGTTAAAGAGACAGAGCCGATTGTTGATAAAAAAACAGCAAAAGAGAACGAGATTCCTCTTTCTTTAGAGACTACCAAAAAAATTGCGTCTAACGAAACTACTTATTTTCGTGTGATTCTTGTTATTGCTCTTCTTGGGATTTTAGCTTGTGGTACTTGGGTATTCGTTCGCAAAGCTAAGACACAAAATATTAAAAGAAATAAAAATGAAATTAAAGTTTTAGCTCAACATTACTTGGGCCCTAAAAAAAGTATGGCGGTTGTTCGTGTTGCCGGGGAATCGATTTTGGTGGGTATCACGGATACTCAAATCAATATGATTAAAACGCTATCATTGATGGATGATGAAC